>JAZNVF010000071.1:0-110109 GCA_045592685.1 Akkermansia sp. | reverse complement strand
TTTATTGGGGCCGTCATTTAAACTTTGGGACACGTGTGAGTGCTCCGGTTTGCGCTGAAATCTATGCGCAGGCGTCAGCGGAAACGATATCCAATCCTACGGATTGGACGATATCTGCCCCTTGCGGGGCAGACGATATCACTACGTGACGATATCCTCACTGCGTTCGGACTTATAAATCATCCACCAGTGAGGTGCTCTTGGCATAGGCGGTGGAGCGGGCCTCGAAGAAGTCGGTCTTGATGAGGTTGGCATTGCTGAACTGGCTGACCCAGGCGCAGGCGGGGGGCTCGGTCTCGTAGCCCTCGTAGACTGGGGCGAAGCCGAGGTCCAGGCAGCGGCGGTTGGCCAGGTAGCGGATGTAGTCGCGCACCATGCCGGTGGTGAGCCCGGGGATGTCATCGCCGATGACGTAGCAGCCCCAGGCGATTTCCTGTTCGCAGCCCTCGCGAATCATGGCGCGGTATTCTTCCACGCGCTCCGGGGTGAAGAGCTCGGGCTGCTCGCGCTGCAGCTCGCGGATGATGTTGCGGAAGAGCCAGAGGTGGGTGCTTTCATCGCGGTTGATATAGCGGATTTCCTGCGCGGAGCCGGGCATTTTGTTGTTGCGACCCAGGTTGTAGAAGAACATGAAGCCGCTGTAGAAATACACGCCCTCCAGAATGAAGTTGGCCACCAGGGTGCGGGCAAAGTTCTCCGGCGTGCGGTTCTGCTGGAACTCGTTGTACAGGTTGCCGATGAAGGTGTTGCGGCGCAGGAGGTGCTCATCGTTGCGCCATTGATAGAGCACCTCCGTGCGCTGCTGCGGTTCACAGATGGTGTCCAGCATGTAGCTGTAACTCTGGCTGTGTACAGCCTCCTGGAAGGCCTGTATGCACAGGCATAGATTGACTTCGTTGGCGGTGACGTATTCTCCGATAGAGGGCAGATTGGCGGTCTGGATGCTGTCGAGGAATACGAGGAAGGAGAGTATTTTATTGTAGGCCCGGCGCTCGGCAGGCGAGAGCCGTGGGTAATCCTTCACATCTGCGGCGAGGTTGATTTCCTCCGGAATCCAGAAATTATTCATGGCCTGTCGGTACCACCTGCTTACCCAGGCATACTTCATGTGATTGAAGTCGTTGAGGTTGGTGGTATTTCCGCCGATGATACGGCGGGCGTTGATGTCGGCATCTCCCTGTGGGTTGAACAGGGGTTTACGGGTCAGCTGCTGCATGATTCGCATTCTTCGGTTTCGAGACTTTGGGAACGTATGTAATAGATGGTCTTCACCCCGCTTTCCCAGGCGAGTATGTAGAGGTTGAGAATTTGCCGCAGGGTGTGTGTCTGCGTGATGTAGAGGTTCATGCTCTGAGCCTGGTCGATGTGGCGCTGGCGTATTCCGGCTGCTCGTACGGACCATTGCTGGTCGATATTGTGGGCACTTTTGTAGTACCAGAGGGTTTGCAGTGACAGGTCGGGAGCGACTCTGGGCATGAGCCCGTTCTTCTTCTCCTCCAGGTAAAAGTGTTTCATGACGGGGTCGATACCCGCTGTGGTGCCGGCGATGGTTCCGGTGCTGCTGGTTGGGGCTACGGCCAGCAGCCAGGCATTGCGCAGTCCGTGAGTGGCTACGCGCTGCTGCAACTGCTGCCAGTGGGGGGCGGTGTAGCCCCGGCGGCGGAAGTACTCGCCGTTTTGCCATTCGCTGCCTTTGAATAGACGGTAGGCTCCTTTCTGCTCAGCTATTTCACAGCTCGCTGCAATGGCGGCATGGTTTATCTGCTCGAAGAGTTGGTCTGCAAGTGTCAGGTGCTCGTCGCTTTCCCAACGTATGCCACGCCGTGCCAGCATGTGGTGGTAGCCGCTTACGCCCAGTCCGATGGGACGGTAGGACCGATTGGTGATTTCGGCATAGGGCAGGGGGTAGAAGTTCAGGTCAATCACATTATCGAGAGCCCGTACAGCAGCCCGCGTGATAGTGGTAAGCTCCTGTTCATTGGCTGTGTCGATTCGCCCGAGCGATAGACTGGCCAGGTTGCAGACGACGAAATCGCCGGGGCGGGTGGTGGTGACAACCACGGTATCGCCGTCGCGGGTCTGAACCTGACGTTCGACTGTTTCGATAGCGCTCATATTCTGCGCAATTTCGGTACACAGATTGCTGCAGTAGATGGTACCGGCGTGTTTGTTCGGGTTAGCGCGGTTTACGAGGTCACGGTTGAAGGCGAAGGGGGTGCCGGTTTCGACGGCGCTCTTGAGTATCAGACGTATGATGTCTTTGATGGGGAGACTGCGCTTGTGAATGCGAGGGTCGGCCACGCAGGCGTGGTAGCGTTTTTCCCACTCCTCACCCCAGGAATCTTCGAGCGAGTACCCCTTTACACAGCGGATTTCGTGCGGGCACATGAGGTGCCACAGACCGTTGATGTTGTCGCGGGCCTGCTGCCAGAACAGGTCGGGGTAACAAAGCGCAGGAAAGACATCGTGCGCCTTGAGGCGGTCGTCGCCGTTGTTGGTGCGCAGTGCCAGGAATTCGGGCAGGTCACGGTGCCAGACATCCAGATAAACAGCCACAGCTCCCTGCCGTACTCCCAGCTGGTCAACGGCTACGGCTGTGTCGTTCGCGAGTTTTATCCACCGGATAACCCCGCCCGCAGCCCCGGGAAATCCCCGTATAGCACTACCGGACGCTCGGACTTTGCCGAAGTACAATCCCATGCCGCCCCCATATTTGCTCACTTGTGCAAAATTGTCGATACTGCGGTAGATGCCTTCCAGGCAGTCCGGTACGGTGTCGATGAAACAAGATGATGGTGGAAAGGCTTGCGTGCATTCGCCAGGGTAGGGGTGGCCATGGTGACTTTCAGCGTGCTGAGCATGTCGTAGAACTGCTGCACCCAGTAGCTGCGCTGTTCTCCTTCGTTCATGGCGAGGTGCAGGGCAATGCCCAGAAACATTTCCTGTGGCGTCTCTGGTATTTCGCCTTCGCGGGTGCGGATGAGGTAACGACCGGTTAGTATCTCCAGCCCGGAGTAATTGAGTAGCTTGTCACGTTCCGGGTGCAGAATCTGCTCAAAATTGTCAATTTCCGCTTTAGTGTAACTCTCGGTGATATATGGACCGTATAACCCCTCCTGTGTGAGGTGCAGCAGTTTGTCATACAAGCTGTTCAGTGAGTGTGCCCGCTCGTAGGTCTGTACCTGTTCGTGGAAACTCAGCAGTCTTATGCGAGCTGCTATCTGCTCCCACTGCGGGGCATCCCGCGAGGTAAGTTCGGCAGCTGCCCGGGTGAGAACACCCAGAGCAGCTGCATTTGCCATTCCCTGCCGGAATAAATTGCGGAACTTTACCGTGAGCTGCGACAGTGGGTAGAGCTCTCCGTCGAATTCCTGCTGCAGCTCCTTGAGCACGTGATCAAGCTCGGGATTGCCAGCAAAATACACCAGCAGTGCCGCTCTCGCCGCTCGTTTGTGCCGCCGCTCGTTGCGGTAGACGATAAAACTTCGCGCTGCCTCGTAGTGTCCGCCCACCATCAGTACTTCTTCCACCAAATCCTGTATTCGCTCAACTGCTACAGCGCCGCCTGCAAGCTCCAGTCGCTCTTCGACTTTGTGTGCCAGTACGTCGGCAGGCTCCGCCGACTGTCCTACACTCTCGAAGGCCAGACGGATGACCCGCTCAATCTTCTGCCGCTTGTATGGTGCCTCTGCCCCGTTGCGCTTGCGTATATTCATTTCCTGTATTTCCTATATGTGGTGTATGCTTGCGTATGATACCACTATATCTATCAATGTCAACATTAAAATTGGAAAAATTCTAATTTTAATGTTGAGGTGAGAAAATACCCTGTTAAAGCGGTTGGGTAACAGGGGGGGGGGATGCAGTTTGTGGGGATATGACTGAGGTCCTGCTTGCGTGCAGTGAGTGTACGGGGTATACTGCGGGAGATGAAGACAGACCGCCGCGAGATAGCCACGACCGTATCGAATGACCCGAGCAGTTACAAGCTCTGCGCGGTATGCGGGGCAATAGTTGACAAATCGGTAACAAATTGCCCGGATTGCTACGCATATCGATTTGATGTCGACCCGGCACATGTGGCCGATGCCGCGCTCGATTTTGCCATCAAACCGCAGCGGGCAGTCAGTCATTTTGACCTTATGCCGGAGAGCGCAGATGTAGCTGAGGGCGATGCCCGCGACTGAGGTCAGCGCAGGGTGGCAAGAGCTGAGTTGAAAGCCGCCGTCTGCTCAGGATCCGGGATGATATCGAGCAGAGCGAAAGCAGTGGGGTCGAGAGTGTCGAGCACCTCGAAATCGCCTTCGCAGTGAATGGCGTAATATTCAGCCCCCCACAATCTGGCGACCTCTTGCAGGTCGTAAGTGGGAGGTTGTACCATCAAGCGGTGCAACTCGGCGTCCATACCGGGAGTGAAGGCACAGCCAGCGCCTTCATTGTTGAGAACAGCAACTACCCGACGAGCCGGGGGAAGCTGGGGCAGCATGGTAGCGGCAGCACAATCGCGCAGCAGAGCCAGGTCGCCGGTCAGGCAACAGGCATAATCGGCGTCTGTACTGTTGGCCAGGAAGGCTGATACCGTGCCATCTGCTCCACCGGTGGCGCTGTTAGCGCGCACGTAGTGGGTGGGAACCTGGGTCTGAGCGTAGTTGTTCCACAGGCGCAGGGTGGTAGAGGACCCCAGGCAGAGTACGTCTGCTATAGCGGCCTGATTGGAAAAAGCCCGAATCATGGCAGCCTCGCTCTCGGGGTAGGCGAGCAGCAGTTCCTCAATGCGTCCGGCACAGCGTCGACTACGCTGCATGAGCCCGGTTGTGTCGCCGATGTGGGGAACATCGCCCAGGGCCTTCATGACCTGTTCGAGCTCTCCCTCGATGACGGTGCTCTTGCGGCACAGCCCGGAGAAACCGCTGCGGGTGATGGAATATACCTCGGTACCGGGCATGTCCTCCAGCGCGCGCCAGCAAGCCCCGGTGGGAACATCGCCCAGGCGCAGAACATAGCGGGGAGCATAGCGGGGCAGCAGCTGGTCGGCTCCTCTCAGCATGTAGGTAGAGAGGGTTTCTCGCAGCCCGCTGGCAGCCTCTGCCACGACGGGTACACGGAGCGTGCGGGCCAGCCATACGGCCGGTTCCTGTTCATCGGGGTCGAGCCCGCCGATAATGAGAACCAGCCCCTCTACAGCCCGGAAACGCAGCATCTGCGACAGTGCAACAAGTGAGGCCCGGAAGGGGGGCGCTGCCGGGGGCTCTGCCACTTCCAGCCCGGTGAAGTCACAGCAGGGGCGGCAAGCTTCCGTGAGCCGCAGGTTCAGGTGCAGGGGGAATCCCTCGGCACTGCCGGCTGCAAGGTCTGGCAGATCCGAAACCGAGCAGGGAAGACTTACTTCAATCGTGGGGGCATATATGCCGAAAAGCCCCTCTGTCTCAATATGTCCGGGTGCTCCGGAGCCACCGGCGTTCTCCTTGTCATCGATGGTGATGACGATGAGCGGGCGGCGCTGGTAATAGGCCTCGACCACGGCAGGAGCGAGTGCTGCTGCGGCAGAGCCGCTGCCGGCCACTACAGCCACGGGGCGTGCTGTTGCCTGAATACGACCAAGGGCAAAATAGGCAGCGGTCCGTTCGTCTGGCTGATTCCACCGGTGCACGATGGGACAGCGAGCCAGTGCGGTGAGCAAGGGCGTGTTCAGGGCGCCGGGGCAGCAAACCCATTCGGCTACACCGGCTGTTGCGCAACATGAGATGAGGCTTTTCATATCGGCTGTCAATATGGAAGTGATTCGGGGGCTCCCAGGTAATCAGGAGTGCGGTTGGTTATCAGGTCGTAGACCATGGCGATGCGAGCCGCTCGCTCGCGCAGATAGGAGCGCACCAGGGCGCGGCGGGTCATGGCGAAGCGGGGGGCGTTGAGCCCTTCTGCTTCGATACCCAGGTGGCGGGCTATGGTCACGGCGCGTTCGGCGTGGTTCTCCTGACTGACGATGATGAGTTGTTGAGCCCCGAATATGCGGTTGGCGCGTGCTACGGAATCATAGGTACAGACTCCTGCAAAATCGCACACGATGCGGTCGGCCGGTACCCCCAGTGCGATGAGCGAGTTTTTCATGTCGCGAGGTTCGTTGTAGCTCATGTGCCTGTTGTCGCCGGAGACGATGAGACAGCGCACACGCCCACTGCGCCACAGCGCAGCAGCTGCCTCCATGCGTTTGAGGTAAAAGTAGTTGCGGTGGCCTCTCGATATGTACTTCGAGCATCCCAGTACCAGCCCGACCGAATTTGGCCGGCACTCTGACGCGCTGTCGTGGCAGCGCCCGTGTGAGAGCGCCCAGGTCCATCCCTCAGCTATGCCTATGCAGAGCAGGGCGATGATTGTCAGCCACAGTCCCAGTCGGAACAGACGGCGTAGTATTCCGCGTTCAGGTGCTTGGTTGCTCATGGGGCCGGGACTTTTATCAGTTTACAGAGATGACCTGGATACGCGTGGTGAGCGTGTGCGTTTCTCCGCAGCGCAACATGAGGTTTTCTGCCGGTACGGCGGTGGTTTCCACAGCCAGGAAACCGCGAGCAGCTTCGGCGCCCAGGTCGCTCATGCCGGCGGCCAGTTCGCTGCCGGGGTTCCAGACGACAGCCGAGCCGGAACCGGCCCGGCATATACGGATACTGCGCTCCCAGGCGGGGTCGTGGATGGTGATTTCCTGCTCCTCTGCAACGGGGTAGTAGATTCGGTCGATGTGACCGACCGGTATGAGGGGGTCTTCACAGTGGGGCTCTGCATCTGCTGCAAACTCTGTGAAATCACACTCTTCCAGCCCGGTGATTGCCACCTGTTCGTAATCACTCACGGCAAAGTAGGTGTGCATTGCAGCCGAGAAGGGCATGCTGCGCTGGACGTCGAGGGTGAGCAGACTTACCTGCAACTCGCGCCCCAGTTCGATGATGACCGCCCCGCTGGGCATGAGTTCCTGTGTGGGCGGAAGTGCCAGAATGATGCGCACCGTGCCATCCTCAAGTTCCTCGGTACCGGCGTGTTGCCAGAGCGAAATACGAGCCACTCCGTGCGAGGGCAGCGCCGGATTCTCCGTGTTTTTTCCGAACCACGGCCAGCACAGCGGTATGCCGCCTCGCAGGGCTTTGCCTTGTGCGAACACGGCTTTGGGACTCATGAAGATGACCGGCAGTTGCCCCGTAGGGGTCCACTGCAGCACCTGAGCGCCGTACAGTGATATCTCTGCCTCGCACAGCTCGGTAGAGATGCGCAGTATCGGGAAATCGCAACCGTGGGGGTATTCCGTGGTAACCATATATAAACTGATTGTGTTTGTGCGCCGCTATCCTAGCAGATTGCCATCCGGTTGTCGAGCAAACATTGGCAGAATGTCAGAGCTTGCGGCCATGTGCATGGGGCTGGCTTTTTGGGGGAGATGTTTATTCTGACTTCCGGGCCATGGGGCGGGTGTAAGTGTGCAGCAGGGCAACCATGTCGGTGGCCAGGCGGCGAATGGCCGGCTCTTTCCCTCGAATGGCCGGCAAACTCCACAGGGTGAAGTCATTGTGCGCTACTATGTTGAAGTACATGCCGCGCAGGCAGGTCATGCACCACAGCCAGTCGGCATGAGCCATGCCGGGGAAGTGGGCGCGCACGGCTTGCTGCCATTCCTGCAGAGCGTATGAGTAGTGAGACTCGTACACTTCGTGCGTGAGTTCCGGGGCTTCGTATCCCATTTTGTTGAGAAAACACAGTACATCTTCGCCGCCGGCTACGGTGGAATCCTGCCAGTGGGTAAGGGGAGCAGCCAGCCAGGAGTATATGATTTCCTCCACATCACCGCTTTTGCGCGCATGTTCCAGGGCGGTCAGGCACACGCGGTTATATTGCTCGGATACATGGGCGAGCGTGTCGCGGTAGAGATCAGCTTTGCTGCCGAAGTGGTAGCGAATCAGCCCGATGTTCACGCCGGCTGCGTTGGCTACATCTCGCATGGAAGCGCCCTCGAAGCCCAGCCTGGTGAACTGAGCGATTGCCGCGCGCATGATGTTTGCTTTCGTGGCGTCAGATTTATTCATGACCGGGAGAGTCGAAGGGGTTGTCGTGTTCACCTCGGGCGTGGGCATCGAGGTAGTCGATATCCTCCTTGCTGAACTTTACCAGGCGTGTGCGTGACACCTTCCCGCCCGGGGTGCGCAGGTAAACAATCTGGTTCTTTTCGTCGTAGCGTTGCAGTTTTGCAAAGATAGTTTCGCCCCTGCGTGAGTGCCAGTCACGATAGCCACGCTTACTGAGCTTGCCATGGTAGTCGCGGTAGTTCTGCTCTGCCGTTTCAACACCTACTTTGAGTTCGGCTTCGACCTCGGTTACAAAGCCTTCATACCCGTCAATCCGAGCGGTTATTTTACCACACGGGTCTACGACGATGAGCCCCGGTATGTGCTTGAGTCCGTATCGGCGGGCCAGGTTGCTGATGGAGCTGGGGCTGTAGCGTGAGTTGCCGGAAGAGGTTTCATCCATGCCGGCACCTGAGTCGAGTTTTACTCGCACCACACGGTCTTTGCACCAGTAATCGAACTTGTCGGTATCGAGCAGGTGTGCACCCAGTTTTTTGCTTTTAGGGCTGGTGACTGAGTTGTGGAACCACACCAGCAGCGGGCGCCCCTCCCGGCGGGATAGTTTGACCCCCCGCCCCAGATTGCCCAGCCAGCCGTTTCCTTGTCGGCGGTTTTCGAAAGCGGCGGTCAGACCGGGTATGTCGGCGTCGGGGTTGTCCGGGTCGGTCCATATCAATTCTCCCTCGGCTCCATTGTCGATTTTTTTCAGTTCTTCCTCCGACGTTACGTGCATGGTTTCGGCTCCCAGGCCACCGCCACCGGGCAGCAGAGGGTTTGCTGAGAACCCGGCGAGTTCTTGCCCGGGGGGGTGAGAGAGCGGGTTGTCGGGGAGTTCTTCCCCGATGTCGCGCTTGCTGCTGCAGGCTGTGGTCAGCAGCAGGCTACAGAGCAGGGGCAGCAGACTATGGCGGGGAAAGGGCATGGTCTGTTACGAGTTTGGGTTCGCGGACTGGCCTTGTTGTTGTTTGGCCTGCTGCCAGGCTGCCTCCATTTGCTCAGCTGTGGCATCTTGCAGGGTCAGTCCCTGAGCTTTGATAAGTTGTTCGAGGGTGTTGAAGCGGCGTTCGAATTTGCGGTTGGCTGCGTCGAGCGCGACCTCGGGATCTATCCCCCGGCGGCGGCACAGGTTTACGATGGTAAAGAGGAGGTCGCCCAGCTCTTCTTCCACCTGCGGAGCGCTGTCATCCAGTGTCAGCGTTTCCTCTACTTCAGCAGTTTCTTCACGTATTTTGTCTATCACCCCGGCGTGGTCGGGCCAATCGAACCCGACTTTGGCTACCTTTTTGGTAATCTTGTATGTGCGCAGCAGGGCGGGCAGCCCCTTGCCGCAGTTTTTGAGGTAGGGCTTGTCTTCTATGGCCTGCTCTTTGCGTTTGATGGCGTCCCACTGCGAGAGCACGCCGTCGCTGTCCTGAACTTGTGCCGTGCCGAACACGTGGGGGTGGCGGCGTACCATTTTGTCGCTCAGGTCGCAGGCTATATCGGCCAGAGTGAAACCCTCTTCCGGCGTCTCTTCTGCCAGTTCGGCGTGGAAGAGTACCTGCAACAGCACGTCACCGAGCTCTTCGCGCAGGTGTGCCCAGTCTTTGGCTCGTATGGCGTCTATGCACTCGTAGGATTCTTCGATGAGGTTGGGAATGAGACTTTCGTGAGTTTGTTCGGCATCCCACGGGCAACCGCCGGGGGCGCGCAGGCGGTGCATGACGGCTATGGCACGCTCGAGCTGGCGCTCGGGTGCGCGGCAGTTTATCATTTCGTCGTCCGTCATCATTTGCGGCGTTGGTCGCGGCGTTCGTTGGTGGCCTTGCCGGCCAGAATGTCGTCTATGTGCTCGATGAGAGCCCACGATACGCGCCGGCGCTGGTATTTGCGCCACAGCAGGTCACGCAGGGTCTGCCACAGCTCGGGAGTGAACTCGGCCGGCTCGGGTTCGACTTCGTCTTTCATGGCACGCCCCACTTTGGGGGTACAGGTGAGCTGCCACCAGCCGCCGAAGTGGCTGGCCTCGTATACGACTTTGTTGCCATCGGCATCTTTGTCTTTCCAGGAGAAGGTTTCCATGGTTGTATGGTGTTCGGTAAAGTGGGGGGGGGAGGATTAGCGGCGTTTGCGGTTGCCACCACGCAGCTGTCGGTGAGCGGTGGTGACGTCATCGGTTATGGTGGGAGCGATATCTGCTCCGGCGTTGTTGAGCGAGATGATGAGCGGTTTGGCACGGTTGCCATTGGCGTCGTACTTGTAAATAACCCGCTGCACGAGTTTATTGGCAGGGTGGGAGTACATGCGTTCCTCAATCAATCGGGCCTGTGAGTCATAGCCGTAGGATACCTTGTAGATGGGCTGTCGTTTGTTATTGTAGATGACACAGGCCACTAACTGTCCGTATTTACCCTCGGTGTAGTCATTGATTGCTGCGAGCTTGCCGCTGGGTGAGTAGGTGGCGCAGCGCATGCCGCGCCAGCCGACCTGTCGCTTGTATACGGCTTTCGAGCCGTCCGGGTGGCGCATCACGCGCACCAGGTCGCGATCCTCATTCACCAGGTCAGGACTCTGTGCCTGACTCAGCGGGGCACAGTACAGGCAGAGTATTGTCACAAGCAGGTGGAGCGGGGACTTGTTCATGGCTTTATTCTACTATCTCTACCCAGCGATTGCAAGTGCGAAGTATGGCGTACCCGGCCATTTTTCTTGACACGTGCCCCGCTAACAGGCACAATGAACGCATGAAAACCCGCAAGCCTATCAATGTTCGTCGCCCAGAGATTATGGCCCGTGTGCGTAACAGGGTGCAGCAGTATAACAGTGAATTGGTGGATTCCATTCGTGCCGCCGGCAATGTGCTCAGTCTGCCCGGACTTGAGGTGCACCTGGCGGATTCGTTTGGGTTTTGTGATGGGGTGAAGCGTGCCATCGAGATAGCCTATGCTACCTGTGCCATGTTTGAGGGGCACCATATATGGCTGATTGGGGAAATTATCCATAACCCTGCTGTGAATGCCGATTTGGATGCCATGGGGCTGCGCCATCTTCCCTGGAATCTCAATGACCCTGTATATGCCGGTCTGGATGAGGATGATGTGGTTATCATTCCCGCTTTCGGAGTGTCGGTGCTCATGCGCCGTATGCTCGAGGAGAAAGGTGTGCAATTGGTTGATTCCACTTGCGGTAATGTTATTCGAGTATGGCAGAAGGTGCGTAACTATGCCAAGCTCGGTATTACCAGCGTGATTCACGGCAAGGCTAAGCATGAGGAGAGCCAGGCTACGGCGTCTCAATCCTGCGGGGAGGATGGAAAGGGGAACTTCATCGTTATATTCAATGAAGATGAAGCGAAACTTCTGGCAGATTACATTGTCGGGCGGGGCGACCGTGCTGAGTTTATGTCTCATTTTGAGGGATGTTATTCGGCCGGGTTTGATCCCGATATTCACTTGGCGGAAATCGGCATGGCCAACCAGACTACCATGTTGAAGAGCGAAACGGCTCACATACAGAGTATGCTGCGCGCTGCTGTGGTGGAGCGCGATGGTGATGATGTGCGATTTCACGCATTCGACACCATTTGCGGGGCCACTCAAGACCGGCAGAATGCACTTTTTGACTTGCTGGACAAGCCTCTGGATGCTATGTTCATTATCGGCGGGTACAACAGTTCCAACACAACGCACCTTGCTCACATCGCTTCGCGCAGACTGCCTACATTCTTTGTGAAAGAGGCCGATTGCCTGACTAATCTCAGCACTATTCGCTCGTTTGATGTGAAAGAAAAAGCGGAAATTGAGGTGGCTTTGCCGCCCCAGGCCGCAGACCTCAGCCGCCCCTGGCGCGTCGGCGTGACGGCGGGTGCATCCTGCCCGGCAAATGTTATAGAGTCCGTCGTGCGTCGACTGGCAGAGCTGAGAGGTTGCCCCGTCGCATGAGCGAGGGGCCTCGTTGGTTTTTTTTAACCAGGTATTACAAAAACGCAGCTCCCTGAAGGAACTGCGTTTTTTTGAAAACTGTCGGTCTGGGCGCTATCAGCGGCGAGCCGTTTTGCGGTGGCGATCCTGCTGCTTGAGGGCAGCCTGCATCTTGGCGCAATGACGGTAGCCGGTACGTCCCTGCAGGGTTCGCATGCTCAGCTGCGAGGAGCCCCACTGGATAATCTGAATCTCCACCACACGGCGCCCCCACTTGCGCATAAGTGCCTGTGTGGGCTGGTAAATGTCGATAGTACCGGTGCCTACAAGCGCGCTGCCGTAGTCATCTATCACGTAGATGTAGGGTTGCCCCTTAATCTTGAAGCGCGTGCCTAACGGATAGACAGACCAGTCAGCAGCTGCCGAACGCACCTGATCGGTGTATTTCAGCGATGTGCCTATGGCATTTCGCGGACCATAGCCCACGTGGTCACTCTCCGTGTGAGTGTAGGCGGTCGTACGCACCACGCGGTTGAGCTGTGCGGGGTGGTAGAGAGGCATGCCATGCTTGTCACGCCCGAGCTTGGGCAGCTTCGGGTTCGGCTTGGCTGAAGGGGAGGGAGCTGTGGGCATTACAAAACCCGAACTCACACCCGACGCCGCTTCTGCGCTTACTGTGCAGAAAGCGTATGCGGTGAGGGCACTCAGCACGCTCACGGCAAGTTTTTTTACTGTTTTCGTCATTATTCGGCGATGTAGGTAAGAGGTACAGTGCAATCTTGCGACGGCACTTTGGCTTGCGGCTGGACGCAGTTTACCACAGTTCAGCCTACCTTGACAAGCAATTTTTTAACTGTTCCTTGCCGGAAAAAGATTTTGTGAAGTTTGAAAAGCACAAAATATGGCACAATGAAGCGAGCGTTTGCTGCAATATATTGCGTTTTGTTAACTTTAATTAAACAGTTAAGTTTTTTATTGCTTTTCGAGGGGGAAGGGGGAAAGAGACCAGTCGGATTCTTTCATGAGTTCATTGAAGAAAGCCTTTGCCTGATTCTTGAGGTTGAGGCCGGCGATATTGACATAACGCTCGGCACTACGTGGGTCGGGGGCTCCGCCGTGCAGACCTTTGGCGTTCAGGAATGCGATGTAGAGGTAGGCATGGGGGAAGCCGGTGGCAGCGGCCTCCTGCAGTTTTTCGATAGCCAATTCCGTGTTTTTCGGGGTACCGATACCCTTGTAGTGAGCGTAGGCCATGACCACGAGGGCGTAGCTGTAACCTGAATTGGCAGCGGTGGTGATATACCGTTTGCCGGTATCGATATCTTGCTTAGTACCCTCTCCGGTAAGCAGCATGAAGCCCTGCGCCGTGAGAGCAATGGGGTCTTTTTGCGCAGAGTTGAGCCATTTGATGTGGAGATATGCCTTTTCTTTGCTTTGAGGTACCCCGAAATCGCCTCGGTAATAGACACGAGAGAGTGTTCGGCGTGCTTCAGAGTTGCCAAGCATGCATGAAAGTCGAAGCATGTTTATGCCCAATGCCTGGTCTTGTTTCAGCCCTGTTTTTTCATGGTAGTCGCCTGGCTCGGAGAGCAGTAGAGAACCATACACAAACATAGCGCCCGGGTCGTGCAGAGTGACGGCTGATTTCAGCAGCTCCAGACTGCGGGGCGGATCTTGCTTGTGCATGACGGAAGAGAGCGCGTACATGGCTGCTCCATTTTTTGCAGCGGCTTTCTGAAGCCACTCCAGCTGAGTGCGCGAGTCCGGTGCAAAGCGGCTGAGGTAATAGATGACCTGGTGGTTGCCACGCTTGATTTCGCTGGCGACCTCGGGGCGTTCGCGGTCTGCCCAACAGGTGAGTCGGTTGTTCTGCAGCAACCAACTGAAGCGGGTATCGAAGTTGCCGCTTTTTCCAGCCTCCAGCAGCATGCGATTGGCGCCGGGTTCGTTTTTGAGTACTCCTATACCCATGCGTAGAAACACGCTGTAATCAAGCATAGCCGGGGCGTATTTCTGTTCTGCTGCTTTTTTGAGCCAAGTAGCGGCTTCTTTTGCACCGTTTTGTTGTTTTTTCAGCAAGGCCTCTCGTTCTTTCCCTCGCAGGTAGCGCAGTTCAGGGGCTGCATTCTGAGCGGCTTTGGTCATGCCCAAGTAGTGCATACCGATTGCATTGCCATCTTTGGCAGCCTGTTCCATCCAGAGTATCTGGCTGAATTCATCTCCTGTGGCCGAGAGCATGACGGCGAGAGCTTCGCAGATATCCATCTCATTAGCCTTGGCCTTTTCATTGAGTTTTTCAAGGAAAGTACGGTATTGTTCCGGGTGGGCCGACGGGGCAGCGCTGTCTGTGTGAGTTGATGAAGTTGCTGCGGGAAAGGTCGGTAGTTTCATTCCCTTGTTTGTTTTGCTCACTCGCTTTCCTTTTCCAGACTTGTGATACCCCAGATTTTTGCCACTATCCCCCTGAGCTTCAAGCTGCATGGGGGTCAGTACTGTGCTCAGTGCAATCAGTGCGGTGAGAAAAAGGTTGTGTTTCATGGCTTCGGTATTATCGCTCCCCATTCTACAAGTCCTGCAATTTTAAGGCAAGCGCAAATCCTGTCTTGCCCTTGATTCGAAGGAGTGCAACTGTGTCAGCAAAATGGCTGTAATCGGGAGCCGGAATTTCCAACTCGTTTCACCGGTGGTCGTATTAAGCCTGTATCAGGGCGTGGCGCATCTGTTCTACGGGCAGGGGGCGACTACCGTGCCAGAAGTCGTAGGCCAGTACTCCCTGCCACAGCAGCATGCCCAGTCCGTTGCCGGTGCGGCACCCTCGCTCTGCCGCAGCACTGCGCAGCGGAGTGTCGTGCGTTACGATGTCGTAGACAATCCGTCCGCTCTGCAACCACTCGGCTGGCAGGGGCAGGGAATCCCCTTCTTTCAGACCCAGACTGGTAGCATTTACCACGAGGTCGGCCTGTGCTACAGCCTGCCGGAGTTCCGGGGTGCCAAAGTGGCAGGTTATCAGCTCACCGGAGCTGAGGGGGCGCAGTTTTTGTGCCATTTGCTCCAGCTCGGGGCGTGGGCGGTTGACCAGGGTAAGAGCCGGGCACTTGCTCAGCACGCACTGAGCCGCGAGTGCGGAACCTGCACCGCCGCATGCGCCCAGCAAAACAATGCGCAGCTCGTTGAGGCGCTGACCGCAGAGCTCTTCTAGCGCTTTTTCGAATCCTGGTCCGTCAGTATTGATGGCATGCCATCCGTCTGCGCTGAGTTTGAGGGTGTTGGCAGCACCGCAGATTCGGGTGAGTTCGCAGCATGTCACGGCGATGGCCCGGGCTTTTTTCTTGAATGGTACGGTGACATTGACTCCCTCGAAGCCGAGCTTCGCCAGTAGTTCGAGCAGTTGCTCGAACTCTCCTTCACCTGTACCGGCCAGCAGACGTACGTAGCGGGTGGGATTGGCGTCGGCAGCAAGCGCGGCTTGCTGCATCTGCGGCGATTTGCTGTGCGCTATCGGGTTCCCGATGACTCCGTATTTAACATTCTCGTGTGCGCAGAGCCGGGCTATATCTGCCGCCGTGTAATACTCGGACATGGTGGGAAAATGAATTACGATTTACGAATTGGAAAATTCGTAAATCGTAATTCGCAAATCGTATTATTTACTTGCTCTTCACGCGGGCAATGGCCACCTTCTCCATTTTGATGGTCACGCTGGGGCTCACTTCGATGAGTACGGTGTTCTCCTGCACATCACGCACGATACCGTGCAGACCGCCGATGGTCACCACCTCGTCGTCAATCTTCAGGCCGTCCTGGCGGGCTTTGTCCTCCTTGGCTTTTTTCTGCTGCGGGCGAATGAGCAGGAAGTAGAAGATAACCACCAGCAGGATGAGCGGCAGGAAAGAAGAGAACATGCTGGGCTCCTCTGCGGGCTGCGCAGGGGCGCCGTTTGCAGGCTGGGTGGTCTGGGTGGTGACGGCGGCAGCCTCGGCGGGAGCCGCTGCAGGAGCGGCCTGTGCGAATACGTTAATATAGCTCATGGTATGTCGTTTGCTTGGTAACGCGAGATGAAGCTGCTCTTAAAGGCAGCGAATTGGCCGGCTGCAATGGCGCTTCTCGCTTGCGCCATGAGCCGCAGGTAAAAGTGGAGGTTCTGGAAAGAAAGCAGTCGCAGCGCCAGCATTTCACCGGCGCGGAAGAAGTGGCGGATGGCCGCGCGGGAGAAGCGGGTGACGTGCGGGTGCCCCTCGGGGTCGAGCGGGCGGTTGTCGTTTTCCCAGCGCTTGTTCTTGATGTGTATGGGGCCATCGGGGGTGAGTGCCACGCCGTGACGAGCCAGGCGTGTGGGCATCACACAGTCGAACATGTCCACCCCGCGCTCAATCATTTCGAGCAGCTGGGTGGGGGTACCCAGTCCCATGGCGTAGCGAGCCTTGTTCTGCGGGAGCCAGGGAGCGGTGTTCTCGATAGCGCGCAGCATTTCTTCCTCCGGTTCACCGACGGAGACTCCGCCGATGGCGTAGCCGTCAAAATCCATGGCGGCAAGCTCCTCGGCACAGAGTTTGCGTAAGTCTGCGTAGACAGAGCCCTGTACGATACCGAAGTGCTGCTGCAGGCCGTTGCCGCTGGTGGGTTGGTGTTCATCTACCCACTGTTTGCAGCGCTTAGCCCAGCGCAGAGTGTAGCCAAGTGACTTTTCTGCGTACTTGCGGTCGCAGGGGTAGGGGGGGCACTCATCGAAAAGCATGGCGATATCGCTGCCGAGGTTTGCCTGTATCTCCATGCTGCGCTCGGGGCTCAGCATCATGTAGGCCCCGTCTATGTGGTTGCAGAAGCGTACTCCTTCCTCCGTTATCTTGCGCAGGCGTGCCAGACTCCATACCTGGAACCCTCCGCTGTCGGTGAGCATAGGGCGATTCCACCCCGCAAAACTGTGCAGACCGCCCAGATTGCGTATGGCTTCATCTCCCGGGCGCAGGCAGAGGTGGTAGGTGTTGCCCAGGATGATGTGGGCTCCGAGCGCTTCCAGGTCTTCCGGATGCAGGGTTTTGACGGTACCCTGTGTGCCCACGGGCATGAAGATGGGGGTAGGTACATCTCCGTGGGGGAGGTGCAGGGTGCCCAGACGTGCGCCGCTGGGGTCAGTGCTGTGCAGGGTGAAGCTCATGAGTCGTTGCGTACAAATCTGGCAGCGTAGATGGGTTTACCCATGGCCTCCCACTGCTGTTGAAAATCGGTCCTAGGGTAAAAGGGGGCATTCCATTCTGCCCGGGTGAAGAGCGGGCTGGCGTCCATTTTCTCGCAAACCCACTGGTAGTATTCCTCGTGGTCGGTTTTGAAGAGAACCTCGCCACCCGGAGCCAGAGCACGGTGCAGCACCGGGATGAAGCTGTCCTGCACTAAGCGGTTCTTGTGGTGTTTCTCCTTCGGCCAGGGGTCGGGGAAAAGGTAGTGCAGACGGTGAATGCTGCCGGGGGCAACCATCCACTCCAGGAAGTAGCGGCTCTCCACCCGCAGCCCTCGCACGTTGGCAAGCCCGCGGCGCGCACTTTCGCTGCATACCTTGCGTATGCGCCCCAGTAGGCGTTCCACGCCCAGAAACTGTGTCTGTGGGTAATGCTCGGCCATGGCCAGCAGAAATCCTCCATCCCCGCAGCCCAGGTCAACCTCACAGGTCGGCTCACCGCCCGGCCCGAACATTTCGGCAACCGTGTAGCGCTTGAAATAATCCTCCGGTACGAACGCTGTATTCATCTTGCGCGCGTATTGTAGCAGACCTCACACCGATTGTCAAAGTTATGTTCTGGCATATCAGCGCAATTTGGTATTGACAGCGGCACGCTGCCGCGTATAATAATCGCCGCTTAATTTCAACCTATTATTCACCATGCCTGACGCCAGATTCCAGCCCCTTACCGGTTTCCGTGATTTTGCCCCCCAGGAGTACGCGCTGCGTGCCTATCTCTTCGACACCTGGCGGAAGGTAGCCCATCGTTACGGTTTTGTGGAGTGGGAGGCCCCCACCCTGGAAGCCACTGAGCTCTACCTTAAGAAGTCCGGCGGTGAGCTGCCCACCCAGCTTTTCCGCTTTGTGGACCAGGGGGAGCGCGATATCACTGTGCGCCCCGAGCTTACCGCCTCTCTCGGTCGAATTGCCGCAGCCTATCAGCGCGAGTATACTAAACCGCTCAAATGGTTTGAGATTGGCAGCTGTTTCCGCTACGAGAAACCGCAGAAAGGCCGCTTGCGTGAGTTCGTTCAGTTCAATGCTGATATTCTGGGCGAGTCCGGCGAGGGCTCAGATGCCGAGCTGATTGCTCTGGCAATCGACTGCATGCGTGAGTTCGGGTTCACGGCGGATGATTTCGTGGTGCGTATCTCAGACCGCGAGGTCTGGCTGCGCTATGCTGCTGAGCATGGTGTGCCGGAGGAGAAAACAGGCGATTTCCTCGCCGTTATCGACAAGTTTGAGCGCGACCGCCCCGAGGTCTGTCAGGAGAAGCTCGATGCTTTCGGCATGAAGCGCGCTGACCTCGAAGCCTTCATCCAGAACCCGCCTGCCGGGTGCTCCCCCCGCTACGAGGCCGTGCTCGCCGAGCTGAGCGCCCGTGGGCTGTCCGACTACGTGAAGCTCGACCTCTATGTGGTGCGTGGCCTGGCATACTACACCGGGCTGGTGTTTGAGATTTTCGACAAGGGGCACAGCCTGCGCGCTATTGCCGGTGGTGGCCGTTACAATGGCCTGGTTTCCACCCTTTCCAATGGCGCGGTCGATATGCCCGCAACCGGTTTTGCTATGGGCGATGCCGTGATTGCCCACCTTATCGAGGCCTGCCCCGCTGCCCGCGCCCTGAGGGATGCCGCTATTAAGCCGAATGCCTGCGACGTGTGCCTGGTGCTTGCCGCGCCAGAAATGCGCCCGCAGATGCTCTCTCTCGCCTCCTCCCTGCGAGATGCCGGTGTGCGTGTTGACCTGCCGCTTTCACCCGCCAAGATGGGCAACCAGCTCAAACGTGCGGAGAAAATCGGCGCTACCTGGGCCGTCATCGTCGGCTCTGAGTACCCTGAGCTGGAGCTGAAGAACCTCGCCACCCGCGAGTCTGTCAAGACCGATATCGAGGCTCTGCTCGAAGAGCTCCTGCCGGATGCAGAGTAAATACTTTTCCTTCTGATACGCAAAATCCCCTGCGCCGCTATGGTTCGCAGGGGATTTTTTTTGAATGGTGGAAGGCGTTTTTATTCTCCCTTTTTCTTACTGGGCTTCTTTGCAGTCGTTGACTTTTTGGCTGACTTGTTGCCAGTTGTTGCTTTTTTCCGCGTGGTGCTGCGTTTGCGGGCGGGTTTTTCCGTCTCGGCGGTCAGCTGCAGCTCGGGCTGAGTCGGCTCGGGGGCTGGCTCCCGGGCAGGGGGCGGGAGCTCTGCGAAGTCGATTCGGTCGGTGCCTTCGGGGCGGATGGCACGGGAGGAGATGCCGGCGGCGAGCTCGCCGCGCAGGATAGCCTCTGCAATGGGGTCTTCGAGCAGTCGCTCGATGGCGCGGCGCATGGGGCGGGCACCGTACTGCGGGTCGTAGCCTTTGTCCACCAGCATGCTGACCACCTCGGGGGAAAGGTCGAGCGTAATCTGCTTGCTGGCCAGACGTTTAATGAGTTTCTGAGCCTCAAGCACCACGATGCGTTCGAGGTCGCGGCGCTCAAGCATGCGGAAGACGATAAGCTCGTCGAAGCGGTTGATGAACTCGGGGCGGAAGTGCTGGCGGGCCGCCTCGGTGATACGCTCTTTCATGGTATCGTAGTCAGCCTCTTCGTTGTTCATGGCGCCGAACCCCATAGTACCCTGTCGGGCTGCCAGGCTGGCTCCGACGTTGGAGGTGAGGATGATGATGGTGTTCGCAAAGCTGACCTTGCGCCCGAGAGAGTCCGTGAGCGACCCTTCTTCCAGCACTTGCAGCAGTAGGTTCATGACGTCGGGGTGGGCTTTCTCCACCTCATCGAAGAGGATGACCGCATAGGGGCGGCGGCGCACCTGCTCCGTGAGCTGACCGCCCTCATCGTGCCCCACATAGCCGGGGGGTGAGCCAATCAGGCGGCTGGTGCTGAATTTCTCCATATACTCACTCATGTCAACCTGAATGAGAGCCTCTGCCGTGCCGAACATAATCTCGGCCAGGTTGCGGGCCAGATAGGTTTTGCCCACGCCGGTCGGCCCCATGAAGAGGAATGAACCGATGGGTCTGCGAGGGTCTTTGATATCGGCACGGCTGCGGCGCAGAGCCCGGGCGATTGCGGAGCAGGCGATATCCTGTCCGATGACTTTGCTCTTGAGCTCATTTTCCATGTGCAGGAGTTTTTCTGTTTCCTTTTGCTCCATGCGTGAGAGGGGGATTCCGGTCCACTTCGAGATGACGGCCATGATATCCTCATCCGTGACTTCCTGGCGGGCGGCATTCATCTGTTCTTTCCACTCATCCACCTCGGTGCGGAAACTGCTGTCGAGTGCCGCTATGCGGTCGCGCAAGGCTGCGGCGCTCTCGAAATCCTGAGCTGCGACAGCTTTTTCTTTCTCACTCACCAGGTCACGGCGTGTTTGCTCGCGTTCCTTGAGCGCCTGCGGGCGGGTCATGAGCGCCACGCGCAGACGTGAGCCGGCTTCATCCATCACGTCAATGGCTTTGTCGGGCAGGAATCTCCCCATGAGGTAGCGCTTGGAGAGTCCGGCTGCGGTTTCGAGTGCCTTGTCTGTATAGTGAACGTGGTGGTGCTCCTCGTAGCGCGGAGCTATGCCCTTGAGAATGAGTATGGTGTCTTCTACGCTCGGTTCGCCGACCTGAACTTGTTGGAATCTGCGCTCAAAGGCGCCGTCTTTTTCGATGTGCTTGCGGTATTCGTTGAGCGTAGTGGCACCTATGGCTTGCAATTCGCCGCGAGAAAGGGCGGGTTTGATGATGTTGGAGGCATCCATCGTTCCCTCGGCTGAACCGGCGCCGATGAGCGTGTGCATTTCATCGATGAAGAGGATGATGTTTTTCTCGCGCAGAATTTCCTCCATGATGGCTTTCATGCGTTCTTCGAACTGACCTCGGTACTTGGTTCCGGCGACCATGAGGGCCAGGTCAAGGGAAATGAGTTTCTTGCCGAGCAGAAACTCAGGCACATCGCCATTCACAATCATCTGAGCCAGGCCTTCGACGATAGCGGTTTTTCCCACACCGGCCTCTCCCAGCAGTACCGGGTTGTTCTTGGTGCGGCGGCAGAGAATCTGTATGACCCGCTCAAGCTCAGCTCGTCGCCCGATGACGGGGTCCAGCTCTCCCCGGGCTGCTTTAGCGGTAAGGTCGCGACCGAAAGCCTTCAGGGCGGGGGTGCGTGTACGTCCTTCAGCCGGGGAGTTGTTGCCGCTGTTTACACCACTGGTGTGCAGGAAAGCGTTGGCGTCTTCCTCCTCCTCCTCGTCATCGCGGCGGCGCGGGGAAGAACTTTCGTTCTGAGGGTTGTCGAATTTGGGGTCAATTTCTCGCATGATGCTCTGGCGCGCGGCATCGTAGCTCAACCCAACTGCATGCAGGGCATCACTGGCCAGGCCACCGTCATCTTTCAGGAGAGCCAGCAGTATGTGCTCGGTACCCACGTAGGTGTGGCGCAGTTCCCGTGCCTCTCTGCCGGCCATGGTCAGTAGTCGCTTAACTCTGGGGGTGTAGGGGAGCGAGCCGTCTGTGCCGGCGTAATCACCTGCTACCATTGACTCCTCAATCTTACCGGTCAGTTCGCGTATGTTCACACCGGCATTTTCTATCACGGTTACAGCTACGCCCTGGCCAAGTTTAAGCATGCCGAGCAGCACGTGCTCTGCCCCTATATAGTTGTGGTGAAAACGGTCTGCCTCTCTGCGGGCGAGGTTGAGTACCTGCTGGGCTCTGGGGGTGAAATTATTCATATATCGTTTTTGAAAAGTGTTTGCGAATGTATGCCAATCAGGCACAGGGGGCGGTGAGCAGGGTGGTGCGATTCATGAGGTCCTGTATGGCTCGGCTGCGAGCCTTTTCCGGAGCAGTTGCCTGGCGCGGGTAGGCTCGCTCGGGTATGGCTGTGCCGGTGGCGTAGTCTCCGCCGCTCACCAGATGTCCGGCCAGGTCGGTGAGTAGTTGCTCTGCTGTACCTTCTTTGGGGCTGATGAAATCGCAGCAGACCCCCAAACGCAGCATGGAAATAGCCTCCACCCATTCCTGCTGAGTCAGTGCGCGGGCATAGCGCAGCAGACCATAACTGCGGTTGATGCGGTCTGCCAGGAAACAATCTCCCTGTCGGTGCATGTCGAGCAGACGATCGCGCACTTGATTCTCCCGCTCCGCCAGGCGGAACATGATATCTTGCAGATGGTTGATGATTTCACCCAATGTTCCGTAGATAGCCGGGGCTGTATACACCACGTATGCATTGCCGCTTTCCTCGCCGTATTGCGGATAGAAGGGCGCAATGTTGAGCTGGAGTTTTTCGATGGCGCGGTTGACCTGCGGCATCATATTCGAGAGGGTGAGGGCCGGCAGGTGCAGCACCGTGTAGAGCTGTATCCCCTCGCCGGCTTCGTTGGGCAGGCTGGTCAGGTAACCGTTCCGGGGAGTGGCAGCGAATTCGAAATGTTGCCCCAGGGCTTCGGGCAGACGCTGCAGGCGGTTGGTGAGAGCCTGGAAATCATGTCCGCTGCTGAAACTGTGTATGACCAGGTGTTCTTCTTCATTCACCATGACGACGGTATCTTGTCGTTTGTTGATGATGAGGTGACAACCATCCTGCCGTGCTGCCATGCAGGGGGAAATCTGGCGGCGTTCCAGCAGGGCACGGCGTATACCGTAGTCCAGTTCACTCATTTCGGTGTGGTACGCATTCTTGAAGCCGGGGCATTGCTGAATGGCGGGCAGCAGCAGGTTTGCCACTTCTTGTCTTCCCTCGGCAGTGCTCCAGCCGGGGAAAGCGTGCCCACGCAGATTGCGCACCAGGCGCCCCATTACGCCCAGTATCACGTCGTTGGCGCTCCCGGCCTTGCGGAACCAGGGCGGGGTGGTGTGCAGTATGCTCTCCGTGTTGAAGGTCATTATTTTCGGTTGCGAGGCTGTATCAGTTCAGTTTTTTGAGTTCGTCGCGGAGACGGGCCGCTGTTTCATAGTCTTCGCGGTCAATGGCTGCCTGCAGTTGTTGCTCGAGCTTACTGCGGCGCACCGGGGCGGATTCCATGGCAGAGCCTATGTCAGACTTTGCGTCGATGACCGCATCGGCCGGGGGCTCTTCTGCGCTGATTTCATCTGCAAACACAGTGTAGCAGTCGGCACAGCCCAGCCGCCCGCTGTTGCGGAAATCTTCCAGCTTGAAGTGGCATGTCGGGCATTCTGTGAGCATGTCTCCTGGGCGCTTGCGGTGTTCGACCCGGGGCTGTTGCTCTGATTCGGCGTGATTGATTAGTTCACGCACGAGTTTGTCAACTTTCTGCTTGAAAACTTCCGGAAAGAACTTCTCGGCAAAGGTCAGGGACTGAGGGTCGAATAGTCCCTTTTCGCGGGCACAGGTCTCACACAGGGCCAAATCTGACGTTTGCCCGTTGACGATTTGAGTCAGGTATATGGATGCGCGTTTTCCGCAAATCTGGCATTTCTTCACGCCCCTTATTATACCACGCATGCGCGGCAAGCGGCGAGCCTGTGTCGTGTCTTTCTGTGTCAGTACTGTGTTGGGCTCTGTTGTGCAAGCGGCTTGTGAACTGTCGGTTTGTTATTCATACACGAACCTGTGACAAACAAGAAGCGGAAGAAGCTCAATCGGGCAGGCGGGATATTCGGGGCTTGACATTGTGGGGCAGTAGCTGTATGCTTTGCGCACCATGATGAGATTCGCGCGTTATATTCTACCAGTCGGCCTGTTGCTTCTCAGCCCTGTGACCGAGGCGGTTGAGGTGATATTGTCAGGCGGTGTGGCACTGAAATCGTGGGAACACCTGCGGGGACCTGCTGCACATGATAACTGGTGGGCTAATTTCATTCGCGCTGCCACTGTGCAGATGGATATGACGCGCCGTAAAAAACCGCAGGAATCCATTGTGTGGATTGTGTTCCGCCCGTCGTACGTCACACGTGGGCGCGAAGATGGCAAAGATTATGTGGGCATGATTCGTGAACAGGCCGCCAAGCGCAATGCCAGACTTATGCTGGTCGATACGGCAGATCAGGCTTTTGCCGCCATCAATGCCGCAGCCAGCGGGGCTGATAAGATTAACTCTTTCTACTATTTCGGGCATTCGAATGCTCATGCGTTCATGCTTGAGTACAGCAATGATATTATCGGCGCTTCGACTCAATGGATGCATGAGGATGATCTTGCCACCAAGATTAATCGCACCAATTTTGCGCCCGATGCTCGCTGCCGCAGTTTTGGCTGCTATACAGGCAATAGCATGAGCGCCAAGTGGTTCAGCGCTGTTGGTGTTCCACTCTGGGGTAATACGGAAGCCACGCGCTACCACCCCGTCAGCAATGGTTGTCTGCCGATGGGCAACGGCCGCTGGGTGCGATAAAGCTTGCTCAGCGAGCTCTGTTAGTCGATATCTTCTCCGTTATCCCGAGCTGCTTTTCTGCCGCGCCGGCGGCAGGGGCGTGCAGATAAATCCACAGGGCTGCATGGGGGGAGCTGCGCAGCCTGTCAGTCGAGGCGTGAATCGCTGTCGTCATAGGGTGCACCGTGTTCTTCGGTGTATTCCCAGCCTGGTAGTAGGTGCTGCCAGAACTCGATATGTTCGCTGAAGGCCTCCTCTGCCATGCGTTCTTTTGTCATGCGGAAGGGAAATATCTGTACGGGGACTGATGTCACACCGGCTTTGAACGCCTCATTTACCAAGGTGTATATCTCTTCGATTCCAGGGTCGGTCATGGCGAAGCAGCCTATGGAAACATCGCTGCCGTGCACCATGATGTAGGAACCGGTGCGGCCCTTACTGCGGTCATAGGCATTCGGGTAGCCTATGTTGAAGGAAAGGTGGTAGTTGCTACGCGGGTTCATGGCGCCGGGGCGCACGCGGTAGAACCCTTCGGGTGCTTGTTCATCACCCTCGCGGGTCTTGGGGCCGATATCGCCGCTCATGCCGGCGATATCGTAGGTTTTGGCGAGTTTCCAGTTGCCGTCGGGTTGCTGAACATAGAGCTCAAACTCGTAATCTTCTTTGATGATTCGAATGAACACAGGCTTGCCGAAATGCTGTCCCAGGGTAGGCTCAGCGTTTTTGCGGGCAGTGCTCACGCGTTCCTCCGGCGGGGTTGCCTTGCAGCCGGTGCAGAGTGTGAGCATGAGCAGTGATGTCAGGGGTAGGCAGAGCAGGTTCATGCTGTAGGGGCGGCTTTCTTTCGCCTGCGCAGGAAAGATTCAAAAATAGCCATCAGTAGGGCATACACAAGCAGTAAGGTGCCGGTCAGCGCAGCGGGGAGCCAGTTGTGGGCGCGGCACAGTTCCGCAAGCTGTGCCGGGGCCGGTTCTCCCATGCTCAACCAGGTGTTCATTCCGAGAGTCAGCAGCCATGTGAGCAGCAGCCACAAGCCGTAGCATACCACGCCGGTCAGGAATACTGCCACCTGATTTCTGGCGCACAGGCAACCAACAAGCCACAGGCTCGGTACCAGCCACCAGAAAACAGGGTAGTTCCCGATTTCTCCGGTAAAATTACCAACCTCCGCCAGATAGGCATGCAGCTGAGGGGTAATGGCGGCAGGCAGGCCGGCGGCGATGAGTACCAACTCGGCCATCAGCAGAAAAGTCAGTGCGCTGAAGATAACATTCCACGCGATGTCGAGACAGCGTACAAGGCTCAGTACCAGAGAAATACCGGCTGCCCAGGCCAACACCTGCCAATCAGACACGGCGTGGGTGGTAAGTTGCTGCCACAACTCACCTGCCTGAAGACCGGCAGCGACATCTTTACAGGCCAGAAAGAGCAGTACAAGCAGAACTGAGCAGAGAATACGAAAGAGAGCCATCAGAATTTTCATGACAGCGGTCATTTTAATCATTTACTTCCTCCACGTCAAGGTCAATGTGCATAAATAATGCAAATGGGTGGGTGTTTTCGGCTGTCATGTAAACTTCGATAGCTAAAAAAGAGTTGCCAAAAAGGGGCGGGCAGGGTATACTCTGGTGCGTATGAGCGAAGAGCCTGAGGATTACAATGCTTTCGGGAAGTGGGATGCGGTTGGTGCAGCCGCTCTGCTGGGGGTGTTCCCGGCAGCACTGAACTTTGTGTTCAATAATCACGACATCTCAGGCTCGTTGATTATGATACCGGTGGTGGCGGCCGTCGGTGTGTATCTAGCCGGTTTGGTGGTTGATGGCAAGGTATTGGGGCGTATTGTGAACTATACCGGTATCGCGCTTACTGTCGTGTATGCCATCATTGCCTGGTATATGTGGCGCGAGACGGTGGAAGAGCTTTTCCCCTCGGTTGCCGACGAGCAACAGCAGCAGGGTGCTGCTACTCAGGCTGGGCAGCAGCCCCAAGCTCAATGATGTTGACCTCGGGCGTGCAGAAAAATCGCATGTTCCATATACTGCCCACCCCGCGCGATACTATTACACGCCGACCGCCCTCGAAATCAAAGAGCCCTGCCGGCATGGATGAGCGAAAACTCAGGTATTTCCCGGTGAAGGGTATGCCTATCTGACCTCCGTGATTGTGCCCGGCGAGCATGAGATCCCAGTCATACTCCCGCAGCAGCCAGCGGCTTTCGGGATCATGCGAGAGCACCAGCACAGGTGTGGTATCTTGTCCGGTTGGGCGCAGACAACGCTCGGGGGCCTCATCTCCTTCGTTCCAGTCCCCCAGCCCGGCGATACGCAGCGTGCTGCCGGAAGGGGTGCGCCAATCAAGAACCTGATTGCGCAGTAAGGTAACCCCTGCTGTGGTGTAAACGCGCTCGACCTGCTCCTGTTTTTCGTAATCGTGGTTCCCCAGTATGGCAAAGGTGGGGGCGATGCGGGTGAGATTGCGGAACCCATTGACAGCCCAGCGTGTGCGCATGAATCGCTCATGAGCCGATACCAAATCTCCGCCGAAGATGATAAGGTCCGGTTTGGCAGCCCGCAGCAGCTCCACCACTTTGTCGAACTGCTGCGGGTTGTTGTGAAGGTCGGTGAGCAGCGCTATGCGCAGTGGCCCGCTGCCGGGCAGTGTTTCAGCCGGCAGGGAGGTGGTGTTGCACTCCAGACTATTAGCCCACAGACCTCCGCTTATTTCAGCCGTGCATTTGCAGAGCAGAGCTGCTATGACCAGGGTGACATAGCGGTATTTGTTGCGAAGGACATGGTCTGTCAGTCGGCGGATGAGCTGTGGGTTTTTCATCTGGGGCGGGGGAATTAGCGGGCCGCGTTGAACAGAGCCAGTTCCGGGTCGGTGAAAATGCCATCCTTGCGAATGAGCTTGCCGTCGAAATAAATCTCACCACCGCCGTATTCCGGGCGCTGTATGCAGACCAAATCCCAGTGAATGGCTGATTCGTTGCCGTTGGGTGCCTCGTCGTAGCACTGACCCGGAGTCAGGTGGAAGGAGCCGGCAATCTTTTCGTCGAAGAGGATGTCGCGCATGGGATTGAGTACGTGGGGATTCACGCCGAGAGCAAACTCGCCGATAAAGCGTGCCCCTTCATCCGTGTCGAGTATTTTGTTGAGCGCCTCATCATTGCCGTTGCAGTGAGCCTCCACAATTTTGCCGTTCTCGAAGCGGAATGACACACCGTCGAAGGGAATACCGTGGTAGATAGTGGGAGCGTTGTAGGTGATGGTGCCGTTGATACTATCGCGTACGGGGGCAGTGTAGACCTCGCCGTCGGGTATGTTGCAGTCACCGGCGCAGACAATGGCCGGTACTCCTTTGATGCTGAAACGTAAGTCTGTGCCGGGGCCAACGATGTGTACCTCATCTGTGGCCTCCATCATGGCTTTGAGCCTTTGCATCCCTTCTTTCATGGCCGCATAATCCGCCAGACAACAGCGGAAGTAGAAATCTTCGAAATCTTCCGTGCTCATGCCGGCCGCCTGAGCCATGCTCGGTGTGGGCCAGGCAAGCACTGTCCACTTGCGCTGGTTGACTGTCAGGTCGCTGGCAGGTTTCATGTGTTTGCTGACGATTTTCATACACTCAGCGGGAACATCGGCGCTTTCGAAGCTGTTGTGGTCGCCGTAGAAGACGATGTTGACGGCCATATCCTGTGCTCGTTGGAGCCGGTAGCGGCCCTCGAGCTCATATTGCTCTTCTGTGGCGGCCATTTGCAGCTCCCGGTTGATGGCGGCGTGGCTGATGTCGACATGGGGAATACCGCCGGCACGGCGCACGGCGCGGATGAGCTCCACTACCATGGCATCTGGTATATCAAGCATGCGCAGGTTGACATGCTCTCCGGGCTGCACGCGCACGGCATAGCCCACCACCTGCTCGGCAAGTTTCTGATATCTCGGGTCTTTCATGGTATTCAGTCCATGATGGGGTTGAGTATGGCCAGTTCCGGGTCGGTGAAGATGCCGTCTTTGCGAATCAGCTCACCGTCGAAGTAAATTTCGCCGCCGCCGTAGTCTGCACGCTGTATGCAGACCATATCCCAGTGTACCTGGGAGCGGTTGCCGTTGTCGCAGTTTTCGTAGGCCTGACCGGGGGTGAAATGGAAAGAGCCGCCGATTTTCTCGTCGAAGAGGATATCGCGCATGGGTTTGAGGATGTAGGGGTTCACCCCCAGGGCAAATTCACCGATGAAACGTGCTCCCTCGTCGGAGTCGAGTATCTTGTTGAGTGCTTCGTCGTTGCCGTTGCAGTGAGCCTCCACAATCTTGCCATCCTTAAAGGTCAGGCGAATACCATCGAAGGGTATACCCTGGAACAGGGTAGGTGCGGTGTAGTGAATGGTGCCGTTTACGCTGTCTTTTATGGGGGCGGTGAATACCTCGCCATCGGGGATATTCATCTCGCCGGCACAGGGAATGGCCGGCATACCCTTAATGCTGAAGCGCAGGTCGGTACCCGGCCCCACGATGTGTACCTCGTCCGTCTGCATCATGCGCTCCGCCAGTTTATCCATGGCGTTTTTCAGTGTATCGTAATCTGCCAGACAACAGCGGAAGTAGAAATCCTCAAAGCTCTCGGTGCTCATGCCGGCTCCCTGGGCCATGCTGGGGGTGGGCCAGCGCAGCACGCACCACTTGGTTTTGCACACGCGGTGATTATGTACGGGGCGCATGTGTTTCATGGCCAGTTGCATGGCTGCTGCCGGTACGGATGAATTTTCGAAGCTGTTGCAACCGCCGCGAATGGCGATATAGGCATCCATACCCTGCATTTCAGCCAGCTCAAAACGGGCGATGCTTTCGTACTGGGCATCTGTTGCGCCGGCCAGCATTTCGCGGCTTACGCGACTGTGGCGCAGGTTGATGTGGGGAATACCGCCGACCTCGCGCACGGCGCGGATGAGTTCGATGGCGATTTCGTCGGGCGCATCGATGATTTCGAGCAGTACGTGCTCACCGTCCTGCACGCGGCAGGAATGCGATATCAGGCTCTTGGCCAGTTGTGTGGTTCGCGGGTCAGTCATGGCGGTTACGAGTTTTAAGTTAAAAGTTTTTAAGTTGGGAAGGGTTAGTGATTGACCGGGGTGGTGAGCAGCTGCATGGCTGCGGCCAGGTCTTCGGGGGTGACTTCTTCTGACAGTACCGGTTCACCCGGGGCGGCCAGTAGCACAAAACGTATCGCTCCGCCGCTGAACTTTTTGTCACTGGCGGTGAACTTCAGTGCGCGCTCAACTTCCACCCCTTCGGGCAGGGTGAGCGGCAGTTCGAGGGCTGCCAGAGTTTCGAGCACTTCGCGTTCGGCTCGCTCGCTCAGACCACAGTATTTGCGGCTCAGCCACAGAGCCCCGCGCAGTCCCAGGCTCACTACCTCTCCGTGCAGAAGGTCGCCGTAGGGTACACTGGCCTCGATACCGTGACCGAGTGTGTGACCCAGGTTCAGGTAGGCACGCACACCTCGCGTTTCCCGCTCGTCTTCCTCGACGATACGGGCTTTGATGGCGATATTGTCGGCTATGATAGAGGGGAGTTTTTCGATGGTGTTGAGGGTGAAGCCAAGGTCGATTTCATCCGCCAGCTGGTGCAGGGGCTGCAGCATGTGTGGCTTACGTATGGCAGCGTGTTTTACCATTTCGGCCATACCTTCGCGCAATACGCGCGGCGGCAGGCTCAGCAGGGTGGTGGGGTCAGCGACGACCAGAGACGGCTGGTGGAATGCCCCGATGAGGTTTTTGCCGCCTGCGATATCTACGGCGGTTTTGCCGCCAACCGAGCTGTCTACCTGGGCCATCACGGTAGTCGGTATCTGAATGAACGGAATTCCCCGGTAGTAGATGGAGGCGATGAAACCTGCCATATCTCCCACAACACCACCGCCCAGTGCCACTACAAAACTGCTGCGGTCGTGCCCTTCGGCTACCATTTCGTTCACTATCTGTTCTACGGTGCCGAGATTTTTACTGGCTTCACCGGCTTCGAACACGTGCAGCGAGGTGGCGTAGCCTGCGTCTTCCAGGCTTTGTATCACCTTGTCTCCATAGAGAGGGTATACGTTGCTGTCGCTTATTACGGCTGCTTTTCCGCTCAGGCGAAGACGCCCAGTGAGATAACCCACGCTATCCAGCGAGTTGTTTTCGACATGTACGGTGTATGAGCGAGCTCCCAGTGAGAGATTGACGGTTGGCATGCCCGGCATTATACGCGCGCGACGGCGTCGCTGCAAGGCTTTATTGTGTACGTTTCCACCGCTTGTTGTATCCGGGGGAGCCGGATTTATACCCGGCTGAGATAGGTCGTGATGCCGGTTTCGTACAGTTCGGGTTCCAGCAGGAAGGAGTCATGCCCCTTCTCAGAGCGGATGCGGGTGTATTCTGCCTGCACGCCGTTTTTCACCAGTTTGCGATGAAATTGTGAGATGTCGCGCGATGTGAAGCAGCAGTCAGTGTTGATGGAGAAGAGGATAAATGGGATGCCGTATTCTGCGAAGCGGCGGAAGCACTCATCCGTACTGCGGCCGGTCAGTGCCTCTAAATCGAAAGCTGTCCACATGTTGATGATGCGGATGTAGCAGTTCGCGTCGAAACGCTTGGCAAATTTGGTACCCTGGTGGAGCATGTAGCTCTCAGTGCTGCGGGCAGGAGTGTACCAGGTGAGCAGCCCTTTGCGGTCGGGGGAGCAACCTTTGCGGGCGCGTTTCTCCAGTCCACGCTGGTAGATGAAGTGCTTATGGCAGATAATGCGCGCCAGGGCTACGCCACGCTCGGGCGGGTCGCTGAGTGGGTAGCGTCCCTCGCGGTATTTTTCGTCCATTTCGATGGCACAGAACTGCTCGAAGCTGCTCAGCTTGTGCTCGATGGCGGGCTTGTAGTTTGCGCCGATGATGATGACGCTGCGCACGCGCTCGGGGTACAGGTTGGTGAAGGCCAGCGAGAGCATGCCGCCGATGCTGGGCCCGACAAGAGCAAAGCGGTCGATGCCGAAATGGTCGAAGAGCTTTATCTGCGCACGAGCCTGGTCGTTGGCGTTCACCATGGGGAATCGGCTACCCCATGGTTCACCGTCAGGTGCGATACTGGTCGGACCGCTGGAACCGTAGCAGCTGCCCAGGAAATTGATGCAGATGATGAAGTATTTGTCGGTATCGAGCGGTTTACCCGGCCCAATCATACGATCCCACCAGCCCTCGTGATATTCCGGCTGCCAGAAGGAGCCGGCCTCGGGCACATCGTTATTGAACCCATGGGCGTGGTGGCTACCTGTCAGCGCGTGGAAGAGCAGGATGGCATTGCTCTTGTCGGGGGCAAGGGTGCCGTAGGTCTCGTATGCCAGCTGCATGTTCGGCAGCGTTTCGCCGCTGTCGAAGGTGAAGTCGCCAATGGGGAAGATGTGGGTGCGGACGGTGTTTTCCATGGTGCCGTGGGTGGGGAAGGGGGCGTATAAACGAAAAAAAGGACCGGGGTCAGTCAACACACCGGTCTCCTTTTTTCTGAACGCGGACTTTCCGCGCCGGGGTTACTTAACACCCTTCTTGCTCAGGCGAGTGCCGGCAGTCGTGCCCTGACGAGCCTTGAACTTGGGGTTGCTCTTGCAGATGACGTAGAGCGTACCCTTACGCTTCACGATCTGGCAATCAGCGTGGCGGCGCTTCATGGAGGCGAGTGAGGAAAGAACTTTCATGATCTCTGGTTTGTTTGTGTGTTGTTAAGATTTTCGACCGCGAAGCATTTGCGTCGGGACGCGCATTATACTCAATTGTGACCGTTTGTAAAGACAAATTTCACTTTTGTGTGCATTTTTTGCGTCTGTACCTGTTTTTACTGGGCCAGGGCACTGAGAAGTTTACCGTGTATGCCCCCGAAACCGCCATTGCTCATCACCAGCAGCACGTCGCCGGGGTGCACGCGTGATACGACGTGAGCCACAATGTCATCCACACTGCTGCCCAGGTAGCATTCAGTACCTTTTTCGTTGATGTCCGCGCAGAGTTTCTCTTCATCGAGCCGCTCCTCAGGGCGCAGGCGCTTGTGGTTTTCGATGGGGGAGAGCACGGCAAAGTCAGCTGTTGCGAGGGAGTCTGCCAGTTCGTGCTGGAAGAGGTTGCGGATGGTGGTGTTGCTGCGCGGGTCGAAGAGTACCCACAGGCGGCTCTTGGGGTAGCGCTGGCGCAGTCCTTCGACGGCGTGGCGTATGGCGGTGGGGTGGTGGGCGAAGTCATCCACCACGGTTACGCTGTTGACGGTGCCGCGAACCTCCTGTCGGCGGGCTACTCCCTCAAAGCTGAGGAAGGCGCCGCGAATCTGGTCGGGGGTAAGTCCGGCGTTGCGGGCGGCACAGGTTGCCATGGCGGCGTTGCGGATGTTGAAATCGCCAATCATGGGAATGCTGTAGGTCTCGCCCTCCAGCGTGAAGGAGCTGCCGTCGGTGCGGTGCTCGATGTCGGTGATGCGCAGGTCGGCGCCTTCACCCATGCCGACGCTGACAATCTTCACCATTTTGAGTTCTTCGGCGGCGTGGGCGCGCACGTCCATGCAGTTCGGGCAGTCGGCGTTGATGAACACCACACCCGTGCGGGGAACCACGCGCAGCAGACGCTTGAAGGAGAGCTTGATTTCCTCCACGTTGGCGTAGATGTCGGCGTGATCCATCTCGATGTTGTTCATGATGACTACCTCGGGCAGGTAGTGCAGGAACTTGGAGCGCTTGTCGAAGAAAGCTGTGTCGTACTCATCACCCTCGAGCACGCAGAAGTCGGAGTCGGTGAACCGCCCGCCACGCCCCAGATTGCGGGCAATGCCGCCAATCATGAAACTGGGGTTCAGGCCGTTGGCCTCCATCAGCCAGGCGAGCATGCTGGTGGTGGTCGTCTTGCCGTGCGTACCGGTTACCACATAGTTGTGCTTGCCCCACAGGAAATATTCTTTCATGGTCTCCGGCAAGCTCATGTAGCGCAGGTTGCGCTCCAGTACGGCCTCTACTTCCACATTGCCTCGGCTCATGGCGTTGCCGATGACTATCATATCGGCCTCTGCCGGGATGTTTTCGGGCTTGTAACCCTGGAAAATCTGAATCCCCTCACTTTCCAGGAAGGTGGACATGGGAGGGTAGACGTTGGCATCAGTACCGGTGACGGTGTAGCCCTTGCGAGCCATGGCAGATGCCACTGCACCCATTGCGGTGCCGCAGATTCCGAGGAAATGGACGTGCTTCATAAATGTAAGATTGATATGAGAGGTGAGCAAGGGTAGCGCATTCGCGGGCATTTTGCAAGCGTTTTTTATGTATGTCTGCACGAGCTTTTGTTATAGAGTGGTTTTCCCTTGACCGGGTGGGAGCTTTTCGCTAGTATGGCAGGCATGAGAAACTCTGTTGCCCAACTGCTGCTGCCACTGTTTTTGCTGCCGGCCTGTACCTCGGAGCCTTTGTCTGAACCTGTGTGTAAGGTATACTTTGAATCTCCCTGTGTGCGGGTAACATGGGATGGGTCACCCGGCAGCGTCAATGGGGTGACGTTCAGCCGGGGACCGCAGGAATGGAGTGCTCGCAAGCCCGGCGGTATTTATGTGGGTGATTCGGATTCCTGTCGCGGTGAGTTGCTGGTTATTCCCTACACTGTGAAGGGAGAAAAAGGCGCTGAGGAGGAGCTCTTTGCTACGGTGCGGGTATCTCAGCCCTGGTTTGTGGGCTATGCCCGCACGCAGATTACGGCTCCGCTGCATTACAGTTGCGGTCTGCTGGCGCTGACGGCAGATAGGTCGCTCAATGACTGCGTGCAGATGTTTGAGTACGGTGTGTTGAAAATGGGGGAGCGCAGTCCCCTCGTGCTGGTGGATGACGCAGGTGAGCCCTATACTCGCTGCGAGCTGAAACCTGCAGCCACTCTGCACGGCTCGGAATCTCCCGGCGGTTATTTTCAGCACCGGCGCAAGGGTTCAGGGGAGTGGGACGGTCTGTTGCTGCTGAAGTCTGATTTCGGGGGTGACGGCTACCGATGGTTCAATGTTGTGCGTGTGGAGCAAGGCGCCCCCGGTGCCATGCCTGTTGTTACCGTGTTTCAGGGACTGCAACGGCGAGGGAATGCCCTCACTGATTCTTCGGGGCGTGTGCATTACTCTATCAGTCGCGGAGCTTTGCGTGCTCCCTCCGGGCGAACATTCGCAGAAATGCAGCTTGCTCCTGTCGTGCTTGTGCAGCGCTCAGCCAATGCTCCTTGAGCTTGCGTGTGTGTATAGGGGCTGTTTATGGCAGCCAGGCGGTTTCCGGGCCGCGAGGGTAGGGCGGGCTGCAGTGCTTCAGCAGGAGCTCCCCTTGTTTGGAGTCCATGTGCGGCTGTGAGAGCTTAATCTGTTCGAGATATTGTCGGAATCGGCGGTCGGCTTCTGTCGGGCGGCGGGAGTGGGTGGATGAGCCATTGTATCCCATTCTGTTGAAATGGAATACCGTGGATAGTTCACTGAAGCGTACGGTCATTCGCGGGTGCAGGGTAAACTTTACCTTATCGTCGTATCCGTAGGGCCAGTAATCCTCCGTGCCGATGTCATCCATCGCGTCCCACCATTCCCGCAGGGCTTTTTCGTTTTCGGGTGTGGATGGCCAGCGCCAGACCTTGTTCCCGTCTGTCAGGCAGTGTGTTTTATCCTGCCATTGCAGTTCCGGGCGAGGTCTGCTGACGATGTGGTAGAACTTGCAGGAACTCAGCAGGGTGCAGAGCAGTAGGAGCAGGGCGGTTTTATTCATATTTGCGGGCTTCGCGGCGGGCCATGCGCAGGCGGTGGCGTTCATCGTGGGCGCGCTTGCCCAGAGCACTTTCCGGGTCGAGGTCGCGCGCGGTTTCAAGAGCGGTAATCGCCTCCAACAGTTTGGCTTCGGTCGCCGGGGTATGAGCTCCGGTGTGGCCGATGGCATATTGTTTCATGAGCAGGGGGTACAGGCAGCGCAGGCCGATGAGTTGCTGCATCTCTTTCGGGCATAGCTCGTGGCTGAGCAGTCGGCGGCTATCCTCCACGAGTTCGGCGAGGGTTTCATCGGTAGGTTCCTCCATGGCACAGCGCGCGAACAGCAGGTAGAGCTGTGAGTCAAAGCGGCGCTGTTCGGTCTTGCTCTCGCGGTCCGGGGCCGTGGCCTGCGCGGTGGCCTGCTCGATGGTTTGCCGGGTCAGCCCCCGCAGCAGCAGAGTGGCGTAGGGACCCATGGTATCTGCCAGTACCAGGCAGGGCAGGTGGGTCACGCCGGCCTCGATAGCATCTGCCTGTATTTCTGCCTGAGATAGTTTTTTACAATCCGGCGTCAGTTCCAGAAATCGGCAGTCGGGCTTTTGCTCGGGGAGGGTGGGCAGTAACTTGTGCACCATTTCTTGCAGTTCGGGTGTGTTTTTCCCTTCTGCGGTGTAAACGGTGTATGTGACGGCAGCCGCATGCTGGGTGAGCACTGCGGCTGCGGTAAGGGTGAGACTGGTGAGGATGGCGCGCATGGGTCAAGCTCGGCTGATGGTGATGCGCTTAAAACGCGAATCCGTATCTTCGGACTCTGTACGTATGCCCGGTATTTTGGCTAATTCATTGTGTACCAGGCGGCGCTGGTAGGCGTTGAGCTTTTCCATCTGCAAGGGGCGGCCGGTCTGCAGCACGCGTTCGGCTCGTGAGCGGGCGCGGCGCAGCAGTTTGCCCTCGGCTCGCTCGCGGTAGCGGTCGCAGTCCACGCGAACACGCGGAGCATCTTCCCACCCGGCCTGCACCAGGCGGTTGATGAGGTACTGCAAATCGTCGAGCTTGTCGCCTTCGTCACCGATGAGGTAGCGGGCATCCGGGCCGTCAATCATGAGGGTCACGCCGTTGTCCTCGCCCTCGGTGGGAGCCGTGCTCAGGGTGTATTCATAACCGAGCGGGGTCAGAATGGCATGTGCCACTCTGACCGCTTCGTCAGTGATTTTCTGCTGAATATCCATAGCTGCTTAATCACGGGCTGCACCCAGGAATCGCAGCAGGTAGAGGAAGAGGTTGAGGAAGTCGAGGTAGAGTGTCACGGCGCCCATGATAGCCCCTTTGTTGCGTTCGTCGGCATCTGACAGGTAAGCACCTTCAGCCAGCAGGCGCTGAGTGTCGTAAGCCGTGAAGAGAGCAAACACCACCACGCCGATACCGGAGATGACGAGGTCTGCTGTGCTGTTGCCGAAGAAGATGTTGGCAACACCGGCGATGATGAGACCGAAAAGCAGCATCATGAGTGTACGCCCCAGACCTCCGAGATTACGCTTGGTTACGGCACCGTACAGTGCCATAGCGCCGAACATTCCGGCAGTGCAGGCGAAAGTAAGCCCCAGAGACTGTGTGGTGTACATGCTGAGAATCGGACCGAGGGCCAGACCTTCCAGCGCTGAGAATGCCATGAATAGTACGGTGAGGGCTCCGGCCGTGAGCATGTTGCGGCAGAATGCCATGATGAGGATAATGCCCAGAGTGCCGAGCAGCAACCATATACAGTTTCCGGCGCTCCATGTGAGCAGCTTGTCTGAGTGCATGGCATAGATTGCCGTGGCTGCGGTTACGAGCATGGAGAGTGACATCCAGCCGTATATTTTATTGAGGTAAGCCTTTGCGAGTGCAGCAATCTGCTGCTGCATGACCTGAACTTGTGTCGGGTAATCCTGTTCCATGGCGCCATCATATCGGGTTGCGGTGATTTTGTCAAGTAGAAATGCATGGGATTTGATTGAAAATAATCAGAGGATATCAGTTTACAATCAGTGGTACTTCTGTACCCCTTGCAATGATGTGGTGGCGGTTGTTCTGCGCGGGTGAACCGGGGGTTATTTGCGGCGTGATTCGCGGATTTTCCGGCAAGTGAGTTGCTGCACGGCGGGGGAGAGGCGGGGGAGCATTGTTTTTGCGGTTTGTGGGTGGAGCAGGTTGAGCTCGCAGGCACACCAGGCAACGGCCATTTGAGCGTAATGGCTGTTACAGGTGACCTGTGGCAGCCATTCTGCTACGGCTGGTACCCATTCCGGGGCGGGTAGGTAGTGCTGTAGCAACATCACGACACCGAAACGAGCCTGGTATTCTGCGGTGGATAGCAGGTAGGGGTGCAGGAAGGTCAGTACTTCGCTGCGGTGTTCGCGTGCGAATTTATAGGTTGCGCAGCACGAGTCGCATATACTCCAGTTGCGAATGGCCGGTACAAAGTCGGCTATGGCAGCAAGCCGCTCTGCTATTGAAGCGCATGGCGCATAGCCGGGCAACATGCCGCGCAGCATAACAAGCTCCATGGCTCCGGCTCCCCGTAGCTCTGCGAAGAGCCGCAGCCAATCTCCCCGCGCAGCCTGCAGGGCTAACTTTCGCAGGGCCGGCAGACGTACCCCCAGCAAATCATTCTCTCCCGGTATGAGTGAGGCCGCAAATCGCCTGTAGTTCGGTTCTGCCAGACGATGCAGGGTGGTGGTGATATCAGTCGAGGTCATTACTTTGCCGCGCTGATAAGCAGTTGGCGCACCTCGGGGGTTTTCGCCAAATCGAGAGCAGAATCGCCGTCGGCGTCGCGTGCGTTGACATCCGCTCCGTAGCTGAGTAGCAGGCGGGTACTGTCTGCATCATTACGCAGGGCTGCGGCAATCAGGGCAGTGGTGCCGTCGTGCATGCGGGCATTCGGGTCAGCTCCGTGTTCCAGCAGCATGCGGCCGATGATGTCGGGAGCCTCGCTGCGGGCAACGGCATAGATGAGAGGGGTGACTCCATTGCGATCTGCTGCATTCGGGTCGGCTTTCAAGGCCAGTAGCACCTGTACAGTGTCAATGGCATTCTGAGAGCAGGCCAGCATCAGTATACTGTCGCCCTGATCGGCGCGGTGGTTGATGTCTGCCCCGTGACTGATAAGCAGGTCGAGCATGTGTACATTGTTGGTTGCGGCGGCGACAGAGAGTGCGGTAATCCCCGGCGCTTGCGCGGCATTCGGATTGGCCCCATGCTGCAGCAGGGTATGCACCATCTCCAACCGTCCGGTATAGGCGGCCATTACCAGCAGGGGCATGCCATCCATAATCCGTGCGTCCGGCTTGATGCCATTGGTGATAAGCTTTTCGAGCTGGTCAGCCGTTCCTTTGGTCATGATGTCCTTCATGTCCTGCACTGTAATGAGGCGAGGTTGCTGTGCAGGCGCCGCTGCGGCGCTTGCCACGCCGAGGGAAAACAACATGGTGCCGATGATGGGGAGTACATTCATACCGCTCTTACTTTAGCATATATCGCGTGCTCAGACAAGTCGTAAATCTATCAACGACCACCCAGGGTGAGCGCGAGCAGGAAGAGGATGAGGTGCAGGGAGGAGAGCCCCAGCAGTACGTTCATCTTTTTGTTTGCCGGCGTACGTGTGAGTTTGAGTAAGATGGTGCCACCCACTATGATGGCGGCGAGCCAGCAGAGGTTCCACTCAACATCAGGCAGGAAAAAGGCAGTTTGTTTCAGGGTGGCGTAGGGGGCCACGAGGAAGGCCATGGCCAGTCCCCTGGCGCGTTTGTCGCCCAGTCGTACGGCGAGGGTGCGTTTGCCGGTGCCCGCATCTTCCACACGGTCGCGGATGTTATTCACCTCTATCAGCAGGCAGGAGAGCAGCCCGCACTGTACACCCAGAATGAATGCGCCTGCATAGATGGGCAGGTAATCCGGTTGCCAGCCAATCTGCACAAATACCGTGCCGCCTACGGCTACCAACCCGAAGAAAAGTAGTACGAACAGTTCCCCCAGTCCTTTGTAGGCCAGTGGCCAGGGGCCACCCGTGTAACAATAGGCGCAGAGCATGCTGGGTATGCCTATGGCGAGTATGGGCCAACCCTGTGCCGCTATGAGCGGCAGAGAAAATCCCGCAGCAGCGGCAAGAAACAGGCAACCCCATATCTTGACGGCGCGCGAGCTCATATCACCGCTGGCTGTGATACGCCGTGGCCCCTGCCTGCGGTCTGTGTCGGCGTGCTTATCAGCGTCGAGTGAGTCGTTAAAGAAATTGCAGGCAATCTGTATGCACATGGCGCTCAGTACGGTGAATATTGCCAGTCCCCAATCCAGCTTTATTCCGGGGAAGGCACAGATTTGCTCAAATTTGTGAACTATCAGGCAGCCGGCCCACACGGCAACGATACCGGCAGGCAAGGTTTTCGGACGGGCTGCGAGGAATATGGCTTTGATTCTGTTCATTATTTTCTGCGTGGGAATTTGCGGCGGCCACCGGCTGCCTTTCGGAAAGGCTCGAAGAGAGAGTCGAGCCCGCTATTCTTGATGAGGAAGGTTTGTTCCATGAGCCTGCCGAGTTTGCCTTTGGGCCAGCCACGTTGCCAGAACCAGTCGAGGTATTCAGTGGGTAAGTCCATGAGGGGGCAACCGTCAGGCGGGTAATTCGCCGGGCCGTACATGCCATAGGGCATGTGCATGGCTGCGATTTCTGTCAGCAGGGCCTTCAGGTCGTCTGCCGTAGGTATGGGGGCATGTTGCATCAGCGTTTTACGCTCCAGCTCAGTTGTTCACCAGCGTACATGGGTACCACCTGCTGACCATAGCTGCGGTAGGCTGTGGGTACCTGCATAGGGGTGTCGTGCAGGGTTACTTGTTTTCGGACCGGGGTCAGGCCGTAGATTCGGCAGGCATTGTCACTCACGAAAGCCTGTAAATTATCCAGCGCTCCGTGGGTGGCAAAAAGTTCTGCCAGACGCGGGAGTGCCAGCGGGGCGGTGAATACCCCGGCTGCACAGCCACAAGCCTCCTTACGGCAGCGGGGGTGCGGGGCGGAGTCGCTGCCGAACATCAGGCGAGGGTGGGCATTCAGGGCAGCCTGCAGCAGGGCATCGCGGTCGCCGGGGCGCTTGGCAATAGGTTTGCAGAAGAGGTGGGGCTGCAGGGCGCCGCCTGCTACGTCATCGAGGGTGATGATAAGGTGCTGCAAGGTAACAGTGGCACACAGGTTCTCGAACTCATCGAGCAGTTGCAGAGCAGCAGCGGTGGTGATGTGCTCCATGCAGATGCGCAGGCGCGGGTAGCGCGCTGCCAGATTGCGGTAGATGGTCAGGAATTCGGCCTCGCGGTCCATCACAAAACCGTGGCTTTCGCCGTGTACGAGCAGGGGGATACCCATATCCTGCATCATGTTCAGGGTGCTGTCGGCATCTGCGAGGTTGGCCACGCCGCCCTCGCTGTTGGTGGTGATACCGGCGGGATAGAGTTTGTAGCCGAAAAAGCCGGGTGTTTCGGCGGCGAGGCTGAGCTGTTGTTGTGTTTGAGCCGTGAAAAAGAGGGTCATGTAGCGGGTAAACGGCTCCTCGCCCATGGCTGTCGCAATACGCTCGCTGTAGGCCCGCATAGCTCCGGGCTCGGTTACCGGCGGTACGAGATTGGGCATGATGACAGCTCCGGCAAAGTCGGTCGAGAGCGGGGCTACCAGTTTCAGCATATCACCATCGCGCAGGTGTAGGTGCATGTCCAGCGGGGCATTCAGCGTAATCTCCATGCGCAGCATTCTATCAGATTTTGCGCGTCTCCGCAAGCTTTACTATTGACAAAGCGCGAGCCGGGGGGTAGAGTTGAACCTGCTATGATACAAGAACACGTACTTCCGACATACGGGCGCGCCCCCATAACGGTGGCGAAGGGTGAGGGCTCTTACCTGTTTGACACGGAAGGTCGGCGATATGTGGATTTCTGTGCCGGTATTGCCACCTGCAGTCTGGGGCACTGCCACCCGACGGTGGTGCAGGCGCTCAGCAATCAGGCTGCGCAGCTCATGCACTGCTCGAATCTTTACAACATTCCCCAGCAGGAGGAACTTGCCGGGCTCATCGTTGAGAAGATGATAGGTATTCCCGGTCGCATCTTTTTCTGCAACAGCGGAGCGGAGGGGAATGACGGCATTATTAAGGTTGCCCGCCGTTTCGGCCACCGCCACCCGGCGGCAGATGAGTCACCCCGCTACGAGGTGATTACCTTCAATAAGAGTTTCCATGGTCGTACACTTGGCTCCATGGCTGCCACCGGTCAGGCCAAGATTCAGGTGGAGTTTGACCCGCTTCTGGTAGGGTTCAAATACGTTGATTTTAATGATTTGGAGGGACTGAAAGCAGCTATTTCACCGATTACCTGTGGTATCATGTTCGAGGCCATACAGGGCGAGGGCGGTGTAAACCCTGCCACGGCTGAGTTCATGCGAGGAGCCGCAGCCCTGTGCCGCGAGCACGATCTCCTGCTCATGATTGACGAGGTGCAGTGCGGCTTCGGTCGTTGCGGTGCACCGATGGGGTGGCAGGCTATCTGCCCCGAGTTGCAGCCTGATTTGGTGTCTTGTGCCAAGGGGATTGGCGGCGGGTTCCCCATGGGGTGTTTCTGGGTGAGCAACCGCGCTATCGACGAGCAGGGTACTCAGCTCTCATCCATCATGGGGCCCGGTTCTCATGGTTCTACTTTCGGTGGTACCCCCATCGCCTGTGCAACCTCGATGGCTGTTGTCAGTGAGATTGTCAATCAAAAACTTTCCGCTCGGGCCAAGTCTCTGGGGGAACTGGTTAAAGCCACTGTTGAGGGCTGGAATCTGCCCTGTGTGGAAACGGTTCGCGGCTATGGTCTGTTGCGTGGCGTGGGGTTGAAGAAGGGCAGTTTCGCTGTGCCTGAGGGTAATACCCCTGCCGGTTATGTTAACAGCCTGTGTTTGCAGGCCGGTCTGTTGGCTTGTCCCGCCGGTCCTGATACGCTGCGCCTCATTCCCGCTCTCAATGTACCTGAGGATGTGTTGGCAGAGGGATTGGCTATACTGAAGTCCGTGCTTGAGGGGCTGAGCTGATAGTTCCTGACTTTTTTTGGCTGCGGCTGGCATGGCATGTAACTGAAATTCCCCTAAGCCGCAGCAACTGTCGCCTATTAAGAACAGGGTCGGTCAACATGACCGGCCCTGTTCTCACCTATATACGTAACGAGAGAATGAGGGGGTGGCTCTTGTGTCGGCGAGTTGCCAGCGCAGCTGACTTTTGCATGATTTTGTAGAGCTCCGCTCAGAGCGGACTGGCGAAAAAACTGTTGAAAAAAATAAGAGTTCCCGGTGGGGAACTCTTATTACCCTGACTCAGGGTGGGGGAGTGTTAATGTGTTTCTCCCTCGATTGAGGTTATCAGACGCCCAGCATTTCCTCCACACTGACAGCCGCGGTGCAGGGGGTAGCCTGGTCGCAGTTGCTGCGGTGGCAGGGGTGGCAGGGGGTATGGTTGCTCACATAGCGGTGGCCTGAGCCGAGGGCAAGCGGGTAACGCTCGGCTGAGCGGCTGGCCATCAGCACGGTGCAGCGGCAACCGGTTGTGGCCGCCAGGGTGGGCAGCAGGCCGTCGACGGCATACAGAACGGCGTTCGGTCCCAGTTTGGTGGCAATTTCTTCAGGTTTACACAGGCAGAGTTCGCAGCCCAGTTCCTGAGCCATTTTCTCTGCGCGTGAGCTATCAGCCGGCAGTGCCAGCAAGCTGACCTTGCCTAGGCGTCGCACAAGCTCAGCCCAGTTCTCTTGTGGCCAGCTGTCGGCGCTGCCCAGGGTCGAGAAGGGGGCGATGAAAGTGCCGACTTGTTCTGTAGCGCCGGGGTGCGGGCCGAAGTTTTGCTCGCAATGCTGAAGTCTGTGATACAGCACGACATTGTCGAGGTAGTCGTTCATGCGGGCACGCGGGATGGTAGATGTGCAGCTGTAGCGTGCTTTGAAGCGGTATTTGCGGTGGAGTGGGTTTTCTTTGAAGCCCGACACGAGCATGGGCATGAGATCGCTGAGTTCTCTCATGACTTTGCGATTTTCGCTGAACATGAAGAGCACGTCGAACGGCCCGTCCTTGTAGATTTCCTCGGCAGCGAATTGTTCGCGGACACGGCGTGCGGTATCATCGGTAGTTACCACATGAGTAACGGTTTCGCTGAATTGTTGCCACCAGGCTTTCTGCTCGCCGGGGCAGATGACGGTCAGCTGTGAATCTATACGGCTGCTCTTGAGTAGTCGGAGAACGGGCAGAAGTATGGCGGCTTCTTCAAATTGCTCCGGCAGGCAGATGATAATACGGAAAGGCAGGGTGGCGTATTTTTCAATCAGGTGATTATTGAACACTTTTTCCGGTGCAAAGACCGGGGTGCTCTTCCAGCGATGGTGCATCCAGAACCCGTCGATGATGTTCTCTTTCTGGCATTTTTCAATGGCCAGGTTTACCTGCATGGTGATTTCATCTATTTCTTCACAGCCGTCGGGCAGGTCGATAGTGCGGTTCATGACGGCCTCCCACTCGCCCAGAGCTACGTTGCGGGTGAATACGGAGAGAAGCTGACCGCGCCCTTTACAGCGCTTGTAAATAAGTGCCGGCAGCGGGGTGACGCCTGTTACTTTGCCGAAATAGGGCAGAAAGAGACCTTCTTGCGTGAACTGGTCGCTCAATACACCCAGCAATCCCCCTGAACGAGCCAGCTTGAAGACGGCTCGCAGACCGTCTTCCTTGCTGAACATCTCGCAGCCGTAGTGTGTGCGGGTAGCGTACACTATTCTCTCGAGCAGAGGGTTGGTCAGGCGGCGGTACATACAGCCATAGTGTTCCACTTTGGAGAACAGCGGGCGCGTGCGTGCCAGTATCTCCCAGTTGCCGGCATGCGGTACGGCGCAGATGGCTGTGCGCCCGTCGCTGCCGGCGTGCTCGAATTCATCCCGACCCACTACATGGATGGCGCGTTCCATTTCGCGGTCCGTCATAATCCCGGTTTTGAGGGAGCAGGCGAGGTTCATGGTGGTGCGCACGATGTTACGCCTTACCATGGCTCCCAGTTTGTCGGCTCTCAGTGTCGGGTCTACCACAATTCGCATATTGCGCGCCACTATCCGCCGACGGGATGCCGAGCTCATCCATACCAGGTACCCCAGTATGCGACCGAAAAGCGCCACCAGACGTATGTCTGTCAGGCGCAGTATGAAAATCATGAACTCGTACCCCAGAGCCCCCAGCTTTTGCCCGAGGGTGGGTTTGGTGGCTGTTGACTCTTCTTCCATGGCTCGTGAAATCAGTTAAATGTGTACGTGCGCTTAATGTAGAATGGCTTGCGAGTGTAGGGATCCCATACTTTTGTACCTACCGGCACACCGGTGTAGTCTAGCTGGTAATGAGGGGCGTAGGGAGAAATGACCACATTGCTGAATTCGGAGGTCAGGCCGTAGGGCAGACCGTCTTCTGCATATTCGAGCGAGTTGCTGACCTTGGTTGAGAGCGGCAGCATGTTTTCATCTGCTTTCAGCCAGTTGTTGCCGGCGGGTTTGCCGTTTTCATCGGGAATTACTTTGGGCGGGCGAGGGCCGGGGTATTCATCGCGGCTGAAATTTTGCATGATAGGCTGCCAGATGCATGAACTCAGTGTGGCTGTGCACAGCGTTGCAAGAGTGAGGATGAATGTGCGTGTTTTCATTGTGTTTTAAGGTGTAGATTGTTGAGGTGTGTAGGGGATGAGAGTTATACGCCCTTCGCCGGCGGGGGCTTGCTTTTCGAAAATGGGGCAGTAGCCGTGTTCTTCCAGAGCGTTTGTGATGTCAGGGTAGCACTCCATCAGGGTCTGGAGGGCGGGCTGCATGACCTGAATGTGCTTCTGGGGTATGCCGACTGTGCCGATTTTGCCCCCGCGCGGCATGTTACCCATGAGTGGGGTGCCGCCGTGGAACTCGACGCTGAGAGTGGGGCGCCCGTGCTCGATGTTGCGGTGGAATGTGAGGTTGACGGCTGTTGTCTGGTGCATGTTGGCACCGACCAGTCGGTCGATGATGAGTTCGGCGTAACCATTGTGCACGCGCACGGCCACTCCCTGAGCATTGGCAAAGATGGAAAAGATGCCCGTCTGCCGCATGCGGCATGTGTCGCGCAGATAGCGGTTGAGTTCGCCCTCGGTAAAGCTGATGACTCCCCCGTTTGCGTTCCTGATGAGTACGCTGAGGTCTTTTGCAGGCTGTTTGTCATTGTAGCCGGCTATGTCTTTGAGTGACTGGGGTTGCCACATGCGCACCACGCCGTACATCAACGCTGCCACAAAGGTCAGGAAAAGCACTGTTGCCAGAGTTGCCCAGAAATTGAACCGACTCCACAACTCCGCCAGTAGTTTCGGCTGTTCTGTCTGAGCGTCCTCCTCTTCTGCCTGCGCGTACAGAGTACCGCGCGTCATATCATTGGGCGGTGGATTGTTATGAAACAGAAAACCCCACAGAGAGCCGTTGTCTGGCCGTTTTGTCCTGCGTTTGCGTTTCCTGTTTTCAGTATTTCTCATATCGCTCGGTTCTCATTATAACTTTTTGTCTTTCGTTGAAAAGCAAAAAAAGCCCTGATGGGCTTTTTTTGCGCGACATACGGCACTAGTTGTCTCTCGGTTCAGACATTCAGTGCCCATTTGAGGTATTTCTCGCTTTCCGCCCATATTCGTTTTTTTTCACAGCCAAGTATCACGACTATGACTGCTCGCCCGTTGGTGGAGCCGCAGGATATGAGGCAGCGCTTGGCGGCATTGGTGTAGCCGGTTTTCATGCCCTGCACCCAACTGTAGGTACTGAGCAGTTTGTTGGTGTTGTTGAGGGTGAGCTGCTGCCCGTTCGGGCGGGTAAGTACAACCTGGCGGTCGTTGATGAAATCCCTGATAACTGGGTTGGCGTATGCATAACAGGCTGCAAGGGCCATATCGTATGCGGTGGAGTACTGGGGGCCGGGCAGACCGCTGGGGTTCACGAAGTGAGAATTGTACATGCGCATGCGCTTTGCTCGGGCATTCATGCGCTGCACGAATTTCTGCACGCTGCCAGCGCTGTCACGGGCGAGCGCCTGAGCCAGGTCATTGCAGCTGGCGGTGAGCATGGCGTGCATGATGGCACCACGGGTGTAGGATTCCCCTGCCTTCAGTTTGGAGCGGATGGGGGACACGCTGTTTTTGTCCTCCTGTGTGATGGTCATCTTGCGGTCGAGCTCGCCGGCATCGCAAGCACAGAGCGCTGTTATGATTTTCTGTGTGCTGGCCACCTGGCGGCGTTCATGTTCGTTGTGGCCGAAGAGAACTCGCCCGGTACGCGGGTCTATCACACAGACTGCTCCGCAGTTCGGGGTCGGAGCCGGTCTGGAGGGGGTGGCCAGCGGGCGAGGGGGAATCAGCGCGCTATTCCGACTGCTGTATGCTTTCCCTGCCGCCGAGGGGATGGGTGCCTGAGTATGCACTGCCGGTACATAGGCTCTGCGGTTATTGTAATTTCTGCCGCTCATGTAACCGGCATTGACCTGGCTGCAGCTGCTGGCCATGGCTGTGATACATACCGCTGCTATATAGACAAAAAAGCGCATGCGCGCATGCTATCACAGCCCGGATTGTTTAGCAAGTCTTAATTAAGGCATATTTTGAGATGCTGTTTAAAGTGTTGAAAAATCAATAGGTAAGTTTGATTGTTGCGGCCTTCTCAGAAGAGTCCCGTCGGGATGTCATTCTTTTTTTGTCAAAGTCGAAGATTGGGCTTGCTAAATGCCTGCGCTCATGGCAGAATAACGGCATGGCGTATCGTACATTGGTGGCTCTTTTTGCCCTCGTTCTGGCATGTCTGTTTGGTTGTCAGCAGGGTCAGAATTCCTACCTGAGAACACCTCCTGCCTTTAAGTTCAGGCCGGAGAGCAGGCAGATTATACCCCGTTCCATCGGGCGACTGGCAAAGGAGGCCAATATCAAAATTCGCATGATGCCGCGTAACTCCCGCCAGCGCCGTGGTTCGCACCGCATGCGCCCCTCTTTCATCACCATTCACAGCACGGCCAATCACTCGCCGTCATCCACCGCTATGCAGCACTCGCGCGCTCTTTGCCGGGGTGCGTTCACTAACCGCAGCTGGCATTTCACCGTCGATCAGTTCATGGTGGTGCAGAATCTGCCGCTCAATGAGTCCGGCTGGCATGCCGGGACGGAGGCCGGTAACAGGCACTCCATCGGTATTGAGATGTGTGAGTGCGAGAGCCGGGGGCACAACCACTTCCGCACCTGGGATCGCTCGGCTAAGCTCACAGCTGTACTCATGAAACGCTATGGCGTCAACCTGCGCCGGGTGGTGCCCCACCACCACTGGACCGGTAAGAACTGCCCCATGCCGCTCATGACCAATGGTCGCCCCGGGCCCAAGTGGGGGTGGTTCCTGTCGCGTGTGGACTACTATTACCGCTGCATCAATAACGGCGTTTCTAATCGCTGAGCCCTGAGCGTGTGTTCGGTTCGTGAAGCTCTCGCTGACAGAGCCCCTGGAGGGGGTGCCGGACGTCAGTTCGCGCGAGTTGCAGCTACTTCGAGCTGCCGGTTTTGAGACCGTGGGAGATGTTTTGCTGCACATACCCCGCCGATACGAGGATAGGCGCAGCACCAAGCCGGTCGAGTCATTGCTTGATGGCGAGACGGTGAGTCTGCTTGTTCATGTTTACAGTGCTGGTTGGCGGTTTTCGTACAAGCGGTATTTTGAGGTGAATGTTGGAGCCGAGGGTGAGCCGCAGGGTGCTCGTTTGCTGTTACGGTGGTTCAACATGCCCTATGTTGCCAAGTTGCTGGCCACGGGTATGAATCTTTCAATCTACGGCAAGGTGAAGGAATATGGCGGCAAACTGACCATGACCAATCCTGACTTTGAGGTTATGGAAGATGAGGAAGCCGGCCACCGCCTGGTGGAACTTGCCATGGGAGCAGCGGCAGTTCCTCTGGCGGATATCACACCAGCAAGGCAGCGCGTGCATACCGGGCGAATAGTGCCAATCTACCGAGCTATATCCGGCATGGCGGCACGCCGGTTTCGCGCTTTGGTGTGGGATTTGCTGCAGCGGTTACCGGAGCAGGTGACTCAACCCGGGTATGATGTGGCGCCCGCATACCCCTTCCGCGAAGCTTTGCAGGATTTGCATTTTCCGGGCGAACCTGAGCACTACCGCAAGGCTCGACTTCGTTTTGCCTTGTCGGAGTGTTTTGCCCGCCAGTTTCGAGTAGCCTGGCGACGCCACCGGGCACAGGGGCGGGCGGGGCATGTCAATGTTACGACGGATGGTTATTTGCAGGAGTTGCTTGAGGGACTGCCGTTCCGTTTGACTTCTGCACAGGCTCGCTGTGTTGCCGAGATTCGTGCCGATATGGCTTCCCCCCGGCAGATGAACAGACTGCTGCAAGGGGATGTGGGCAGTGGCAAGACTCTGGTGGCGCTCTGTGCCATGCTGTTGGCTGTGGAGAGTGGCGGCACGGCGGCTATGATAGCCCCGACCCAGATTCTGGCTGAGCAGCATTTCAATAATTTTCGCCGATTGTTGCGCGATATGGATGTGCGCCTCTCTCTGCGTACTGCTGACCGAACTGAGGATTTGGGGTACGTGCCCGATGACCCGATAGACGCTGACCGGACTCCCCGCCTGTTGGTGGGTACACATGCTCTGCTTTACAAAAAGAACCGCCCTCGCAATCTTGCACTCGCTGTTATCGATGAGCAGCACAAATTCGGGGTTGCTCAGCGTGAGCAATTTGTGAACAGCGGTGATTGCCCTGATGTGCTGGTGATGACGGCCACGCCTATTCCCCGAACTCTCACACTCACGCTCTATGGTGATCTCGATGTTTCTGTTATTGATGAATTGCCCGCTAACCGAGGTGAAATCATTACTGCTCTGCGTAACCCCAACCACATGAAGCGTATTATCGCATTCATGCAGTCAGAATTACAGGCCGGGCGACAGATTTATATAGTGGCTCCTCTCATTGAGGAGAGTGAAACGCGAGCTCAGGCTGCCGCGACTACAGAGTTGGAAAAATGGCGTGGTATCTTTCCTCACGAACCTATAGGTCTGTTGCATGGTAGACTGACGCCGGAAGAGAAGGATTCGGTCATGAGTGAGTTCCGCGCAAATGAAACCCATATTCTTGTAGCCACAACCGTGGTGGAGGTGGGAGTCGATGTGCCGAATGCCACGGTTATGATTATCAACGATGCTGACGCCTTCGGGCTTTCTCAGCTCCACCAGCTGCGCGGGCGAATCGGCCGAGGTCAACATAAGAGCTACTGTATATTGCTCTCTGCGGCCAAACCCGGCGAACCGGGGCGGGAGAAGCTGGATGTTCTTTGCCGCACTATCAATGGTTTTGAGATTGCAGAGGAGGACTTCCGTCTGCGAGGTCCCGGCGATGTGCTAGGTACTGCGCAGAGCGGGCTGGGTGCTGTGCAGTTCACTGAGTGGCTTAGCGATATGCGGCTTATTCACCGTGCAGCGCGAGATGCCGCCGCCATTCTTCAGCGCGACCCCGAGCTGAGCCTGCCGCAACATGCACCCTTGCGTGCGCTTATCGCGCCCGAAGCGGAGCAGGGGGTAACAGCGTGATGACTGCGCGCCGGGAGGGGGAGCCCCACACTTCGCGCCGGGCTCAATGGAAGTAGTAGCCGAGGTAGAGCAACTGAGTACCCGGGTTATACACCACCCAGCGGACTCTGGTCGGCAGGTCTTGGTTGGTATAGACAACCGTGCCTTCTATTGCGACATCATTGAGCGATGGGTAATATACATCTGCCGGTTTGTGGGGAGTCCAACCGTATGCTGTTGTAAGTTGCTGCGAACAGAGCGTGTCGAACTCGCCAGGTGCAAGATTGAAGCGGTAGCGGCAACCGAAGGGGTTCACGCATTCCCAATCCGGGTTGGGGCGAGCTCCGCATGCTACGGCGTTTATGCCCGTCAGCCTTTGGGCCGCAACGGACATGTTCAGCAGGTCGGCAATGGCATAACCGAGCAGCAACAGAGCCGGAATAAACAGAATCCATTTGATTATGCGGAGCATGGCAGGGAGAATCAGGAAGCAGGTTCAGAAAATACGGGGGCGGGCAACTCTACGGGGGGCTCTCCGCCTACCATTTCGCCCACATCTTTGAACGTTACGAAAATGAAGAAGCCCATCAGCAGCAGAATGAAGCCGTACATGAGCCAATCGAGGAACCAGCCCTTGACCGGTCGACCGATAAGCATTTCGATGAATCCCAGCACGACGTGGCCACCGTCCACAACGGGCAGGGGGAGTATATTGAGCACAGCGAGGTTAACATTGAGAACCACGGCAAACCAAAGAAGAAGTCTCCAGCCCACGCCATCGCCGGCCTGGAACATCTGGTACATGTAGTTGCCAATTCCAACGGGTCCGCTCATATGTTCCATGCCGATGTTGCTGCCGGGGGCACATACTTTGGCAAGAGTCTCTTTCATCCACTTCAGACTCTGGTTAACCTGAGTCTGAGGTGACGGGTGGGTGAACTCAACTTGGGCAGCTGAGCTTTGCCAGTTGAAGCCCATGATGGGGTGCGCTCCCTCTTTGCCCTTCCAATTGGTGGGCAGTACGGGGGTGATGGTTGTTGTTACGGTGGTGCCGTCGGGGTTCCGCAGGGTAAGCTGCATGGGCTCTCCCTTGTCTGCCTGCTCAGTGACGGCGAAGGGGGTGTAGACAGCCAGGCCATTCACGGCTGTGATAGTTTGTCCGGGTTTCAGACCGGCCTGCTCGGCGGGGGAGCCGGGTAACAGTTCGCCGACGATGGTTGGCTGAGTAGGTAATATGCCAATCCGACGCAGTGCGCTGCGCTGCCACCACGATGTTTCCGGCACGGTGTAACCACAGTCAATCTGCATGGGTATTTCACTGCCGTCTGACTGCGGGCGTGCTATGTCCAGTCTGATTTTTTCACTCTCGCTCATGGCGACGAGTTCGCGCACACCCTCCATGTTGCCCATCCACTTGCTTACGGGTTGACCATCCACCGCCGTTACTCTGTCACCGGGCAGCAGTCCGGCCACAGCAGCGGGGGATTCCGGCATGATGTAACCGATGCGCGAACCCTGTATCTTGTGTTCGGGTTTACCCACCCCCCACACAATCACGGCGAAGACGTACGCCAGCAGCAGGGAGAACAGAGGTCCGGCCGCTGCAATGATAACCTTGTCGAGTGCTTTGAGGGGTTTGAGATTCTGAGGGACATCGGCTTTGCCTTCGATTGCCTCCATGTCTTCCATTTGCGGCAGTGAGACAAAACCGCCAAGCGGCAACCAGCCTATACCCCAGCGTACGCCGTTGATGGTTTTGCTCCATATAGGGGTGCCAAACCATATCTGAAAACGATCGATATAGGCACCACGCCAGCGACCTGCCAGAAAGTGGCCGAGCTCATGTACGAATATCATGAGATTGAAAAACATGATGATCAGCAGAATGATGCCGACAGTCTGTAGAAAAGAAAGAACTGAGTCCATAGCGAATATACTTTTTATACTGCCACATTCTGAGGGCGTATGCAAGTCCGCGCTCTGCCATAACGCAACAAAATTGTTGCCAATCTGTTTCTGAAATTCAGCTTGACTTTGTTGATGAAGTGTGATTTAATCCTGCCTGTAAACTTGTTATGAGCTCCCAAGAAGTTCGCTATACCATCTCTGCTCTGTCACGAAAGACCGGGCTTTCTGTTCATACCCTTCGCTATTATGAGAAGGCGGGTATTATTCGCCACGTGGAGCGCACTCCCTCCGGCCGCCGTATCTATGGTGAGGATAGTGTTGCTTGTCTCATTGGTGCTCTGTGTTTGAAGCAGACTCGTGTGACATTGGCTCAGATTAAAGAGTTTTTCGATGCTACCGTTGAGGGTGAGGCAACGCTGACTCACCGGCTTGAGATTCTGACTCAGGCGCGCAATAACCTGATTGAAATGCAGGAAAGTGTGGCTCGCAGTCTCAAACTTGTGGAGTTTTTCATTGAGGGAACCCGCTCGGCGGTGGATGCTATGAAGAGTGGCGAAGATCCGGATGCGGCTTTCCCGCTTATAACTCGTGCCGGTATTGCCAATCTGCCTACGATGATGGCGGATGGTAAGCTGGCGCCGGATTTGCCCAGTCTTATAGCGTCTCTCAATAAGTAATTTTTTTCGGTTGCACAACACAAAAAGGCACCGCCCTTTTTCGGGGCGCGGCTTTTTGTGTAAACCGTGGGTGGTTTCTTTACTTGTTGAGCAGTTTTTCGAGCAGGGCCTGCGAGTTGTCAGCCAGCTTGGCAGGGTCTTCGAGCATGCCGGCACGCAGCAAGGCAGTGTTGATGAGCTGGTCTGCCAGCAGGGTGGCAAGCTCTTCATTTTCGCTGCGCAGCTCGGCCAGGCGCTGCACAATCGGGCTGTGCGGGTTGAAGGCAATCTCCGGGTGTACCTCGGGCACGGGCTGCCCCATGGCCTTCAGGTAGGCTTTGATTTCGGGGGAGATGTCGTTCTCTCCCTGCAAGGCGATGGCCGGCGCGCTGAGCACACGGTCGCTGGTGGTCACTTTGCTGAAGGCGTCTTTGTGCGTGGCTGCTACCCATTCTGTGAGTTTTTTAGCCTGCTTTTCGTCCAACCCGGGGCGGTCGGGTTGGTTATCCAGCGGTGGCAGGTCGAGATTGGCGCGGTCAATAGCCTTGATTTCCTTGTCTTCGACTTTCATGAGCGAGTCGACCACGAACTGGTCGCCACCATCGGTGAAGAAGGCAACCTCGAAGCCGCGGGCCGTGAGAGCATCCAGGTAAGGGCTGTGTTCGAGCTGGGCACGAGAGGCCCCGAAGAGCACGTACACATCTTTCTGGTTTTCCTTCATGCGGCTCACATAGTCGGCAAACGAGGTGAGTTTGCCGGCCTCGGTGAAAGTGGATTCGAAGCGCAGCAGTTTACCCAGGGGGTCTTTGTGTTCCCACGAGGTTACGATACCCTCTTTGATGTAGCGGCTATACTGGCGCCAGAAGGTTTCGTACTTATCGGCGTCATCCCTGGCCAGGGTTTCGAGGTGTTTGATAAAGCGCTTGGTGATGATGCCGGAGATGCGGCGCAGCAGTGAGTTGTCCTGCAGCATCTCGCGGGAGATGTTCAGCGGCAGGTCGTCGCTGTCAACCACACCGGTGAGGAATCGCAACCACTCGGGCAGCAGGTTTTCGGGCTTGCTGTCGATGAGTACCTTGTGGCAGTAGAGCGCTACGCGTGGTTCGCAACGACCGAATCCCATGGCCTCGGGATTTTCTTCCGGCACGAACAGCACGGAGTTGAGCACGATGGGGGCATCTGCATTGAAGTGCATGTAGCTCATCGGGGCGCTTTCACTGTGGGCGGTGAACTTGTAGAAGGCTTCGTATTCTTCTGCGGTGACATCCTTCTTGTTCTTCATCCAGATAGCTTGCACTGTGTTGAGGTGCTCGCCGTTGAAGTCGATGGGGAAGCCGACGAAGTTGCTGTACTTGCTGATGATGTGGCGCAGGTGCTCGGCGCGGGCAAAGTCGGCGGCGTCATCTTTCAGGTGAATGAGGATGGCGGTACCTCGCGGGGTGTCAGCGGGGGCATCCTCCAGGGTATATCCCTCGCGGCCATCGCTGGTCCACTTCACGGGGGTGGCCTCCGGCTGCCAGGAGCGCGTGGTGACCTCCACAGAATCTGCAGCCATGAATACGCTGTAGAATCCCACGCCGAACTGGCCGATGAGGTCTTGTGTGCCACCCTGACTTTCTTTCATCATCTCCAGGAACTTCTTGGTGCCGGAGTGGGCGATGGTACCCAGGTATTCTACTACTTCATCGCGGGTCATGCCGATACCGGCATCTGCAATAGTGAGGGTCTTGCCCTCTTCATCTGTGGTGATGGAGATTCGGAGTTCGCGCTCCGGTTCATACACAGCGGCATTGGTCAGCTGCTTGAGGCGCAGCTTTTCGAGCGCGTCGGAGGCATTCGACACCAGCTCGCGCACAAAGACCTCGCGGTCACTGTAAAAGGCGTGAATCACGATGTCGAGCAGCTGCCGGACTTCTGTCTGAAATTGGTGAGTATTAGCCATAGTGCTTGTGGTGAAATCGTGCTCTCTATTCTACGTGTGCTCTCTCTTGCGTCAAGGGGAATGCGCGTCAGCAGCTACCCCAGCTGAAAACAGTACATATCAGTTTGTTTCACCGGTGAGGGGGTGAAACAGAAAAACGGCACTGCTTCGAGCTGAAACAGTGCCGTGAGAAAGAACAGCGTCGCTTGCGGACGTGGCCTAAGCGCGCAGCTCAGGACTTGTAACGCAAACGCTTTTTGTGGCGGTTCTGGCGCATGCGCTTGCTGCGCTTGTGCTTGTTGATTTTAGCCTTACGTCTCTTCTTAAGCGATCCCATAATTGTTTATGATTTCGTTTGTTGTTTCTCTTTGTAGGAGAGGTGTCTATCGGTTCGTCCGCTATTGAGTTGCGGGCTCACGAGGGCCAACTTTACCCGGTTGACGGGCGAGGCTGACATTTACGGGGAGATATGAAACTATTTTTTGAGACAAAAGTCAAGCCGAAAGCGTTTTGCGTACACATTTTTTCTGGAATTACTCACATGTTCTGCGCTGTGAACCATCGGCGCAGCTCAGGCAGTACACCCGGCTCGGCTGCAATGTGGGGGTTCGGGTGGTTCGCCAGCCAGGCCAGAACTTCTGAGTGAGCGGTGGCGGGTGCGGCACACCAGGCTGTGGGAAAGCGGCTGAAGGCATCTATGTCATTATGGCCGTCACCCATGATGAAGACGTGCTCTGCCGGTACGTTCCAGGCGTGCATGACGTAACCGAGAGCAGTTCCCTTGGTGTGGCGAGAATCTGCAAATCGCATGTAGCGCCCCGCTCGTTGTATGGTGCAGGCTGGGCTGACAAGGTGGCTCAGATGCGGGATGATAGCATCCATGGTTGTGCTGTCGGTAGCCTCGACCGACAGCGGGTCGTCGGTAGCTATCTGCCAGTGCAGGTGGGGATGTGAATGGTGCAGCTCAGAGAGGACCTGGTGCAGGTGGGGGGTGAGCAGCTCACGCAGGGCAAGGTTGTGAAGGTGGCACTCGTTGTTATGTTTGGTTGCGGGTTGCAGGTACCCCCGGGTATCTGCCAGGTAGACATAGCGTTCGCAGGTGCAGATGAAGTCGGGCAATACGGGACTGCAGGGCAGAATTTCCTGCAACAGGTAGTCAAGTGTGCGACCGGTGTTGATTCCCCAGCGAACCCCGTAGTGGCGCCAGGCCTGCATCTGTTCGAAAAAAGCCGGCTCGATGGGTGGTCCTGTCGGATTTTGGAGGGTGCCGTCGTAGTCCAGCGATATAAGTCGGCGGCAGGGGCCCACTGCGAGGGCGGCGTTACCGGGCGGCACGCTGCCCTCTGCTATGTAGGGGTGGGTCATTTCTGCTGTTTGTTACGCTGATTACGGGGTTTGTTGTTTTTAGGCCGAGTCTGCTGAGAGGTCTTGCCTTTTTGCTTAGGTGTTTGGGCTTTCTGCTCACGAGTGAGAGAGGCAGAGGCCGAAGGATAGGTTTTGGGGATGACTACGCCTTTGGAGAGCTGGGTGCCGAGTTTGGTGACGAGGTCCACCTTGTAGTTGTGGTTTTCGCAGCCGTCGGGCAGGGGCTCAGAGGCCTTTCGCATGTGAATTTCTACTCGGCGGTTGTTAGCCTGTTGTTCGCGGTTTCCCTTGGTGTCCGTCAGGGGGCTATTGTCTGCGCAGGCGCGGATATAGACTTTTTCGGTCGATATTTTATTGCCACGGAGCCATTCTCGCACGGCAGCTGCACGCTGCATGGAGAGCAGGGCATTGTATGCGTTGCCGCCTATGCTGTCGGTGTGTCCTTCGATGATGAAGTGTGTCTCAGGGTTTTTCTGAATGAGTGCTGCGAGTTGCAGCATGGTGATACGTGCTGCGCTTTTCAATTTGCACTCATTGAACCCGAAGAGCAGGTCAGACCCCAGTCGGGCTACACCCGAGCTGGCGCCCAAGTTTGTCTCGCCGATGAGTTCGCTGAGGGTGCGAGTATCGTCGGGCAAGTCACTGTTGCCGCTTTCTCTGGCTGTATTAACCAGGTCGCCGGTCAGAGCTCCGTCTCCTTCGCCGTCTTCAAGCTGGGGCGGGGTTTTGATGACAACCTCATTCGCGTTGATGGGGGTCGGTTCGGGCAGATTCATGACCTCCTGGGGTACCTCGGGCATATTCAGCATGTCATCTGCAAGAGGTGTCGGAGTCAGGTTTTCTTTTTCTTCCGGTGCCGTTTCTGCGGCCGGTACCGGGTTGGGTACGCTCAAATCTGTGTGACCGGGGGCGATGATAAGTTCTTCCACCTTGGTATCGAGGACGTCAACAATCTCCTGTGGTTCCTTGATTTCGAGAATTTCCGGTTTGGTGTCATCGGGGGGCAATTCTTCTGTTTCTTCTGGTTTCTTCAGTTCGCTTTCTTTCTGAATGCGGACGATGACCGGATCTTCTTCTATGGGAACTTCCGGGGGGACCTTGGGGCCGGCAACGACGATGGAGAAGTCCGGTGCATAAAGGTAGAGCAGGATGTAGACCAGTACCGAGGCCAGCCCCGCCCCGAAAGCAATGGGGAACATGGAGCGTTGGCGGGTGAGTTCATAGCCATTGCGTTTGCGGTTGCCATTTCTGGTGCTTCTGCGCTTGGCTGTGGGGTCGAGTTGTGAAGATGCTGAGAACATAGGTTCGATGAAACTTGGGGATATCAGAGCTGACTGTCAGAGGTTAAAAGCGGGCGATCCGGCACGTGCACATGGGGTGTGTCGAGTGCGTTTATGAAAGTGTCATTGAGCCAGTGAATGATGGCGATGGCAGTGCTGTCTTCATCCTGCATCAGTCTGGCTTGTATTGTGGCCTGGCGTTTGCCTTTGGTGTGGTTGATGGTGCGGGTTGTGGCCTGTGGGGCATCGTTCTGATCGCGCAGAATCCACAAATCGCGGTGGTCACAAGGCAACTGGCGGTAGATGGTAACGGCGTCGTCGAGCGTACAAATGGGGTTGTTCTGTACCAGGTTGACAATGAGTACGGGCAGGTTGCGGTCGAGTTTGGCGGCGCTTTCAACCGGGGCTATATCAAAACACTCGAACCCCACACTGCTGTTGAGTCTCAGATCCATGAGCCAGAGTGTGGCTTGCGTGAGCAGCGTGTCGGGCATGGTGCGGCTGATAGATTCGCGCAGAGATGCATAGGCGTCTATCGCTATCAGACCCTGGATGCGAGGCTCGGTAACAGCAGCCTGCAGCATAAGACCGGCTCCGTACCCCTGACCCACGCCTACTATGACGGGAGCGCTCTTGCCGCTGCGGCGTATCAGTTCGTCTATAAGCAGGGGTATATCAGCGCTTTCATGAAGTCCGTGGGTGCAGTAGCGACGGCGGTTGTCCGCACCGCGGGATTCCCACAGCACGCAGGTGATGCCGGCTGCTGTCAGGGTTTCAGCCAGAGGGATGGCGGAGCGAATGCCATGATCCCAGTCTACACAGATAAGCGCATAATCTATGGTGCTGAGTTGGTGCGCTTTGTTAACTGTCAAATCGCCGATGATATTCAGCTGGCGAGACGATTCTTCACCATCTTTCACTGCGATGGCCGCCAGCACATTGCCGCCGTCTTTGCCGTGGAATGTAAATTGTTCCAGTTTAAGGCCGGGTGTTTTCTGGGGTACGGTCGAGTACCCTTCGTACGATTTGTTGACCGGGAGCAGAACAGGGTCTGTAAGGTCAGCAACATAGTTCCACAGCATTACCCCCCACACGACCAGAGCCGGCAGTATGGTAAGCAGTAACAGCAGACGTAAGGTGCGAAGATATTTCATCCGTGCCGAAATTATTATACCAATACCCCCGTAATTCTGCAATCGAAAATACTGTCAATCTGCATATCAATTCACGCAGAGAGAGAAAAGCCAGTATGCCGTTTCGCCCAATTTGCCGGCACATGTCAGAAAATCGTGCCAGTAGCCGTGCAGGCTGATGAAGTTGAAGAATCGCAGCAGTATGACTAAACCGGCGATGTTTGTGATGAGGACAATGAGTAGTGAGAAGGTTACGCCGTTTTCGAGCAGGTCGGGCTGCTCACGAGGTATGACCCATATCGTCCAGTATATGTGGAAACTCCACCAGAACCCGGCCCCGGCGAAAAAGATGGGCTCCAGCCAACCGGCGGGCAGAAACAGGCTTGCCAGCCACGCCAGTAGAACCCATACGAGCATCCAGAGTGGAATGAAGTAGGGCGCGAGTGCTATGTATGGGTTGTCTTTGTCGGTTTCGATGTATCCACCGCTGAAGTCTACGCTGACGGAGCATATTTTACCGAAACAGGTGAGCGCTGCCAGAGCGTGCGTTAACTCATGTCCGAGCACGTAGAAATAAACAAGCGCCGGGGTGACGAGGCGTGAGATGATAAGCGCCGTGTAGGTTGTTATGCCCAATATGGTGAAATAAATCGGGTCGCTGAGCCAGAAACCGACGTTTGCCGCTGTGGTGGGCAGTGAATGGTATAGCTGTAGTGCCAGAGCATAGACCATGGTGATGGAGAGCGGTAGCAGTAACAGCAGCGCAATGAGCAGGCGGATGATTTTTTTGACCCCGTGAATGCGCTCAATGGGCGGGGCGTCCTCTTCGGTAAGTTCTCCGTAATCTGCCGAATGGGTGACATTTACAGGTCGGCGGTAGTGCTGCCGCCACAGCGCGCCATAGGAGTCAGCGTTTTCGAGCTGGGATAGGCGCATGCTGGTTTGCCGCCAGACGCTCAGTGAACCTCGCAGCAACAGTTCCTGCTCTTCGGGTGAGCCGGGGGGTATGCGCCAGTCCCCGAACTTGCGCTGTGGTGCACGAGCGCGGGGCGGTGTTGCGGGGGGGTGCGGGCGGCGAGATGTCATGCGTGGGTGGAACGCTGCTGGTCAGCAGGGCGTATGTCTTGTATGGAGATGGAAATGGAGGTGCGACCTCGCCACACATTGCGGTCGATGGTAAAGGCGATATCCCACGGCGGGTCTGGTAGCCGCACATGACCGCCGTTGAAGTACATGGCGTCGCATTCGCATGTGCCCTGGCGCAGGCTCAGGCGCAGGTGGTTGCCCTGCAGGTGGCGGGGGGCGTCTGAGAGCATGACATTGCGGCTCATGAAGATGGGCTGCGGGTTGGAGTTTCCGAATGGTTCAAGCAGTTCGTAGTGATTGAGCAAGTCGAGGGTTAACTCGTGGAAACAGACTTCGGCATCTATGTTGAGCCGGGGCTTGAGCTGCTCCTCCGTGCAGTTGTTCCGCACGAATGCATCGAATGCTTCGCGGAATGCATCTATCTTCTCCTCGCGGATAACCAACCCGGCCGCCATTTCGTGTCCGCCGCCGGAAATGAGGGTGGAAGCACAGGCGTGTATGGCCTGAACAAGCGAAATGCCCGGTATGGAGCGCCCGGAACCCTTGCCCAGACCGTTTTCATCCAGCGAGATGATGAAGGTTGGTTTGTGGTAGCGGCGCATGAGCAGGGAGGCAACAATCCCCACTACTCCCGGGTGCCATGTGCGCGATCCCAGCACGATAACCCGATCGCGGGCCGGTGAGAAGTCGGCTGCTTCGAGCATGGCGGTGGCTTCTGCTCGTATTTTTTCCTCCTCCTGCTGTCGTGCCCGATTGTGAGCCTCCAGGCAGTGAGCCAGTTGCACCGCACGGTTGCTGTCGCTGGTCATAAGCAGTTCGAGGGCGTCTCGTGGGGAGTCCATGCGACCGGCGGCATTCAGGCGAGGGCCGATGCGAAAGGAAACGTGGCTGGCGTTCGGGGCGCTGCGCAATCCGGTTACTTCATTGATAGCTTGTATTCCGATGTTGCCGCCGCGCGCCATGATTCGCAACCCGTGGCGAGTGAGCAGCCGATTTTCTGCTACGAGGGGTACAATATCCGCCACCGTGGCTATTGCCACAACATCCAGGTACTCTTTCAGGTCAAAATCTGCAAGGCGGCGGCGCTTCAACATGGCGTGTGCCAGTTTGAATACCACACCTGCACTGCACAGATAGGTCAGGGGGCTGTCCGGCTCAAGCTTGGCGTTCACTACAGCAATGGCCGGCGGGCGCCCCAGGGGACTGGCTTCATGGTGATCCAGTACAATGACGTCTATGCCGATGTTGTTGAGGTAGTCAACCTCTGTTACCGACGAGGTGCCGCAATCTACGGTGATGATGAGTCGCGGTTTGCAGCCGCACTGTTCGATAGCATGGCTTATGCCTTCTTCGCTCAGCCCGTATCCTTCCTGCGTGCGCACTGGTATGAAACAGGCCGGTTGTAACCCGTATGCGGATAGTATGGTGTGCAGAAGCGTGACGGAGCTTACCCCGTCCACGTCATAGTCGCCGTATATGCAGACTTTTTCGCCGTAATCCACAGCGCGGAAGATGCGCTCTACGGCGGCATCCATCTCCCGCATGTCAAAAGGGTCTCCTAAATCGGCCAATCGCGGCCGCAGAAACCGCTCTGCCATCTCACGTCCACAGATGCCCCTTTGCGACATAATCCTGCGAACCAGCAGCGGTAGCTGTCGGTTGAGCTCGTCGCCATAGTCTGCACCTGCGTCCGTCGGGCGTATTTCCCAACTGAACTTCGTACTCATGGCATAAATCTATCATGCGGCGCTCCTGTAGTCAAGATGGAATCGCGTTAATTCGAAATCCGGGGGCGCAGGGTAGGGGCTGCACTCACAATGTCGCAAAAAAAAGAAGGGGGCTCTGCACATTGGCAGAGCCCCGGTTAAATGTTTTTTCGGTTCGACTTCCTTATGCCTTCAGAGCGGCACCCTCTTTAGCGTCGATTGCCTTCTTGGCGAGTTCGAAAACAGCCTTGAAAGCCTCGGGGTTGGCGATAGCCAGCTCGGCGAGGGACTTGCGGTCCAGATCAACATTAGCGGCCTTCAGACCCTCCATGAAACGAGAGTAGGTAAGACCAAGGGGGCGCACGGCGGCGGAGATACGAGCGGTCCAGAGGCGACGGAACTGACCCTTACGCTTCTTACGGTCGCGGTACTCATACTGCCATGCTTTGTAAACAGCATCCTTAGCGTAACGGAAGAGCTTGCTGCGGAAACCGCGGAAGCCCTTGGCGCGGAGCAGGATGCGCTTGCGGCGGGCGCGAGAAGCCGGCCCATTTGTAGCACGTGCCATATTTTAGTATCTTGTGTATTGTGAGCGGACTGTTCTTCCTCACCTCCCTGCAGTCTCGTCCGTTCTATCCACGGCGAAAAATACGCCGGGCAGGCTGCATGAAGGGCGCCCGATTTGCGGGCGGAGCTGGCTTGTGGCCATGTTCCTTGGCTTAAGCGAAGGGCATGTTCTGCTTAACGGCCCAAACCTGGGTGGCGTCCACCAGAGCGGGTTTGCCCAGAGCGCGCTTACGCTTGCTGGACTTTTTCTGGAGAATGTGACGCTTACCCTGCTTGCGACGCAGAACCTTGCCCGTGCCGGTCACCTTGAAACGCTTGGCGACAGCCTTACGTGTCTTGTTGATACCACCTTTGCGGGTCATGGTGCAGAGATAATACACCAATTTTTCCATTTGGCAAGAAAAATATCCGTAAATTGCTGTTTTTTTTCTGAATAAGTGATTTTTCTTGACGCGCGCGGCTGCTTTGTGCTAGTCTATCACCAACAGAGAGGGGCACTGTACCCTGAAGACTTTATAATTAACAGACCAATCATGAAACCTGCAACATTCAACTGCACAGTACTCCGCGACGGTCACCAGTCGCTGGCCGCTACTCGTATGGCAACCGAGCAGATGCTCGAAATCGCCCCGATTCTTGACACTATGGGCTTTTCTGCCCTTGAAACCTGGGGTGGTGCTACCATCGACTCCGGTCTGCGTTTCCTGGGTGAGTTGCCCTTCGAGCGCCTCGATACTCTTAAGAAGCTGGCTCCCAAGACCCCGCACATGATGCTGCTGCGTGGTCAGAATATGGTGGGTTACACGAACTACCCCGATGACGTGGTAGAGGCTTTCGTGAAGACCAGCGCCAAGCACGGCATGAACATCTTCCGCATTTTCGACTGTCTGAACGACCCGGAGAACATGCGCACCTCCATCCGCGCTGCGAAGGAGGCCGGCGCCATTGCCCACGGCACCATTTGCTACACCACCTCCCCGGTGCACAACCTTGAGTACTTCGCCAACCTCGGCAAGAAGATTGCCGACATGGGGGCAGACGGCATCGTGATTAAGGACATGGCCGGTCTTATCCCCCCGAGCGAGACTGCTGCTCTGGTGGAAGCTATTAAGAAGAGCACCAACCTGCCGGTGTGGATTCACACGCACGATACAGCCGGTCTGGGTGCCGGTGCCTACGTGGCCGGTATCAACGCCGGTGCCGATGCCGTGGACTGCTCCATTGCTCCCTTTGCCAACGGTACTGCTCAGCCCGACTGCATGCGCATGCTTGCTCTGTTGAAGGGCTATGAGCGCTGCCCCGAGGTGGCTGATGACTTCACTGAGAAGCTCACCAAGATTTCCGGCATGCTGCAGCCCATCTACGAGAGCCTGGGTCGCTTCACCAGCCACAAGAATGAGATTGTGGACAGCGCCACACTGCTTTACCAGGTGCCCGGTGGCATGCTCTCCAACTTCCGCAACCAGCTGAAGGAACTCAACATCATGGACAAGTTCGACGAAGTGATGGCCGAGATTCCCGTGGTGCGCAAGGCGCTCGGCTGGATTCCGCTTGTAACCCCCACCTCTCAGATTGTGGGCTCGCAGGCTGCCTTCAACGTGAAGTTCGGTCGCTGGAAGCAGATTACCCCCCAGACTATGGACGTGGCTCTCGGCTACTACGGCCACACCCCGGCCCCCGTCGATCCCGAGCTGCAGGCCGAGTGTGCCAAGCGCTCTGGCAAGCCGGTCATCACATGCCGCCCCGCCGACTTGAAGGAGCCCGGCATGCAGGAGCTGCGCGACAAGCTGACCGCCAAGAATATTCCCGCTACGGACGAGAACTGCGTGATTTACGCCATGTTCCCCCAGCAGCTTGAGGACTACTATGCCGGCAAGCGCCCCGAGCCCGTGACCGTGAAGAAGGAGGAGAACTACGGTGCTCCTGTAGCTCTGTCCACCGTCGGCGTATCTGCCGCCATCTCCGGCCGCGACATGAAGCTCAACATCATGGGGCGTGTGTACGACGTACACATCGAGGAGAAGTAAGCCCGTAGGCAAATCTCTGTAAAAATAAGGCTCCGGTTCGGTCAGCAGACTGAGCCGGAGTTTCTTCACCGCGTGGTAGTTTGTGATAGAATAAACTCGTGAGGTGTAGCTATGAAGTATCTTTTTCTTCTGATATGTGCCTGCCTGTGCGCCTGGGCTATAGAGCCGACCGAGGTTGCTGTGGTGTACAATGCAGATTCGCCCCTCAGCAAGGCTGCAGCTTTGCGTTACTGTGAGGTACGGCGCATTCCGCAGGAGCAGCTGTTACCCCTGTTCGGCGTGAAGCGCGGAGATATCAGCCGTAGTGATTTCGAGGGCTCGATTGTGCAATCTCTGCTGCAGCAAGGGCACCAGCGTGGGATGATGTGGCCGAGTGGTCCGCGCAATGGCCGCAGGCTCATGCGAGCCATGGTGCTTATGCCTGATATACCGCTTCGCGTGAAGGAGGAGATGGTGAACGGAAAGCCGGTGGGTACCGGGCAATCCAGAACGGAGGCAGCGGTGGATTCGGAGCTCATGTTGCTGGGTGCCAGATATTCCACAAGAGGTATGGGGAATAATCCGCATTTCAAAAAGCCCATACTCGACCGGAATGAGCGCCCGAAGGTCATGATGGTCTGCCGTATTGATGGCCCGGACGAGGCTTGTATTTTCCGTATGATTAACGAACCGGTTCATGTAGAGCGTACCGGTTTGTGGGGATGGGTTGTGGTAGACAACGGTGGCCCGTATAAGGAGGGGGATGCCATGATAGCCCGCACTGCTGAGCATGCTCGCAAGAATGCACAACCTCTTTTTTATGAAAGTTCTCGCCCTACGCTGGCAGATGGGTTCCCGCTCATGCAGCAGGTGGCGGTGTATTTCGGCTGGTATAATCGGAATGCCAACGGCCCCTTCGCCCCGTCTGCCCCCGCTCAATTCCGGCTGGGGCGAGGTGCTGTGGCCTGTCATCTGCATTCGTTCAGTGCCACTGACTTATACAATGGTGTGACCTGGGTGAGTGCCTTGCTCAAACGCGGAGCCTGTGTGACCGCAGGTAATGTGTTCGAACCTTATTTGGGAGCATGCCTGGATTACGATATCTTTTATCAGAATTTGCTGGCCGGAGCTCAGGTGGGGGAGGCTGCTCTGGCGGCTACCCCGGCTGTCAGCTGGCAGGGGATTGTACTCGGTGATCCGCTTTACCGCCCGTTCCCGAAAAAGATTCGTTCCGGATGGGATAACCCCTTTGCGCTTTGGCAGAAGTTGCGCCGCAGTGCCCATGATTCATTGCCGGCTTTGCAGGCTGCCGTTGAGCAGAAAATGAGCAGCCCAAATGCACCGCTTTTTGTGGAAATGTTTGCCTGTCTGTGTATGGATCAGAAGCAGTATTCGCTTGCTGCTGAATATTTTGCAGAAGCTGCCAGACGACATTACCGCGAGGCCGATAAGGTGAGGACTGCTCTCCTGCAGGCTGCTGTTACTGCTGCGGCGGGCAACACGGAACGCGCGTTGGGACTTTTCGGCACCCTTGAACTTCGTTGTGCTGCTACTCCCTGGCTGAAATCCGTGCAGGCTGTTGCAGCTCCTTATCGCCCCAAGCCGGAACCAGCGCCTGAAAAAAAGAAGGCTCCCTGATTATTCAGAGAGCCTTTCCTTTCAAAACTGGTGCTGGAAAAGTCGAATCTCGTACTACTCCTCCGGCTTCTGTCGGGTCAGTTCTCGAGCCGCATCAAATACAACTGAGGGAGCCGTACCTTTTTTCAACTCCTTCAGGATGTCGTTGCGAAGCGCTACCGCAGCTTTGAATGCCGCTGTGCTGTCTTCGTATTGTCGGTCGGCAAAATATTTCACAAACTGCTGCCCCTGTCTCCTCAAAGCCAGTCGCCATCCTTGAAACGCCGTTTTCTTGTACGTGTATCTCGAGATGTTTTTTGCCCTCATGATGAAATCGTTAGAAAGAAAAATTACCTGTGGCGATTGTAACAGGCTTTTTCTGTTTTTGCAAGCTAAAAATTGCAAAAAATAACAAAAATGGGTCTGTTTCAGATTTGCTGGTAGAAGGTTCGAGAAGTTTTATGCTTCCTTTGAAGTCTCAGGAAGTAAACTTGTCGTAGTTTCAGGAACAGATACCGCACATCAAACAATCCGCACGCCTTTGCCTGTATCCGTTTGATGGCAGCGTTGGCTGATTCTATTCGTGCCGAGTTTATCTTATAACGAATGCCGTTCATCACCTCGTTAAATTGCTCGCTTATTTTTCTGGCAAAGTTCCGCAAGATATTAACTTTACTTTTCATACACATCTTTATCCAGAGAATGAGACGTAGCGTTGCAGTGTTTACTTCTCGCGTCTGAAAGACCTGCCTGAATTGTTCGAGCGTATAAGAAGGATGTTTCATCGTGAAACGTCGGATTTCATCAAGCACCTGATTCATGTTACTGACTAAGTGATAAGCATCGTAACAAACCTTAATGTGCGGCAGATGTCTAATAGCTGCGGCTTTGTAGGCGTTGGAACGGTCGGTGCCGAGGTATTTGATTTTACGTTTCTCCTGCTCATCAAATCTGTTGAAGAAATCATCAAGACAATGGCTGTCTTTACCTCTCACCATCTCCAATGGCTCACCTGTTGCAGCATTCAGGCAAACGGTCACAAAGCCCTGGCTGGAGCCAAGGAACTTTTCGTCTATCAATACACCTTGCACATCCTTAAATTTTGGCTTTGGAATATCATTTTCAAGTACTTCCTTATCCATACGGAGCATAGAGGTGTAGCTAATGGAATATTCATCTTCAAGGAATCGTGCGGATGTATGCACGAGGAAGCGAGAAAGTAGGCGCATCAGTCTCCATGTGTAGCCATAGGATGGGTGACAGATTTCAGGTCGCAAAGTAATGTATCGCTCGCAGCAAGCACAGTATCCCTGCATCGTATCAACGTACAGCATGACACCCTTGTCTGCGATGGGTGAATCGCGAACGCAAATCTCTCTTACAGAATGAGTTTTAATTATTGAATGACACTTGGTACAACAAAAATTGTATCTATGATCAATTGCAAGCTTGATCTCAACGCGATTATGTCGGACAGTAGCGCTGGTGGCAGTCCAGCCCTTTTGTTTGTAGATTTCTTTTATCATCAACCCTTTGTAACGAGTGTTACGAAGACAATCAAGAGTGGACTGCCACTTTTTTTGTCAGCAAAGGGTTACCTAGGCATCAGCAAATCTGAAACAGACCCACAAAAATTATTCTACGTTGCCCAGCATGGTGCGCACTTTCTGCCAACAGAGAGTAAAGGAGGAGGCGAAGTCTTGCGGTCGGCGCTCCAGCCAGTTGTCTATCAGGCGTGCAGGGAAGGGGAGCACGCCTTCGATTTCGGCAGCAGGGAACGTAATACGTCCGTCTTGCATGGCGGCATAGATGGCTACGTGTTCGTAACCGGTCCGGGGAGATGGTAGCAGGTTGCCGACATGCACCAGGCGGGCGTTGGCGATACCGAGCTCCTCCTGCAGTTCGCGGCGGGCGGCTGTTTCGTAATCTTCCCCGGCGTCGAGGTGCCCGGCGGCAGAGGAATCCCACACTCCCGGGTGGCGGTCTTTGAGCTGTGAGCGTTTTTGCAGCAGGCAGTCGTGGTTTTTGTTGAATACCAGTATGTGAACAGCGCGGTGTAGCAGATTTTGCTCATGAACCTCGCGGCGCGTGGCTTGTCGCAGCACTTTGTCTTGCTCATCTACCACGTCGAACAGTTCATCTTCCTTTTGCGCTACGGTTGCCAGTGGGTGTGGGTCGTAGGCATTTGTGAGCTCTACCCACTGTGCCAACCCTAATTCCTCCGGACGAGCCGTGGGGGATATGCCGACTTTTGCTGCCACCTCGCTCCAGGGGGGCGTGGCAGGCAACTGCTTGTACATCTGCTTGCGGCGCTGGGCAAAACAGCGGCGCATGAGTTCATCCATCAAGCGGTGGTCGTATGGGGGGAGTTCCAACGGGTTGCGCGGGGTGAGCAGCATGACGGTGGAATCTATCTTGGGGCGTGGGGAGAAGGCCTCCGGCGGTACCGTTTTGAGCGCTTTGGGCACCCAGTCCATCTGAATGCGCAGCGAAAGAAGCCCATAGGCTTCATCCCCCGGTTGGGCCAGTATACGGTCGATAAACTCTTTCTGTAGCATGACTACGGCACGTTCGCAGGCGCAGGGGGAGGTCAGGAAGTTTGCAAGAATCGCACCACCGGCAGAGTAGGGCAGGTTGCCCATGAACTTGACCGGGCGCTCGGCAAAGAGGCAACGCGGATCCCAGGTGGCGCCGTCGGCGTGGTGTACTTCTACATGCGGACAGTCAGCCCAGCGTTCGCGCTGGTAGGTCGCCAGGCGGGCATCGAACTCTACCAGAATCAGCTTACGGCACAGTGGCGCCATGTGCTCCGTGAGTGCTCCGGTGCCGGGGCCGACTTCCACCACGCAATCTTCCGGCTGAATATCGAGCTGGTTCACAATCCAGCGGGCTATGTTTTCATCCGTCAGGAAATTCTGCCCCATCGATTTGGAGGGGGTGACATTAAAGTTACTCAGCACTTCGTGGATTTGCGCAGCTTTCATCTTCGGGGTATTGTAGCTCTCCTTTCGTGTAATTGCAAGAGTTAATATGTCACGAGCTTTACAAATAGGGCGAAAGGTGGTATGCTGGTGCCCGTCATGATGGATTTGCCGATACGCCCTCGCCGTAACCGTAAATCAGCCGCCATGCGCGGGCTGATGCAAGAGACCTCGCTCACTGCTGCCAACCTGATATACCCCATGTTTGTGCAGGAGGGCGAGGTGAATACCCCCATCGATTCCCTGCCGGGGTGTACCCGCTGGTGCGTAGCCGATATTGCAGCTGAGTGTTGCCGCCTGTATGAGCTGGGTATACCCTGTGTTGACCTCTTTGCCGTGGTGCCAGAGGAGAAAAAGGATCCGGCCGGCAGCGAGGCGTGGAACCCAGATGGTGTCGTGCCGCGTGCTATTGCTGCTATCAAGTCTGCCGTGCCTGAATTACTGGTGATGACCGACGTGGCTCTCGACCCATTCAATACGTATGGTCAGGATGGTATCGTGCGCGAATACGCCGATGGTTCCTATGAAATTCTCAATGATGAAACCGTTGAGGCTTTGTGCCGTCAGGCGCTTTGTCATGCCCGTGCCGGGGCTGACATCATTTCTCCCAGCGACATGATGGATGGCCGAATTGCCGCTCTGCGCACTGCGCTCGATGCAGAGGGGTTCACCGGCGTGTCTCTGCTGAGCTATACGGCAAAATATGCCTCTGCTTATTATGGCCCGTTTCGCGGTGCGTTGGGCAGCGCTCCCAAGTTCGGTGACAAGAAGACCTACCAGATGGACCCCGCCAATGCTCGAGAGGCCCTGCGCGAAGCTGAGCTCGATGTGGCAGAAGGCGCCGACATGCTCATGGTGAAACCCGCCACGCTGTATCTGGATGTCATTCGCGCCATGCGTGAGCACACCAACCTGCCCATAGCAGCCTATCATGTGAGTGGGGAGTATCTGATGGTGAAGGCGGCTGCGGCCTCCGGCTGGCTTGATGAGCGCGCTTGTATGATGGAGGCGCTGCTCTCCATACGTCGCGCCGGGGCCGATATGATACTCACCTATGCTGCGCCCCAGGTCGCTGCCTGGCTGAAGGAGCAGTAATCAATGCATTAAGAGCCGGATGAAGGAGTGGGGAAAGTTCAGCCGTCGTTTGCTTGCGCTATGTGCCCGGGCAGATGTCGTGTTGATTTTGCTCACGGTGGTTCTCTGTGCGCTGTTGATGCTCAGGTTTGGCGAGCTGAGCGTGGCGGCCCAGCCTGAAGTTGTGTCCGAAACGCAGACGGGGGCTGCTGACGTGGCGGCGGAACCGGCAAATCCGCTGCCGCCGGTTGGCAAGCCGCTGCGATTTCTCATGTACAATGTGCAGAATTATTTTGTACCCGGGGAGAAGACTCGCTCGCGTTATGTAAGTCGTGTCAAGTCGCCGAAGTCGAGGGATGCGGTGGCCGAGGTTATTGCCGGGGCAGAGCCTGCGATTGTCGGACTCATCGAAATCGGCGGCGAGAAAGCTCTGGAGGACCTGCGTGAGCGCTTGCGTGAGCGGGGATTGGAGTACCCGCATGCCTGTGTGCTGGAGCGCCGAGGTGAAGATAGGGCTCTGGCCTTGCTTTCGCGTTATCCCATAGTGAGCAACGACTCTGTGGCAGATATGCCGCTTTTTGGTACCCAGAAGCGCAAGATGCTGCGTGGTATACTTGATGTCACGGTCGAACATGAGGATGGTCGGCGTTTTCGTATAGTGGGAGCGCACCTCAAGTCCCGTGTCGGGACGGATGCCGCAGCCGCTGACTCCCTGCGCCGACGAGAGGCGCGCACTCTGGCTCTTTACCTGCATGAGCAGCAGCAGCGCAACTCGGACATGCCCCTGCTGCTGTTCGGGGATTGGAATGACGGCCCTGGTGATTCCAGTCTGGGGGTACTGGGGCGTGGGGTCGGTCAGCGCAGCGGGTTGTCTCGCCTGCACCCCGTTGATTCTCAGGGGGATTGCTGGACCATCTATTACGAGGACGGGCGTGAGTATTTTACTTTCGATCAGATTTTTGTGAACTCCGTCATGCAGCGGCGCATGGGGCGCCGTGCAAAGTGCGGGATTGTGGATGTCGCTGCAACGAAGAAAGCCAGCGATCATCGTCCGGTATGGTGTGAGCTGCGGTGAATGCCCCCGTGTTACTGTTGCCCGGGCTCGGGGGCTGCCGATACGAAGTTAAACTTGCGGATATTTGCGGCCCAGTTTGCAAATTGTTCGGCACGTTTTCCCTTTCCGGTTTTGTAACTGCCTGATTGGGGCGGCTCGGGCCAGGCTGCTATACGTTCAGCCAGGTTAGCCGCCTCGCGGAACTGCTCCAGTTGCATGTGCTGGGCAATGGCCCCCGATGCCGCAAAGTACAGCACAAACCACTGCTCTTCTGTGGGCTCCTGAGCCGTGGAAGAGTTTGCCACACCCTCGATGAGTGACTGATATTCGGCTAATGCCTCTGTTTTTTTACGAGCACGGGCCAGCAGCGATGCTCTTTGCAATTTAGCGCGGGTCACCCAGGCGAAAGGTAAGTCGGGGAGTTCAAAAATCTGGTTGTTGGTATCGAGAGCCTCCTCTATACCCTCCGGTGTACCTCGCAAGGTTTGTTCGTGGGCGAGAATACTCAGTGCGAGGGCTTTCTCGGTGATGGTGAGATCCTGCTGGCGGAGCAGGTCTGTCAGTATGGCGTGTGCCTCTTTCCCCCTGTTAATCCATGCCAGGACACGAGCTTGCAGCATGAGCGCCTTGTTTCGGTATGGCGTGCGGATTTCCGCTGCCTCTGCAAAAAACTCTGCCGCACGGGTAAGCTGCTCGACTGATTGCAGTTGTTCGGCCTGGCGACCGCAGAGCAACAGAGCCCGGGCGCGTTTCTGGGGGTCTGTGCTCTTCTCGGCCAGTTCTGTGAGCATGCGCAGCGCTTCGGTATGTTGCCCTTCTTCTGAGAGTCGGTGGGTGAGATTGATTGTGAGAGTGTAGCGTACATCTGCCCTACGGGTTGTGGCCACGGCGCGTCGCAGGTACTCCGTGGGTGCAGGAACATCATTCCCGCTGATATAGAGTTTTTCTGTCGCGTGGAGTTGTAGGGCATAGTAGCGAAGAGCCTGCTCGCTGTCCCACTCTTTGCGCTGTTGGGCACTGAATTGTTTCAGTCGCTCCAAGGTGTTGGCCGGGTCTGTGTGAACATCAATTTCGGCAAGCTGAAGCGCAATTTCAATTTTCTCGTCGGGGGTGGGGCTCAGCAACTGTGCGGATTCGATTTCCGCTCGGGCTTGCTCGGGGTTGTGCTGAAGGATGAGCCCCGCATGCATGAGCAACATGGCTCTGCGTACGCGCGGTGGCAGTTCCAATGCCATTAGTTTATCTACAAGCGCCTGGTTGTCACTGATGACGGCACAATACATGGCGTTGCACAGTGCTGCTGATTGCAGGTCGCTGGAGGCCAGTTCGGCACTGCGCAGGAATAATTCTGCCGTCTGCGGGGCGTTGTGGGGGCTGCAGCAGGCTTTGTAAAACAGGTAACGGGGGTTGTTGTCATCCTGCTTCATCATGTTGAGGTAGAGCTCTGCCTGCTTGATATCCCCGCTGTTGATGAGTCTGCGCACCTGTTCGCCGATGATGAGCTGGGTAACCGGTTCATTGGGCAACTGCGTAGCCGCTGTGTTGGCCAGAGTGACATCGTGGGCGCTCGATGAGTTATCCCGCAATTGCAGGCGCTGCAGTACCGCCAAAGCCAGAGCAGCCCTGTGGGGCTTGGTTAGCTCTGTGCTCCACTCCACAAGCCTTCGGCGTGCGTATTCGCTCTCGTCAAATGCTTTGTGTGCATTGAGCCGGCGAAAGGCCTCATCGAGCAATGGTGAGTCAGGATTGGCTGCAATGAAGTTCAGCAATGTTTCTTCGCCTTTACCCTCATCGCTTTCTATTTCATCGTCTTCGCCGGTTATCTCGGCTGGTGGCGCTGCAGCGGCTTTTTCGTAATATATTTCCGCCAGTGCCAGGCGAGTGCGCTGCTTCATGATGAGGGGTGCCGTCGGATTATTTTCCATGGCACGCCCGGCCTCGATAGCTTGTTCGTATTGAGCGCTGCGGCGCATCTCCTCAATGTTGAGCAATTCGACTATCGGCAACAACTCCGTGTGGCTCTCTGCCATTTTTCGCAGAGGTGCCAGGGTAGAGGCATCGCCACTTGTGGTATAGCGCAGCTGGTGTTCAGCCAGTGCCGCTTGCGCCAGGGTGGCAATTTCCGGATTGGCAGAGGCCGTCAGCGGGGCAACATATTCCACAAAATCCAGCAGTGGGCTTTGCCAGGCGCAGTATATCATGGCTTTGGCTGCATAGGGGAAGTACACGCTTTCCTGGGGTATCTCTCTGAATTGTACGGCAGCTTGTGGCAAGCGGTTGAGTTCTACCAGAGTGCGCCCTTTCCAGTAAAGAGCTGCGGGGGAGGTTGGCACCAGTTGCAGTTCTTGCAGTGCTTCGACCGGTTTGCCGGCTCGGAGCAATTGTTCGGCTTTGGCTACGTCTTGCCCGATTGCGCTCTGCAGGCACAGCCCCAGCAAGAGCGGCAGAAATCGGTGAGTGGGCTTCGGGAAAATCATCATGGCTCAATTGGCGGGGACTTGTGGCTGTCCCGTGTGGGTGAAAAGATTGATATAGCGCAGGCCGGAGGCCGTCAGCTCTGCATTTTTGCTGCTGCCTTTCACGCGGTTGACCGTGGCATTCTGCTGCAGGGTTGGCAGGGGGCGGCACTTGACGATGGTGGGCGTGCTGACCGATTGTGTGGCCGGGTAAATGGCGATGGGGATTCCCTCGCGCGTGAACGCTATATCCACAGACGGGCAGGACTGTCCCCAACGTCCTTTGTACAGGAATGGGTGGCGGCGCAGGATATCCAGGCTACCTTGCCAGGGTACCCGCACCCGGTAGTGCTCACTCAGGCTGGCAAAGTAGCGCGAAAGTGAGAATTTTTTTCCGTTTTGACAAGCTTTCAGCACATCGGCCGCGTTGAACCCCACGAGATTGAGCCCGTTGAACAAACCGTGTTTGTTCGTGGGGGGCTGTACAATCAAATCGTAGTTCGAGTTAATCATCAGGCAGATTTCCAGGTGACAGTGGGCTCGGGTTTTGTTTAAACCCACTCCGCTGTAACCTAATATCCCGATGTTGTCAGTCGGGCTGACCTGTTGGCCTTCGCGGCAGTTGATTTTTGCCAAGTGAGCATACAAGCTGTAGATAGTACCCTCGGGGATTCGGTGGGCAATGACGACGTAGCGACCGTAATTGCTCTTGCGGGGGTCGTCGCTCACATAGGCCACGATACCGGGTGCGATTGCGCGTACGTTATCCAGTGGCTCAGCATTGCTGTCTCGCCGTATCGGTTTGATGTCTATACCCTCATGCATGCGGCTGAACATAAGCTGCCCGTCGCTTGTACGGAACGGGTTGCGCACCATGCCCCAGCTGCCGGCCTGCCATGGGCGGGTTGTTTTTCCCTCGAAGGTGCGGTCTACATACATGAAATACGCATCGCCCCCCTCGCTGTACAGGGCTCGATTATCAGTCGGCAGGTGAAACACCAAATCCTCCGCAGCCATGCCGGACCACAGCATCAGCAGACTGAGCAATATCTGGAAGAACGCAGAGCGTGCCATGGTTAACTGTAAATCTCACCAACGGTGCGCCCGGTGAAATCGCGGGTCTGGTTCTTCACGTCTTCCGGCTTCTTGGGCAGGGGACGGGGGTTCTTCTTCATGTAGCGTTTCTCTTCGATTTCACGGTGAATCGGGTCAACGGTTTGGGAAATCATTTTCAGGTCATAGCCATTGAGACCGTTCCAGATGACGAGCACGCCATCGTTCACTGGGCTGATTCGCATGGGCTCCATGGCCAGGCCGTTCACGACGGGTAACATGAGCATGCCGCTTTTATCTACGGTGTTATAATACAGGCGGTTTCTCCATTCTTTCTTCGCGTAGAGGGTCACGCCGTATGAGCCGTCGGGGTTGAGGTGTGATTGGAACTTCTCGAAATGTTGCAGCGACATGACAGGCATGCGCGTGTAGGTCACGCCGTTGAACTTCACAATCATGCGTGCGCTGGTGCTGTCTGCGGCCTCGGTAACGGTGTTTGAATCCTGTACCAGGAAGAATACCGGGTAGGCCTTCTGATTCTGACAGCAGCTCAGAACAGCTGCTGTTGCGAGGGTGCCGATGAGGGATATGAAGAATTTCATTATGAGAAGGTGAAATGCGGTGATACAACCGCAACTCTAGCATATTTCCCGCAGCATTACCAGCCAAAAATCAGCCACGCAGGAAACTGCGGGCAGAAATACAGTAATGCGTACCGCTCCATACCGTCAGAATGACACTTGCCCACAGGAATATGGCGCGAAGCCACTCCCCGCCGACTCCCACCGAGAGACTATGGAGCGGCTCCGGCAAATTGCCTGCGTAACCCAGGTGAACCAGGCAAGCTATGCAGTATGCCAGCTGCATGCCGGTTTTCCACTTGCCGCTGCGATCTGCCGCCATGACAAAACCGCTCTCAATGGCAACCTGTCGCAGCCCCGTAACCAGGAACTCGCGGAAGATGATGAGGATGGTAACCCAGAACGGGCACATGCCCACATAGGTCAGGTAAATGAAAGCGGCGCTCACCAGAATTTTGTCTGCCAGCGGGTCAATCAGCTTTCCGAAATTGGTGATGAGGTTGTACTTGCGTGCCAGGTAGCCGTCCAGAAAGTCGCTGATGGCCCCCGCTACAAACGCCCACAGAGCTATGCAATTGCCAATCGTGACGGGGATAAACCACCACCCTTTGTATTCCATTGTCTCCATGGGGCTCACCCCGTCGCTGAACGGGGCAACACTGTCAAACGCCAACGCAAGGGCAAAAACGACGACAAGGACTATGCGGATTAGCGTGATGGTGTTCGGCAGGTTAAACATATTCAGGTCTTTTTATACTCTCACTCCGGCTTTCTGGCAAGCCAAAAGATTGTCTACAGCTGGGATAGAACGCTTTTTTTTGAGGCGATGGGGGCGATTTTTGTCATCTGCGGCATAAAATGGTCAGGGGGAGCCATTCTGACATACAATGAGCTTGCAAGGGGATGCGAATATGCTATACTTTGCGCCATGAATGCCTTTCGTATCACTATTCTCTCGCTGCTGGTCATCACGGTCGGGCTCATGTTTTACGTTGTGTTCGTGACTTTGCCCGCCATGCAGGCAGATCAGGATATTTATAACATTTCCCGCCAGGCTGATCGTAATCAGCAGCAGACGGCAGATCATCGTGACCGTGTGAGTACCTATGGAGATGGGGCAGAGGTCGGTGGTCTGCAGCAGGCTGTCACTGCTGCGGAAAAAGTGGATAGAGAGGCTGAGCAGTCGGTGTACGAGGCTGAGGAGCAGGCCGTGCTCGATGAGGCTCGCAGAAAGGCAAAAGCAGCCCAGGAACAAGTGCCGGCTGCTCATAAAACCGACGGAGCCATCGGCCTGGTTACTTCTTTTAATAAGGAGTGGGTGTCGATTCTCTTCAAGCCGGCCGTGAAAGATGTGCTGCCCGAGGGGTTGGTGATTGCAGTGCGCCGCGAAGGGGTGGTGCTTTGCGAGGCTACTATCGATTTTAAAGATGAAGAGTCCGGCCAGGTCGGTGCAACTCTCCGCCCGCAGGAGTTTGGTAAAGCGGATGTTGATGTCGATGAAAACACCCTGTTGCCCCGCCTGGGGGATGAGGTGATTTACTCCCCCTTTGCATCGACTCGTGATTTGCAGCGTGAGAATACGTTCCTGACTCCGCAGCCTCTCACTGTTCCCGCTGCAGAGCCTGCCGCAGAACCTGCACCGGCACCCGCACCCGCTGCAGAGCCCGCCGCAGAACCTGCACCGGCACCCGCACCCGCCGCAGAACCTGCACCGGCACCTGCACCCGCCGCAGAACCTGCACCGGCACCTGCACCGGCACCTGAGGCTGAGCCTGCCGCAGAACCCGCACCTGCTGAGGAACCATACGAAATAACTGACCTCTGATAATTTCATGACAGCTCGCCCTCGGTCATCACTGTTCGACAACACGCCGACTTTCTCATTCGAGTTCTTCCCGCCCAAAACGGAGGAGGGCGCGCGTGCCTTGCTTGATACCGTGGTGCGCCTTCAGGAGTTTCGCCCCAGTTTTGTGAGCGTGACATACGGCGCCGGTGGTGGTTCCCGCGAGCTTACCCGTTCTGTTGTGCATGGTATTCAGCAGCGCGGTATTCCGACTGTTCCCCATTTGACCTGTGTCGGGCATACTATCGCAGAGATAGAAAATATACTCGAAGGGTATGCTAACGCCGGAGCCAGTGCTATACTCGCCCTTCGCGGGGATCCCCCCCGCACCATGAAGGACTACGACCCTTCCAGGGATGCTTTCCGGCATGCTTCGGAGCTGGTGCGCTTCATTCGCGAGTGGGAAGCCCGCAACCGCTTACCCAATCGGCTGACAATCGGTGTGGCCGGCTTCTGTGAGGGGCACCCCGATACGCGTAATCGCATACGTGAGATGGATTACCTGAAAGCCAAACTCGATGAGGGGGCGGACTATATCTGTACGCAGCTTTTCTTTGACAATCACGCCTTTTTCGACTATCGTGACCGTTGCCGTCTGCTCGGGATTGACGTGCCTATTATTGCCGGTATCATGCCTGTGACTTCCATCTCAAGCATGAATCGCATGGCTGAACTGTCTGCCGGCACCAATTTCCCTGCGCGACTGCTCAAGGCCATGCTGCGTGCCGGTGGCGACAAGACCAGTATTGAGCGCATCGGTATCAATTACGCCAGTAACCAGTGTGCCGAACTGCTCGATGCTGATGTTGACGGCATTCACTTCTATACTCTTAACCGCTCAAAGGCAACACTCGAAATTTACCACAACCTCGGTATTAACAACTATTTTGATGTGGATCGAATCCACATGCTCAGCAACCTTTACAAATCCTGAACCATGGAAACGCAAAAGAATACCCCCAATCCGGACGAAATGCCGCTCTCTCCTGAGGAAATCAAAGCCATTGGCGAGATTGAACTCGGGCCTGCCAGACACGAAATCTTCCTCAATAAGCACTACAAGAAGCTTATTATCGGTGGTATTGCATTCATGGTAGCGGCAAGCGCCGCCATCGGCTACTACTCATACACCGAACAGCAGCAGGAGAACGCCGGCGCTCTTATCGTCACAGCCATGGGAACTGCTACCCAGAACGGCGCCGCAGAACCCTCTGCCTATGCTGCTACAGCTCTCGCCAGAATCAACAGCGAATATCCTGACACAAACTCGGCTGAACTGGCTCAGTTGATGGAGTCTCTTTCCCTGCTCACAGACGCGGCTAAGGCCGAAAGCGCCCTCTGTCAGCTCGAAAATATAGCTGCCACCACTCAAAACGCTCTGTTGCGTGCCCGTGCGCTGGCCTCGCTGGCTTCTTACTACACAAGAGAAGAGCAGGCGGAGAAAGCCACCGGTTACTGGAAACAAATCATCGCTCAGCCGGCCAATCCGTACTCTGCACTGGCATATCTCACCCTCGGTGACCTTGCCAAACAGAGCGGAGATATCGAGGGCGCCCGCACTTATTATAACCAGCTGCAGAGCATTTGCCCCTACAGTCCCCTGGTGCGCGAGAATATAGTTGGGCTGCGTCTTGCTCTGCTTGAGGTGGATGCGCCTAAACCTGTTGTGCCCCCCGCTCCTGAGCAGGCTTCTGAGCAACCTGCCCCTGAGCCCACCCCTGCTGCTCCCGCTCCCGCCGGCGGTAATCCCTTCGGTATCGACCCCTCCAACCCCTTTGGCGATACTCCCTCCACCACTCCCGCTACGGGTAATACCGCTGACCCTTTCGGTGGGGTGTCCACTCTCCCCGGTGGCAGCAACTGAGCAAAACAACCAGCTAACTGACAATGGGACTTTTTCAGGATAATTTCTCCATGCTCTCAGAGCTGGAGCGTCTGGCCGCCATGGTGCAGGACCCTGTGCGTGTGCAGGAAATCGGTGCGGATGAATGGCCGCTGGCCATGATTGCCTGCGGGCTGGTTACATGCAATGACCCTGACCGCTTGCAGGATAACCTGTCAGCATACGATATCTTTGTCACCAAGGTAGCCCCGGCCGGTCGCAAAGGCAGCCTGGCACAGTTGGTACGCTTTGTGACCGCCCGTAAGGGTGACGGCTGGCGGGCGCTGTTACCCTATACTCTGGCCGAGCCCGAACCCGCTCTCAGTCGTACAGCCGCCATGCAACTGGCCACTCTGGCACAGCCCACCGACGCCGAAAAACTCAGCGGTGTAGCTGAGCTGGCACGCTTGCTGCACACTGCTGAGAACACCCCCCCGGCAGTGCTTGAAGCTCTGCTGAGCCTCAGTGATTTGCGTGTTCTGCCGCACCTGCGCCCCCTCTATACTCTGCCGACGGAGCGACTCGGCAACATGCTCGCGAGCATCAATCCTGCCCCCAATCACCTCAGCTTCTCCTGGGTGCAGGGCGTGCTGGATTCTCACCCCGAGCTTGCTGAACCGGTTACTGCGTTGCTGGAGCGCATGGCTCAGGGCACCACGGCCGTTATCGACCTCGTTCTGCCCATACCCACCTGGGCTTACGAGAAACCGGCTCCGCAGCCGCTGCATGGCTGGAATCGGGCAGAGTACTTCCCCCGTATGCTCCCGGTGCTCTCTGCTCACCTTTCAGCTGCTCAGATTTCGCGTCTGCAAAGCGCTTTTGGTGCCTGAAGTCACACTTCAGACTTGCCAAAAGCTCCGGTATCGTGTGTAATAACCGGCACACGGCCTCGTAGTTCAATGGATAGAACGGCCCTCTCCTAAAGGGCAGATATGGGTTCGATTCCCGTCGAGGCTATACTAGCCGAACGCGTGCTTTCGTGATTGAAAGCACGCGTTCGTTCATTATATGGTTTGATGTCGCGCCCGTAACTTGACATTGAAGCGTTTTTGTGCTAGCTTCACATCATGTTCTCGCTCCTTTCCGACAAGCTTGATGATACGTTCCGTAAACTGCGTGGTCTGAATAAGATATCAGAGTCGAATATCGCAGAGGCTATGCGTGAAATCCGCATGGCGCTGCTCGACGCCGACGTGGAATACACCGTGGCGCGCGAATTTATCGCCCACGTGAAGGAACAGGCCATGGGCGAGGCTGTGCTCAAGACCGTGAAACCCGGTGAGCAGATTGTTAAGATTTTCCGTGACCAGCTGGCCGAACTTCTGGGCGGTGAGGCTGCTGAGCTGAACCTGACCTCGCCCGGGCGCATTCTCGTGGTAGGTCTGAACGGTGCCGGTAAGACCACCACCAGTGCCAAGCTGGCACGCCGTTTGAAGGCCGACGGCCACAAGCCCCTGTTGGTGGCTTGTGACCTCATACGTCCCGCAGCTATCGACCAACTGGCTACCCTGGCCAGGCAGATTGAGGTGCCGGTCTATACGCCTTCCTCCGGCGAGAAAGATGTTATCCGTGTGGCCAAGGATGCCCTCAAATGGGCGAAGGAGCAAGAGCACGATGTCATCATTTTCGATACCGCCGGACGTCAGGAGGTTGATGAGGAGCTCGTTGAGGAACTGCGCCGACTGGCTAAGTTCCTGGAGGCTCAGGAATCCCTGCTCGTGGCAGATGCCGCCACCGGCCAGCAGGCTGTGCGTGTGGCTCAGGCTTTCGACAAGGCTGTGGGGCTCACGGGTATCATCCTGACCAAGCTCGACGGTGATGCTCGAGGTGGTGCCGCTCTTTCTATGCGCGCCGTGACCGGCAAACCCATCAAGTTCGTGGGTGAGGGCGAGAAACTCGACATGTTCGGACCCTTTGTGCCGGTGCGTATGGCCGACCGAATTCTCGGCATGGGGGATATCGTCGGTCTGGTGGAGAAAGCCGCCGAGAAGATTGACCAGGAGTCTGCCATGAACTCCATGAACCGCATGATGAGCGGCGAGTTCAACTTCAATGACTTCCTCTCCCAGATGCGCATGATGCAGAGCCTCGGCCCGCTGGAAGGCCTGCTCGGTCTGCTGCCCGGCTTCAGCAAGATTAAGAAGCAACTGCCCGAGGGTGCCCTCGACCCCAAGAAGATGAAGCGTATGGAGGCGATTGTGCTCTCCATGACCCCTGCTGAGCGTGCCAACTACAAGTTGCTCATTCCCTCCCGCCGCCGCCGTATTGCCAAGGGCTCCGGTGTGAGTGAGATTGAGGTCAACCGCTTTATTAAGAACTTCAAGCAGATGAAGGAAATGATGAGCGGTAAGGGCAAGATGGGTGGACTGATGAAAGCCATGGGCAAGATGAAAGGCGGCATGCCCGGTATGCCTGCCATGCCCCAGGGTGGCGGTATGCCCGACCTTTCTTCCCTTATGGGTGGTGCCGGTGGTGCCGGCATGCCTGACCTTTCCTCCCTCATGGGTGGGGGCAAGAAACCCAAAGGTGGCCCCGGTGGTATGGGCGGCTTCGGTGGCCTTTTCCGCCGCAAGTGATTCGTAGAATCTCCGGCAGATACAGAGTTAAAACTTGCATTGAGGGGATGATGTACCAGCGTGCGCATCATCCCCTCTTTGAGATTAACCTTTGAATAATTTTAACTCTGTTATAAAGTCGATATAGTATATAGCTGCTGAGATGGCTTTTGCTCAGGCCGCAGAAGATGTTATTTCCCGGAATCAACGGCTCGCTTGGCGAGCTGTTGCGCGACGGGGTTAACCTTGCTGCGTCGGGTGTGCATGGCGGAGAGCAGCAGGATAATGCCGAGTTCCACCAGGCAGAAGAAGGCGAAAATCGGCACTGCAAACATGAACATGGGGAAATTGAACGGCCCGCTTGCGGAGGCTGTGACATCCCCGGTTGCGACAGCGACCACCGGCAGCCAGGTGATACCCCACGACAGGAGTATATAGCGTAGTGGGCGCCGGCGGTAGTTCCACGAAACCCAGGCCAGAGCCAGGGCGCCGGCGACGGCAAGGTATTGTGCTACGGCGAAGAGCAGGGTCTCATCCAGCAGGGTGTATTTCCAGTCCCAGAGGCCGGGCAATTCTCCATGGGCAATCCAGGACTCCCGATGGAGGTACAGAAGCAGGGCGGTGGCGGCCACTGCCACCACAAGCAGCAGGGGGAGCGATAGGAGAAAACGGCGTATTGCAGACGGCATCTCAGGTAGAGGGCGTTTTTCGGTAATCAGAGAATGAGCATGCAGTCTCCGTAGGAGAAGAAGCGGTAGCGCTGCTCCACGGCCTGGCGGTAGGCCTCCATGATGAGTTCTTTGCCGGCAAAGGCGCACACGAGCATAATGAGCGTGCTCTGCGGCAGGTGGAAGTTGGTGAGCAGACCGCCCACCACCTTGTATTCGTAGCCGGGATAGATGAAGATGTCCGTATCGCCGCTGCATGGGGGCAGGGGGCGACCATGGCGGGTGGCGAGGGTTTCGAGCACGCGCACACTGGTGGTGCCCACGGCCAGTACGCGGCGGGCTTTCTCGATGGCCTCGGCGGTGTCGGCAGGTAGCGTGAAGCTCTCGCGGTGCATGTGGTGGTCCTCGATGAACTCGGCCTTCACGGGGCGGAAGGTGCCTACGCCCACGTGCAGGGTTACGAAGCTGTGTGGCACCTGTGCGAGAATCTCCGGCGTGAAGTGCAGGCCGGCGGTGGGGGCGGCGATAGCTCCCTCGTGCTCGGCGTAGACGGTCTGGTAGCGCTCTTTGTCTGCGGGCTCGCTCTCACGGTTCATGTAGTGGGGCAGAGCCAGTCGACCATAGACTTCGGGGTCGATGAATTGATCCCATCGGATGTAGCGGTAGCCTTCATCGTCAATGCTTTCCACGACGCCTGTGGCATCCCCCACCTGCACGGTGCGACCGACTTTCATCTTCTTGCCGGGGCGTACCATACACTTCCACACCAGCTCCTGTGCCAGTCCTGCGCGCACCAGCTCAATGCTGCCGTCGTTGCTGAAATAACGGGCGGGCACGACCTTGGTGTTGTTGAGCACAAAGTGGTCGCCGGGCTGCACATACTCGAGGATATCGCTGAAATGGCGGTGCTCGATAAGCCCGGTATCGCGGTGCACTACAAGCATGCGGCTCGCTGCGCGGTCGGGCAGCGGGCGGTCGGCTATCAGTTCTTCGGGCAGGGCGTAATCAAAATCTACGGTGCGCATATCCGTTCGGCGGTAGGGGTAAAAAGAGCAGGGCGCGACGGGCGCGCCCTGGCTCAGTTAAGTGATTATCTGTCAGCAGGGGAAGACGGAGATTCGGCGCAGCACCTCCTCACGCCCCAGCACCTGCATGATGACGTCGATGCCCGGGCCGGCGTGTGTGCCCGTAAGCGCCATGCGCAGCGGGAACATAGCAGCGCCTACCTTCACGCCGTTGGCCTTGGCCAGCGGTTTGATGACCTGGAAGGCGGCCTCTCCGCTCCATTCCTCAATACCGTTGAAGGCCTCCGCCAGCAGGGTGAGCATCTCGCGGGCGTTGTCCTGCAGCTTGGCCATGTTCTCCTGCTCATACTCCAGCACCTGTACCCACTTGACCCATGCGGGCACCTCGCTGAGCAGCTGTACCTTGGTCTGTACGGCGGGCAGCAGTTCGCGCAGCCGGGCGGTGTCCTCCAGCCCGGCGGCGGTGCAGAAGGGCATGGCCAGCTCGGTGAACTTCTCGGCGGGCAGGCGCATGATGTGCTGTTGGTTCATCCACTTGCACTTGGTGATGTCGAACTTGGCGGCGGCGCGGTTCACGTTTTCGAGGGAGAAGAGGTCGATGAGCTCCTCTTTGCTGAAAATCTCGTTGTCGCTCTTGCTGCTCCAGCCCAGCAGGGCGATGAAGTTGATGACGGCATCGGGCAGGAACCCTTCCTCCGGGTAGTTGCCGAGCTGAGCACCCACGTCGCGCTTGCTCATCTTGGAACCGTCGGGGTTCTGAATGAGGGGGATGTGGGCATACACCGGCGGCTCCACGCCGAAGGCGTCGAAGAGCTGCAGGTGCTTGAAGGTGTTCATGATGTGGTCCTCACCGCGGATGACGTGGGAGATTTTCATCTCGATGTCGTCCACCACGTTCACGAGGTGGAAGATGTAGGAGCCGTCCGTGCGCTTGACCACCATGTCGGGGGTGTTCTCCTCATTCGTGTAGTCCACGGAAATATCGCCGCACACGAGGTCGTGCAGGGTCATCACACCATCGCGCTTGAAGCGAAACCTCCACACCGTACCCTCGCTGGTGCCGGGGATTTCATCGCCGTTCTTGTCGCGCTTGTTGGGGGCAGGGCACTCATACACGCGGCCCATTTCCACCAGCTTGTTGAAGTAGCGGTCGTAGATGTCCTTGCGCTGGCTCTGGAAGTAGGGCTCGCAGGGGCCGCCCTTGCCTTCGCCTTCATCCCAGTCGAGGCCGAGCCAGCTCATGCCGGTGAAGATGGCCTTCATGGCGTCTTCCACGTGGCGCTCCTGGTCGGTGTCTTCGATACGCAGGATAAAGGTACCGCCCATCTTGCGGGCAAAGAGATAGTTGAACAGAGCGGTACGCGCACCACCGATGTGCAGATAGCCGGTGGGCGACGGGGCAAAACGTGTGCGAATGGACGTTGACATGCGCGCCTTATACACCATATACCCGCTTTTTTCAAGCCTTAATTCAAGCTGTTTTTCCGAAAAATGTCTTGCTGAAAGCTGATTTTTTCCTTATAATACCCGCATGAGGTGCATAAACTACCCGAAATGGTGCATTTTAATGCTGTTCTGCCCTGTTTTGCTGTTGGCGGGCTGTCAGTCTCGCCCCGTGCAGGACCTGGCGCAGAAAGTGAGTGCCGACTGGTTTGAGAAAGATGCCGATATGCGCAGGTTTCTTCCTCTGCCCTGGACGGCAGAAGTGTACGGGCATGAGCCGGTGTCGTTGGAGGAATACTGCCGCCGCAAGCCGTCGCTAGATGCGCCTTATGTAGCCGCGCTCATGCTGCAACAGATGACGTATGAGGAGAAGGTGTACCTCGCGCTGCTCTACAGCATAGAGTTCGGGAAATCGCTCAGCCGCCTGGGGCTCGACCCTTCATCCTGGGAATTTGCAACGGAATTTGAGGTGGCATCCTACAGCAGGAAGGCGGTGCACGAGGCTGATGAGGCTATGTGGCGCCAGATGTCGGACTGGGATGGCGTGTGGCAGCGCACCGTGGCTCAGCTACCGCCCGAACAGCAGAAGGTGCTCACCGCCAAAGGCGCCGTCACGGTGATGGATTTTTATGGCGGCTATATGCTTGCCCGCTATGTGGAGCGCAACCCCAGGCTCGACAGGCACCACCGCGATGTGGCTCGCTCGGTTGTCAGCCTTTTTTACTCGCATGCCGATGGTGAGGTCGGCTACCGTAGCCGTGCATTGGAGCCGCGGGAGGCATATCGCCCCATGCGACCTGACTCGGTGCGTGTGCGGAAGGCGTATGAAAACAGGCGTTTTAAGCGGTGATACTCTGCGCGCTGTATAGCAGCCCGGCGGATTGACGGTCACGGTGTCGGCAGAACCGTGACTGTTGCGAAATCTGATTGTTATCTGCTGTTAGTCAACTGTTCGGTGTCAATGATACCGATATGACGACCCTATTCTCGCGCGCTTTGTTGCTGACTTTAATAAGCGTTGGTATCGGTGGCGCTTATGCCCAATCGCCGATAGATAACTACGGAATCAGCCTGCCGAACTACACGGGGCAGGAGTTGCCCATACCGGATGTGTTCCCGGATGACGTGCCTGTGCCTGATTTCACCCCTGATTATATACAGGGAACCGTGGGAGGACTGCCGGATGGTGGTGTGGCTCAGCAGTTGTGCGGTCACAATGCCCGCTCGGGTGGTGTGTTGTTGGATGAGGCTGCCCGGGTGCTTTGCCCGAGCGACAACAGAGCTCAATATCCCAATTTGGCCGAGATGCTTGATGTGGTGAGCGCCTATCTCTTAAATGAAGATTATCAATCTGCCGATGCTCTGTCTGCTCAGGTTGGCGGAGCCGGTATAGGGAACTTGCAAGCGGCCTGGCAGGGGCGCGTGGAACGACATTTACGGGCGCTCCGCCGACACCAGCCGTGCGTTCTGGCCGCTCTGCGCAGGGAGCCGGGAACGGCTGAGGCTCCTCTCGAACCATATAAACCCTGTATTCTGTGGGCAAACGGCGAGTTGGATCACTACCGACTGAAAGGTGAAGTACATACCCCCGGCTATCGCCTGCGCAGCTACGGCGGCACTATTGGCGGAGCCTGGTCGGTGGGGGGGAGTCTGACCCTGGGGATTGCTCTCAGTGGCGGGCACGGGAAGTTGACGAGTGATGGAGGCTATACCGACTTGCGGGGGGATATGGATTGTGCCTTTATGAGTGCTTTTGCTCTGTGGCAGAGTGGGCGTTGGCAGCACGGAATCTCTTGCTGTATCGGGGTGGCAGACGTAAACTTTGACCGCAATGTGTATATGCCTATCGGCTATGCTGCGCATGGTTCGACGGATGGGGTAGGGGCGGGGATATGTTATGAACTTTCCCGCGATTACGTGATATTTGCTGAGGGTGGGGACAGCATGAGCTGGCACCCGTTCGCAGATGTGAGCTGCATCTTCAGTCGACTTGCTTCCTGTTCGGAGCGCGGGGGAGATGCCGCTCTACAGATTGACGATATGACACGTTCGAATGCTTTTTTCGGCCTCGGGGTACGTCTGCGGAATGTATTTGAGAACAGCGGGTTTGGTGCTCCGTTTGTGGTTGATGTGCGGTTGCAGACCCGGGCGGTTCTCGGTTCCCGCCGAGGCAAGGCGGAGGTGGCTCTGCCGGGGGTGGATTATGCTGTGACTACCCATGGTGTTGACCCCGGAGCCATTAGTGGTGAGCTCGGTATCGGACTGAGCTTGCCTTTGAGGCGTGAGCAAGGAGCTCTCTTTGCGGACTGTGCTGTGATCCGGGGGCGCGAAAGCGTGTCTATCGGTGGGGTGGCCGGTTACTGCTATCGATTCTGATTCTCTCCTCCACCTGTCGAGGGTCGGCTCTTCCTTACCGGGCGTCATACATCGCCCCCACAAATTCACTCGCTGGCTCAATATAGGCTTGTGTGGCGCGCTAAAGTCGTGTATAATGCGGCGCGCGCATGATAGGAGAAACGCTTCAGTTGGGCCTCGCAGGCCTTGGTACTGTGGGTTCAGGGGTATACGAGACCCTGTGCCGTAACCGCGAGTTGCTTGAGGCTCGGGCTCAGATTTCATACGCCATCAAAAAGGTGGCGGTGGGCAATCTGAACCGCAAACGCGATGTGGAAATCGCCCCCGAGCTGCTCACGGACGACTGGCATGAGCTGGTGAGTGACCCCGACATCGATATCATCATTGAGCTTATCGGTGGTACGGATGAGGCTTACCGAATGGTGAAAGCCGCACTGCTGGCCGGTAAGCCCGTGGTGACCGGAAACAAGGCCGTGCTGGCAGTCTATGGCAGTGAGCTCTTCAAACTCTCTGCTGAGATGAATGTGCCGCTGTATTTCGAAGCCTCCTGCGGCGGTGGTATTCCTATCATTCAGAGTTTGCAGAACTCGCTTATCTGTAATAAGGTGCAGAGTATTGCCGGTATCATCAACGGTACCAGTAACTACATCCTCACCAGCATGAAAGAGCAGGGGCTTGCCCTGAAAGATGCTTTGAAGAATGCTCAGAAACTCGGCTTTGCCGAGGCTGACCCCTCTTTCGATATCAATGGGTGGGACGCCGCGCACAAGGCGCTCATCCTCGCCATGCTGGCCTATGGCACCCCCCTCTCCCCCGACAAGATTCACGTGCATGGCATTGAAAAGGTGGAGAGTGTGGATATCGCCATGGCTGAGAAACTCGGCTACACCATCAAACTGCTCGTTGTCATCAAACACCATGAGGAGAACGGCTCGCTTGAGCTGCGTGTGCAGCCCAGTTTCGTGCCGCAGCAGCACCTGCTTGCCAGCGTGAACGGCGTGTTCAATGCCATCGCAGTGAAGGGGGATATTGTGGGCGAAACCATTTTCTACGGACGCGGTGCCGGTAAGAACCCGACCTCCAGCGCTGTTATCGGTGATATTGTGCTGGCTATGCGCGAGTGTCGTCTCAACGGCTACCACACCGGGTTCCAGCCTTACACCAAAAAGCTTACCGTGCTGCCTATGTCGGAGACTGTCACCCCCTACTACGTGCGCTTCGTCATCCACGACCGGCCGGGTATGATTGCCGCCATTGCTGCCATGTTCGCCAAGTATGATGTGAGCATATCGGCCACAAGCTCGAACTTCGGCTACATAGACGAGAATGGTGTGCAGCACAACCACCTCATCTTCATGGTGCATGCCTGCAAGTGGGTGCGCCTGAAGTATGTGCTGCGCGAATTGCGCGAAAATCGGGTTATCGACCATCTGCCGGTCGTCTTCCGCATCGAAAACTTTAACGATTGATTACAACTATATGGCACTCATCGTACAGAAATACGGCGGCTCTTCCGTGGGCACGATTGACCGCATTCGCAATGTGGCCCGCAGGTTGATTGAAACTCAGCAGGCCGGCAACAAGGTAGTGGCTGTTATATCAGCCATGAGCGGTGTGACCGACAAACTCATCGGCCTGGCTCACCAAGTGATGGACAATCCGCCCGAGCGTGAGCTTGATATGTTGCTGGCTACCGGTGAGCAGCAGTCTATCGCTCTGCTTTGCATGGCAATTACCGAAATGGGCTTCAAGGCTCGCAGTTTCACCGGTGCTCAGGCCGGTATCTGCACCTATGGCAGCCATACTCGCGGGCGTATCGACTCCATTGACCCCAAATTGGTGCTGGCAGCTCTCGATGAGGGCTGTATCGTCGTTTGCGCCGGTTTCCAGGGAGTCGACAAAATCGGCACCATCTATACCCTCGGTCGTGGCGGCTCTGACCTTTCAGCCATTGCCATGGCGGCAGCGGTGAAAGCCGATATCTGCCAGATTTTCACAGATGTGGACGGCGTGTACACCTGTGATCCGCGCGTGGTGAAAGACGCGCGCAAAATCCCTGTCCTTTCCTACGAAGAGATGCTGGAAATGGCCTCCAGCGGCTCGAAAGTCATGCAGGCCCGCTCCGTCGAGTTCGCCAAGAAGTTCGGCGTGGTGTTTGAAGTCCGCAATTCCATGAACAATAACCCCGGTACCATCGTGCAAGAAGAAAACTCAGCTATGGAGAGCCTCGTCGTACGCGGCGTCTCAATCGAACGTAATCAGGCCCGCGTGACAGTCTCGGGCATCACCGCCCCCGTGGCATACACCGCTCTCATCCTCACCGCGCTTTCTGAGGCCGAAATCAATGTGGATATGATAGTGGCCAACACGGCTCATGACGGGCAGGCCCGCCAGTCTTTCACCATGAATATGAGCGACCTGGGTGCCGCGCAGGCTGCACTCAAACCCGTGCTGCCCAAGCTCGGCGAGAAGGCCCGACTGGAGACGGAAGCCGGCCTGGCCAAACTCTCTGTGGTGGGTGTGGGCATGCGCTCTCACTCCGGTGTGGCTGCCACGGTGTTCCGCTCACTGGCAGAGTCCGGCATACAGACTGGCATGATTGCCACCTCCGAAATCCGTATCACCACTACGGTCGATGCCGCTGATATTGAGCAGGCCGCCCGAGTGGTTCATGCCGCTTTCCACCTCGACCAGGTGATGGCCTGACGCAACTCAGACCGTAGAGTACATGCAGTCGGAGCAATCACAATCCCCGCGCGAAGAAGAACTCAACGAAGACGACCTCGAGTTCAAACCGATAGTCAAATATGCGGCTATCGGTTTGGGACTGGTCGCTTTGCTGGGCGTGGAGTACGCTACATATCGCCTGGGCTTTAGCCAGGGCTTTAACAAGGGCGTAACTTCCGGGATAGTCAGCGAGGCCGTGAATGATGCGGCCGTGGAGAACCTGACCCATTTCATGCAAGCTGCCACGGCAGACGATGCTACCCTGCTGGCTGCTGTGCGCGACAGGGTTACGGGGCTGGCCTGGATTAAGAACGAACAGGTACACCGAGAGGCAGAGTGGACCCTGGCGATGGCTCTCATTGATCGCCGGAAGGTAGCCGATGCTGTGGAGCTGCTCGAATCGCTCTTCCGCAATGCTCCGGCAGATGAGCTCTGGACTAACCGTGCTGTCATAGTAGCCCGCGCTATGGCAGATGCCGACAAAACTGAGCCTGCGCTGCACTACTATCGCTACGCCGCAGCAGCGTATGCCAAACTTGGTCGCAGCCGCGAGCAGCTTGAAATGTATTCCGAAATCGCAGGACTTGTGGCTACCCCTACCGATAACCCCGAGGAGCAGCTCTCTAAACTCAAGCTTTTGCTCAAAGACGTGGACGCTCTCGGCGAAACCGGTAAACCGCTCCGCGCCGATTTGCTGGCACACATAGGCCGAATTCACCGCGCTCACGGGCGACGCGATGAAGCATTGCATTGTTTTGAACAGGCACTTGCCGGAGCTGACCTCAGCAAAACTCCCGCTCTTGCCGCAGCTGCTGTGAGCATGGGGTCGGCTCTGCTCGAGAAAGGGGATACTGAGCGTGCTGCCCAACTGCTGCGTGACGGTGTGAGCAGACTTGGTGAACACCCGGGGGATGCCGCCTATCTTGCCGCTGCCCTGCGAGACCTCGCCCGCATCGAAACAGAGCAGGGGAATACCGACTATGCTCTCGCTCTGCTTTACCGGGCCGAGGCTGCTGCCGCAGACCGACTGGAGGACAACAGTCCCTACTGGCTCTGCCTTTATGAACAGCGTGCCTGGATTCACTACATCAAAGGCGCTCATGAAGCTGCTCTGGCAGACTTTACCCGGGCTCTGGCACAGACAGACGTGCCCGAGGAATTGCGCGCCCAGCCGCTAGAAGGTGCCGGTAGCTGCTGTCTGCAACTCGGGCGGACGGATGAAGCCGTAAAATATCTTCAGGAGTGCATCCGGCTGCGTACCTGCCATTTTGCTGCCGATAAAGCGTCCCTCGGCCGTGTGTACCTGACCCTGGCTGACAGCTATGACCATATCGGTTCCTCTCGTGAGGCGGCGGATACTTATGCCTTAGCCATTGCCAACCTGCCGCGTCAAGCCGATGAGAAGTCTGACTATTTCCGTGCTGCTCTTGCCCGGGCCTATGCCTTTTCGCAGATACAGGATTGGAACTCTGCCATACAGGCCTGGAACTTCCTGCGCCCCCTTGTTGAGAGAGGTAGTTTCCGTGCCCGCGAGATTGAGGAGCAGTATGCTCTCTGCGAAAGACACGGCGCTACCCTGACTGAGGAGGTGGATGCCGATGATACCGCTGAAGCTCCGGCACAACCCGCTCAGTAACTGTTAACTACGCTCATCTTTCGTCATGTATCGTCGCTACAGACCACGTCGCAACAAAAGTACCGGTCACACTCTCCCCCTGGCTGCCGTGGGGTTGACTATTGCCGCTCTCGTCATTTGGGCCATCTTCGCCAAGGGGGATGATATCATACGCTTCTTCAAGGGCGAGATCGTATTCGTACACGATAATTCGGAGGCGAACGATAACCTCGAGCGCCTGCTTGCCGACCTTTCGGGCGACAAGGCCCGTTTGCTTGAGCTGGCCGAGAAATCCAAAACCCGCCTGGGCTGGATAAAGAATGCTGAAACCCGCCGCCAGTTCCGCTGGTTCCTGATGTGCAGACTGATAGACAAGGGATTGTGGGATGAAGCCATGCTTATTCTCCCCGAGGTGGAGACTCTGGCTCCGGTAACGGATCTGGATCGCTTGGCCACCGCCGCGCTGGAACACGACGATTTTGACTTGCAACTGCGACTGGATCGCCAGCTGCAGGAGAAAGCCGCTGTCATGCCTTCGGCCACAGCCCTGCTGCTGCGCTCCATACGCCGCTCCGCTCAGACCTACATACGCATGGGCAAGAAAGATGATGCCGTGAAAGTGCTCTCGCAGCTCGAAATGTCCAACGTGCTTGCCCGCCTGGCGGACAACCCCGCCCTGGCTGCAGATGCCGCAGAATTGCAGATGATGCGTGCCGAAATCGGTGGGGTGCGCGAGCATGCCCTGCAGCTCGTGCGCAACACGCTTGAGGCTGCAAAATGGCCCTCTTGCCCGGCCTCCGCCAAGCTTATGCTCGAAGAGGTGGCAAACACTCTGCGCGACAACCCCAATCTGCCGAACTCTGCACTCAAAGATGTGGAGGCCAAACTGTTGCGCTGCCGGGATGCCATGCTCGAATATCCCGACCGTGAGCACAAACTCCCCCAATGCTACACCATGCTCGGCGAACTGCGCTACCGCATGGGCGAGTACGAGGGCTGTGCGCAGGCTCTCAGTCTTGCCGGTGCCTTTGCTGAGGGCTACGGTGAAATGACCCCTGAACTTCAGCTGCGCCATGCCCGTCTGCGCTCCCGCGCGAACGAGGCCTGTGGCTCCATTCCGGCGGCTATGGCTGACTGTCGCTACCTGCTTGAGCACGAGAAAGATCAGGTCGAGGTGTTCCGCTGTCTCAATTTTCTGGCCGCTCATTCAGATGGAGCTGAGAAAATAGAACTTTACACCCGCTGCTGGGACATGATTCGCAACAACCCGGACCTCGCCAAGAACAGCCCCATTTCCATGGCTGAAATTGCCGGTTCCATAGCCGCTTACTACGAAGGTCAGCGCGACTACGCCAACGCCATCAAATGGGTCACCGAATCAGTCTCCTTAGTCGAGCAAAGCCACCCCGACATGACCGACGGTAAATTGCTCCGCGCCCGCATGGAGCTCGCACTCATTGAACGTAAAACCGGTAAGAATGACTGGGGCGCCGTGGTGAGACTGCGCGATGTGGTGCGTGCCATCGAGAGCATGAGCGAGGAGGAACGCGCCAGGCTCGATGCCGCCGACAGCAAACTCTACCGCACTGCCGTACGTGAGTTTGCCCGAACCTACCTTTTCACCGGCGATACCAAGCTCGCCAAGCAGGTTATCCGTAAAATTAAGGAATCCGTCCCCGAAAAAGTACGCTGATTCATACCGCACGCCTAACCCTGACCGGCCATGTCATCCCTGCACAAAAAAAGTCTGATAGCTACGGCTGCCATCTTCTGTTGCCGCTTCACCGGCCTGTTGCGTGAAGTCGTTTATACCGGTCTGTTCGGAGCGACCGGAGCGCTGGATGCTTTCCTGACCGCCTTCCGCGTGCCCAATATGTTGCGAGACATGTTTGCCGAGGGCGCACTTTCTCAGAGCTTTACCAGCGTGATGAGCAAAGTGGAGAAACAGGACGGCCCCGATGCCGCCTGGCAGTTGGCCAACCGGGTGGTCAGTCAGCTGGTATCGCTCATGCTCTGCATCGTGGCGGCAGGTGTGCTACTCTCCGGCTTTTTCATGCAACAGCTCTATCCCGAGCGTGCCGCCCTTTACCTGGAATGTTCCAACCCCGCTGCTGCCCCTCAGACCGTGGCGCAAGCTACCTACCAGGGAACCATGAAACTTGAGGATGGCCGCACGCAGGCTTTCTTCACGCTCTCTGCTCCCCTGACAGATTGTCCCGATACGGCCGTGATGCGCCTGAACACCGTGCAGAATCTCGCCCTTGGCAGCACCGTGCAGCTGAGCACCCAGCGAGAACCCGGCGCTCTGCGAGTAGAGCAGCGAGACTTCATGGGGCTGGCCGCCGACCTGTGCCGCATCATGTGGCCCTTTATCCTGCTGGCCTCTCTCTCCGCGCTCAGCATGGGCGCGCTCAACGTCTTCGGCATCTTCGGTCTGCCCAACCTCGCCAGTGCAGCCTTCAACCTCACCACCGTAGCCGTCGGCTGTCTGGTGGGCTGGTTTATCGACCCCACTTTTGGCCCGGATGCTCTCTACGGCTTCGCCATTGCCGTTGTGCTCGGTGGGCTGGCACAGTTGCTGGTGCAAGTACCCGCACTGCGCCGCAAGGGATATCGCCCCCGCTGGAGTCTCGGTCTTCAGCTTCGCGCCGGTAAGCTCCTCATGACCGACCCCGCAGCCCGCCGCGTATGGCTGCTCATGATACCCGGTGTCATCGCCGCCGGTATCACCCAAACCAACATCTTCATCAACACCTCTTTCGCTCTCTATCTGCCCGGTGGAGCCGTTACCGCCCTTTCCGGTGCCTTCCACCTCTGGCAGCTCCCCGTCGCCCTCTTCGGCGTGGCTGTCGGCATGGTCGTGCTCCCCTCCGTCTCCCGCATGAGCCTGGAGAGCAACCACCAGGGCCACCGCGATATCGCACGCCACCTCGCTGCGGCCATGCGATTTGTCGCCTTCTTTGCTGTACCCTCTGCCGTCATCCTCGGCATCTGGGGGCAGGAGATTGTCAGCATCTTCTATCAGCGCGGCAGGTTCGATGCTCACGCCTCCGCTCTCACCGGGCAGGTGCTCAGCGCCTACTGCCTGGGGCTGCTTGGCTATGCCGGCATGAAAGTGCTCCAGCCCGTATTCCTCGCGCTGGAGAAACCATGGGCCCCCGCCGGACTGGCTCTCATCTCTGCCACCATCTCCGTCGCGCTCAACTACTGCTTCGTGCACGTATTCCGCTTTACCGAGGTCGCCTGGCTTGCCCTCACCACCTCACTCGTCACCACCCTCAACTTCCTTTTCTACTTCTTCTACCTGCGCCAGCTGCTCGGCACCATGGCCTCCCGCCACCTTATCCCCGGCCTGCTGCGCATACTGGGGGCAGGGAGTGTGCTTGGCGTCATCTGCTGGCAGATTCGCGGGCTCTTTTTCACCGACTTCCTGCACTGGGGCTTCTTCCCCCGCCTCGGTGCCCTCGCCCTTGCCGGTGCCGTTGTCGGTGGCATCTACCTCGCCGCCTGCTTCCTCTTCCGCGTCCCCGAGCTCGAGGCCTTCTCCAATCGCTTCCTTAAGCGCCGCAAGTAAGCTGCAAGCTCGCACCCCACGCCCATTTTTTTCTCATTTCCACGATTTCTGTCATCATCGCACACGAAATCTCATTTTTTCTTGACTTCACCCCCGCGCCTTGCTATACTCGCCCCGGCCCTGTAGCTCAGTGGTCAGAGCAGGCGACTCATAATCGCTTGGTCGCGGGTTCGAGCCCCGCCGGGGCTAGCACAAAAAAGCGCACCATTTCGGTGCGCTTTTTTGTGCTTACGCCCTAGGCGGATTAAGGCTCGAACCCGCGACCGATCCGTCTTCGCACTACGGGCTACGCCGAGACTGGGCGGGCAGGCTGCGAGTGACGCAGCAGCCTGGCCCTGCGCCACCGAGACACCTCTCGGTGGGAACCCCGCTAGGGGCGCAGGGGGTGGGTAGAGCCCCGGGACGAACGAATAACCACTACGGTGCGCTTTTTTGTGCTTTATTCCCGGCGGGCCGAGAACGAAGTTCGAAAGCGGGCGACTGCCCCGTCAGGGGTGAGGGCTCGTGAGGCGAGCCCGAATCAACCCCGCCGGGGCTCAAAAGGACTAGGGTGTTGGCATACAAGTTGTATTGATATTGAAGGTGCGTTTTGCCCATTTTTTTCTGGAAAGTAGAGCAAGAAATTGCTAAAATGTCGCTGACGCTATAAGACTATAACTAATTTTATGGTAATTGATTTGCTGAGTTTGAAGAACGGGCTCCTCGAACATGTCGCTTCGAGGACGGATGCTTATATATCTGCTATGCCTAAAGAAATTCGCAAAGCTTATGGCCAATTTTTTACCAGCAAAGAGGCTGCTTCGTTTATGGCTTCATTGTTTGTTGTGCCCGAGCAGGAACGGATTACCGTTTTGGACGCTGGTGCAGGTTCTGGTATTCTTACAGCGGCGTTAGTTCAGCGATTATCCTTTGAAAAGGCGGTAAAGAGCATAGAAATTACATGCTATGATACTGACGAAAATGTGTTACCGCTCCTGCGAGAAAACTTAGAATGGTTGAGAATCCATTGCGGTAAGGATTTAACTTATCGTATTATTGAGGAGAATTATATATTGAGCCAAAGTTTAGAGTACAATGATAGGCTTTGCCAATTTGCGCCCCAGAAGTATGATTTGGTAATAGGAAATCCTCCATACATGAAGATTCCGAAAGAGGCACCGGAAGCGAAGGCTATGTCCGATGTTTGTTATGGTGCACCCAATTTATATTTCCTTTTTGCTTCTATGGGGATGTTTAATCTCCGTGATGATGGTGAACTCGTGTACATTATTCCTAGATCTTGGGTATCCGGTGCATATTTTGCTAAGTTCAGGGAGAAACTGTTGAACACCGGAGTGTTGACACATATTCATCTCTTTGTCAGTAGAGATAAAGTTTTTGATTCAGAAAGTGTGCTTCAGGAGACGATGATTGTAAAAATAAAGAAATCACAAAAGACTCCTGACTGCATATGCGTTACTACCTCAAATTCAAACAAGGATTTCTCTTCGATGACATCTTTTGATGCGCCATATCACGTAGTTGTGAGTGGCGCGGAAAAATATGTGTACTTGGTTACCGATGAACATGATGTAGAGATTTTGAGAACCTTAAATGCATTGCCCTGTACCTTACCGGAATTGGGATTAAGAATGAAGACCGGCTTAACTGTCGATTTCAGGACAAGAGAGGCTCTAAGGGATGAATACAGCCCGGATGCTGTGCCTCTTTTGTATTCTCAGCATTTACGTCATGGCCGTGTGAAGTTTCCTGTAGGAAAGTCTGGTGAGTATTTGGTATCTAATCAGAATTCCTTGAAACAGAAGAATTGTAACTACCTCTTTGTTAAGAGGTTTACATCCAAAGAAGAAAAGAGAAGATTGCAATGTGCTGTTTACTTGTCATCAACACTTCCGGACTATACGCATATCAGCACGCAGAATAAAATTAATTTCATAGGAGGTAGTCACAAGTCTCTCTCTGAGGATATTGTATATGGCCTGTACGTACTGTTTAATAGTACAGTGTATGATCAGTATTATAGAATTCTTAATGGGTCGACGCAGGTAAATTCAACAGAGATGAATCAGATTCCTGTTCCTCCTATTGAGGAAATAGAAAGAATGGGGAGGATGTTAAGATTAGAGCCTGACTGGGAGTCCGTTAACGTATGTGATAAAATTATCAACTCTAGTATTTCAAATGCATCATGACTAAAAACAATAATCTTGAACAGGCATCTTCCTTATTAGAATCGATGCAGGTGCCTGAGAGGCAGCGCAATCAAATGTGCTGCCTAGTTCTTTTGGCGATGGCTGATTTGATGCCGGACTCAAAATGGTCGTGTGCTCAGAATAATTGGAAGAGAATCCACGATATCATCACGTTTGTAGATGAACATTATGGTGTGAAATATGCGGAGAATTCTCGTGAAACGATACGCAAACAAGCTATGCATCATTTTCGAAATGCTGCTTTCATAGAAGACAATGGGATGTCTACCAATAGCCCCAATTATCGTTATCGTTTGACTGATGAAATGTTGGAACTTGTGCGTTCGTATGGAAAACGCCAATGGAACTCGAATCGAAAAGCTTTCCTTGAACTTCATCAGGGGTTGATGGATTTATACGATACGAAGCGTAAGTTTACCAAAACTCCTGTTGTTATTAATGGTTCGTCTTTTTCGTTTAGTCCGGGTAAGCACAATGAGCTTCAAAAAGCCATCATTGAAGAGTTTGCTCCAAGATTTGCTCCGGGTGTCGAGTGTCTGTATGTAGGTGATACAATTGAAAAAGACCTTGTGTTTGATGAAGCTCGCCTTTCGCAATTAGGGGTGGAAATGACGGTTCACGACAAATTGCCAGATGTCATGCTCTATTCCCCTGACAAGAATTGGTTGTATTTTGTAGAGGCTGTCACATCTGTTGGTCCCATGACACCTGCACGAGTAAAGCAAATTCAAGAAATGACAGAAGGTAGTCAAGCCGGGCGCATATATGTCACCGCTTTCTTAGACTTGAAAACGTACAAGAAATTTGCAGACCAGCTCGCATGGGATACTGAAGTCTGGATTGCAGAAATGCCCGACCATATGATTCATCTTAACGGCGATCGGTTTTTAGGTCCTCGATGAGTACCCGATAGAGTCATCAATGTTATTTAATGTGGTAGAGAGATGTGTAATGATAAAATCTCTAATAATGACTTTTTGTCTCTGAAAAACACATTTAATCCTTGCTTTGTGTAATAAAAACAGTTATGTTTTGTAGCAACATGAAAACTCAAGAATTCACTCCGGAAAAGATAACAGAATTATGCGATAATGAGGTGTTTGTGTTTGGTAGCAATCTAGCAGGTCGCCACGCGGGAGGTGCTGCGCGTTTTGCGCATGAGCGATTTGGTGCTATTTGGGGGCAAGGTGAGGGTTTGCAGGGGCAGAGTTATGCGATACCCACAATGCAGGGGGGAGTAGAAACCATAGCTCCTTATGTTGACAGGTTTATAGAATTTGCGAAAGTGCACCAGGAGCTGCATTTCTGGGTTACTCCGATAGGTTGTGGAATTGCCGGGTTTTCGGCAGACGAAATAGCACCGCTTTTTCGAGGCGCTATGAATGCGACGAATATTTCTCTTCCGGAAAGTTTTTACCGCATTTTAACGTCTGTGCCGATTGAGCGACTGGGGAAGTTCCGAACCTTGTTGGATATAGTGGGGGTGCTTGATGCGAAGGCAATGTCAAAATCCGAAATTTTTGATAAAGTCATGGATGCGGCCTTTCCGTATATGGAGCGAGGAACTTTTGATAGGGTTGATGTAGAATTGGTAGCTCACCTGTATGCAGACGAGAAGTCGATAGCCGGTGTTTTGTCGAAATTAGAGGCGTGTCCCCGATTGCTGGGAAGCGAAATTAAACGCATTGTGAAGCACTTGGAGGTTGAAGAGGATAGCATAGTTGAACACTTTATTATTGCTTCTATCAGTAAAGGCAAGGCAAAACTTCCACAAGCCGTGTTGCTTCATCAATTGGGCTGGCTTCCGATTTTGAATGGTATAAAATCATCTATATCATACGAGGAGGCTGTAGAACTTCTTTCTGACAAGCGCAATGGCTATATATGCAGGAGAGGGTATGGAGGCGGACATGGCGAAGGTCGTTGGGCTTGCTTAATATCAAGTAATTATTCTCATTTGCCTGTTTTTTATCCTGGCGAATTGGCTGTAGTTAAGTATGCAAGTGAGCATGTTAAAATGCAACATCGTCATTTTGTTCTGCGTGGTCGACATTCCTGTTATTAATGTATTGAGATGAAGCTTTTTGGAAGACCTCTTTTACTACGGGAAAGAGCTTGTACTTGTAATGGCATAGTCGGTAAGGCGCTGGATTCATATGTGAATTTGTTTGTGAAAGTCACGAACAGTTGTAATGCTAGGTGCTCATTTTGTTCTAATGCCGCAAATCGTTGTGAAAATATTTGCTTCGACATAGATAAACTATTTCGCGTTGTCGATGAATTGATGGCGAGCGAGGTTCGCATCAATCGTGTATGCATCACGGGTGGTGAACCCGCAATGGTGCCTCAGGTTGTTTTGCCTATTCTGGAGCGTTTGAACAGGCCCGAATATGACTGGATACATGCCCACTTGAACACTAACGGCCTTTTGCCGGATAGCCGAAAGCTAATGCAACATCCGCGCTGGAACTCTGTGTCTGTTTCCTTGCATCATTATTCTTCGGAAAAGTTGAGCAGTATATATGGTGTGCCGATTGCTGCTGATATGCTTGATTTTGATGATGTGGAATTGAGCCGAGTAAATATAAGCTGCAATCTTATGCGACGCTTTATCGATTCTCCACTTGAGGCTCAACGTATGATGGATTTTGCTCTGCGATTGGGGGTGCCGCGCCTTGGCTTTGTATCGCTTATGCTGATTAATCATTGGTGTCGGGAGTATTATGTGGATTTTTCAGAGATTGATTGGTTGGATATTCCCCGGCTATATATTACGTCATGTCGGAATTATTCAGACGATTGTAAATGTAGCAATTATTTATATAATGCTAATGGTAAGGTGCTAGAAGTCTATATGAGAAATTACCGGAATCCTAACTTTGTTCAATCCGGTTTGGTGTACGATGGTCGGAACTTATATCAAGGCTTTGGTAAAGAAAATGTTATATGTTGAATGTCGAACAGACATGGCGAGCGAGAATAGATAATCCTCGATACAATACTTCGTATCCACTAAATCCTTTGTACTGGGGCCAATATCGCATATCCGGCTCATTGCCTTTTACTGATTCTCGCTGTGCGTTTTATTTTCACATCCCTTTCTGTGCAAGATTGTGTTCATTTTGTGAATATACAAGGATGACGTGTCCAGCTGAGTCATTACAGATAAAATATTTGCATACGCTAGCGCGAGATGTGGAGAGGTTTCGTTCTGGCTGCGGGATTTCTCATTTGTGTGGGTTTGATATCGGAGGCGGGACTCCTACCGTTTTATCGGATGATGCCTTTTCTTATTTGATGGAGATATATCTGAAAAGCGTGAAGGGAATGCAGTTTTGTGATGATTATGAAGCCAGTATCGAAGGAACATTTCATTCTATATCTGAGCATAAGCTGATTCAGACTGCAAAATGTGGTATTTATCGATTATCTCTGGGGGTACAAACATCTGTAAAATCAGTTCTTGCAGCTCATAATAGAGCAGAGTTAGGCCGCGAACGATTAGTGGAGAAAATGGAAATGATTCGCGCAGGTGGAATCCGTAAAATTAACCTCGATTTAATGTACGGCTTGAATGGACAAACGGAAAAAAGCATAAATTCTGATATGGAGACCATAGCTGAGCTTGCCCCTGATCAGGTGACGCTTTACGAGTGGCGAACAAATATGTTGGCAGTGAATGCTCAATCTACGGCTGCAAAGAATTATGAAGCATATTGCATGTATTATGAACTTTTAAAACAACTTGGTTATCATGCTCGTTTCGGGCAAAATACATTTTCCAGAAGTTCGGTCGATTATGGGTGTTCCTCGTATCTGAGACATCGCATGCTTTCCGCTTGTGCGTACAAAGGATTCGGAATATCTGCCCAAAGCATGAGCCCGTTAGGTATTAGTTATAATGCCGGGAAAAATGCTGCTGTATTGCCGCTGAGTGCTGAGAGTTTTGAAGTTGGTGATACCTATATACTACCTCCTGCTGAAATTGCTGCAAAATATATTGCGATATCTGCTTATTACGGAGGTTTTTCACTTTCCCGTGTGACAGAATTGTTACATTATCATGCTGAGGATTTTTTCGAAAAACAGATACGATTTGTTCTGCACCATAATCTCATGCAACAAGATGGTGATTATATATATATTACACGACACGGGTATCGGTATTATGGCGCAACTTTCTCTTTGTTCTATGCTCCAATAGAATCATAATGCACAGATGACATGGGGTTGATCTGAATACATTGATAAATCTAGAGTGTAGAGATTCAGAGTACGCAGGACTTGGAAAAGGACTTGGATTTTGGGTGATAAAACGTACAAAACAGCGGGGTGCCGTACCCTTCTCAAAGGCTAGCACAAAAAAGCGCACCGAATGGTGCGCTTTTTTGTGCTCTACTCCCAGGGGGCGAGAACGAAGTTCGAAAGCGGGCGACGGCCCCGTTAAGGCGCTCGCGCAGCGAGCGGTAAGCCCGCTTGGACAAACAGCTCTGCTGTTTGCCCCGTCAGGGGGGAGGGCTCGTGAGGTTAGCCCGAATCAACCCCGCCGGGGCTCAAAAGGACTAGGGGCTAGCATACAGGTTGAATTGATATTGAAGCTGCGCTTTTGACAAATAGACAGCAGATAAACAAAAAATCTGATTATCTTCTTGACAAAAGGGTGAAAATGCCTATGATTTTGTAAAAAGGAGATAAAATATGCTGGTTTTCTTTCGTATTTGTAATTTCAAGTCGATAGTAGAGACAACAGTTGATATGCGCTATGGAGAAGGGAAGGCTCCGAATGGGTATAAGGAAATGGAGCACTATCCATTTCTTGAGTACCAAGTAGAAAAAGGGCAGGTGTTGAGATTGTCTCCTGTGCTGGCCATTTACGGTCAGAATGCCGGAGGCAAGACTACCTTAGTAGAAGCAATGAACACGTTGCGACGTTGTTTGTTTGAGAACAAATTGCATTATCGCCCGAATAAGCTGCACCCGGATTTAAAAGACACTACGTTTGAGATTTGTTTTGCAAGTGAGGGGGTGGTTTATACTTATACGCTTTGCTACGATTTAAGCGGAGTAAAGCGTGAGTCCTTGAGAACGCATGATACGGATGTGTTTGAAATTGACCATGGGCAGGCTCTATACAACTTTGAGCAACTTGCTACGGAGTTGTACACGTCCGAGCGCTTGATGGCTGTTTTGAAAACCGAGTGTTGCAATAGCAAGGGAGAGCAGATAGTCTCTTATCTAGGCAAGATTGCAACGAATTATCCCGGTTTAAATGCTAAGCTTAGCAATGCCTATCAATTCCTGATATACGGCATTTCGAACTCTTTGGAAAATGATTTTTCTGCCCCTTTTGCTATCAATTATTTGGCTCAGGGGGAGCAGGATTCTACCCACGAGCAAGCATTCCAGGAGATAGCAAAATACCTGCGACGGCTCGATATTGATATCGCGAGCATGGAGCTGATTCTTCGAGAAGAAAAGTTTAGTTCTAAGCCAGATGACGATGGAGGGCGAGAACCGGAGCTGATGTATCGAATCAACAGCTACCATAAGGATAAAAACGGCGAGCTGGTGGCATTGGATTTCCGGGAGGAGTCGCGAGGTACTCAGGTATTGTTCGGTTTGCTGGGGGTAGTGCTGAGAAAGCTCCGTACAGGAGGTGTGCTGGTCATTGATGAAATTGACCGTTCGTTGCATTCCTTGTTGCTTGTAGCATTGGTGTCTCTCTTCACCAATAAGGAGTACAATGTGAAAGGAGCTCAGCTTATCTTGACGGCTCACAATACTGAGTTGTTGGAGGCCACTAACTTGCGGACGTCACAGGTGGCCATTGTGACCAAGACCTCAAAACAAGGGACTCTTGCTCGCCGCCTGTGTGATTTTGATGGTGTCCGCAATGTACAGAACTTCCGCAAGACGTATCTGGATGGCGCATTCGCAGGCATCCCATTCCCCATTATCTGACCTCGCCATGACTTACTCTCAGAACTTTTTTCTTCATGTGGTTTGCGAGGGCAAATCAGAGCGGAATTATCTTGCCGCATTGAATCGACTTCTGCGAGATTCCGGCATAGGTCTAACCTTGCTGAGTCCCACCCCTAAGAAAAGGGATGAGGAGGGGGGCGGGCATTTCCGCAATGTTGTACAGAAGTACAAAGACTTCCGTCGCAACAATCGTAACGTGCAACCATGGATATGGGTGGATTGGGATTTGTATTTGCGAAATGACCAGCACTGCATGGAGCTGTATGAGTCTCGCCCCAAGGGTATACCTGACTTCCTGTTCAGTATTCATAACTTTGAGGATTTTCTCGTTCTTCACAGCTCTACAGAGCGAGTTCTTGAGTGGGTGAACATTTGCCGGGAGTGTAACCACTTTGCCTCTCCCATGCACAGCGAGGAATATATGCCCTTATTCAAGAGTCAATTTTCGGAATATAAGAAAGGTGAATTGCCGGATAGCTTAGCCATGCTCTCCAACGAGCAGGTAGAGAATGCGCTGATTCATTCATTGGATGCGAGCATCCCATTCAGATGCGACTTCATTGAGAAGCTTGCCGAGTTCATTATGGCGAGGTATCCCGATGCCGGGAGCCCGTGGAATGTGGTTAAGAAAAAAGATGAATAAACGTTATAAGTATCATGGAATTATCTCCAGTTAAATTAGATGTGAAAGCAGATGCCACCCCTTTGGCTGCTGAGCTTGCTAAGTTGGTGTCTGATATAAGAAAAGGTTCTCATAAAATAATTTCTTTATTATTGCCGGAGAGATTGAGACAACGTTTACAAAAAAGGGAACTTGAAGATGCTCAACATGTAAAAAACGTGCAGGAGGTCTGTGTTGGTGTAGCTATTTATGATGATAAGGGTGAGGATTTAAAATATATATTATCTAGAACCATCCATGAGAAAGAAATGGTTAACCTGTTAAGAATTGCGAACTTGGCAGCAGCCCAATTGAACGATGTTGATGACTCTGAGATTGACGATAATTCGTTGTCAAATGATTTTTTTAATCGTTGGCGACGCGAAGCCGAACTTATAGAGGATTCAGAAATGCAGATTGTATGGGCGAGGCTTATGGCAGAGGAAGTAAAAAAACAGGGGACTGTTTCTTTACGAGCGATGGAAATGATTAAAACAATGACAGGAGAAGAAGCTCGTTCGTTTTCTCATATTTTGCGTTCGCATTTGAATGGCATGATAATTGCTAGGCCTGCTCAGGGAATGGTGATGCGTGAGCCAGTGATATCTGGGGTTTCTCATCGAATGCTTCTTACTTTAGAAGAGATTGGCCTTATTACCAACGTTGCTGATTTAGGGTTACATTGGAGCAACGCTCTGAAAGGAAAGAGGATAACTCTTCCTCACGATTCAATGTCTGCTCTTTCAATCGAAGGACCGGGCGATTTAAAGTTAACGTGTTTTATTCGATTAACTCCTACTGGAGTACTGTTGTCTAAAATTGCAGAGCCTAAGCATGATATAAATGATGTATTCCAGATAGCTAAAAGTATAGCTGTTGGCAATCCTCAACTAGTTTTTACCGCGACTATTTATACGCAAACCGCCAAAAACTAACTATACAAAAGCCTATACACACCCCTCTCAAAGGGTGTTTATCTTGATAACTTAGGGATATAACTTGCTATTATTTCACGTAACCTATTAAATATAATGAGGCAAGCACTCATAAAAAGCAAGGACTTTCGATTTCTGTGCGTTAAGGGGGTAAAATTAAAGGTGCTTTGTAACGCTCACAATATCATTCAGTTACAAAGTGCCGTACCCTTCTCAAAGGCTATTGCCAAAGGCTGCATTCCTGAAATCGAGGGGATGCAGCCTTTTTCTGTTTATGTGCTGATATTTAATGAATTGCGGAGTCCTTAATTGTTAAAAAGAATGTATATGAAAAGGCTCAAAACGCCCTGATTTTGCCCTTTCTCACTCCCCTGCCTGTCTCGGCGTAGCTTTAGCGAAGACGGAGGACTCTAAAGGACTGGGGGCGCGGCATACAATAAACCCCTATTTTGATGCAAAGGTTTAATGATAAGTGGATTGGATAAAAGTATATAGTTTACCCCTCTCAAATAAAAGTGGTGTTGATAATGAATGCGTTATGAACCTGACCCATAAAAAGACTATACTTTTGCCCCTTTTCCAGCCCGAAAATCGGCAAGCTTTTTAACGATTCGAGCCTATCCTCAACCCGGCAGACTAAGGGCTTCACTTCGAGCAAATCTTCCCCTTGCAGCTCAGTTTTTGTGCCATCGGCAACAAAAACGCAGGAAACTCGCAACAATTTGCCCGTCCACGCTTGAACAGAGGGGCGAGAGTTGATATAATGCCCCGTAACAGATACACGCTTAGTTATGTCCATGCCCCCATTATGTAAACTTTTTACCATTGTAGCTATGCTGCTGTGCTGCCCCCCGCTCCCAGCCCAAGAGCAGGGCGATGTTGCGCAGCTCTGGCAGAGATATGCCGAGCTGGGCATGTTTGATAAATTGCTCACCGAATTGGAAACGGAGAGCCGAAAAGGGGACTCGGCTCGGGAAGCGGAGCTCATCCGTACCCTGTTGACTTATTGGGAGTCCATCATGCAGCAGCGGCGCCGGTGCGATGCCACCTGCCACTGGGATGGAGATAGAGCCTATGGGGCCATAAGTTACCGCACCCAAGACCTGCCGCACGAAATGGTGCAGCAGCTCCACGCCTACCGAAACAAGGCCGAAGAGCTCACCGAAGAGGAGCTGAATCAGTTTATGGCCCTTTTTACCCAGAAGAAAGCCTACATCGACGCCGCGCCCGATGCCGGTAAGATTGACCGGATTATCCAGCACATCTACCGGGAAGAATATCCCCAGGCAATCAGCCAGCTTGCCCGGCTGCGCCAGGAACACCCGGATTACTGCCCGCAGGCCTTTGCTGAACTGTCAGCAGCACTGACCACCCCCAACCGGCTGAAACTCCTTCTGCTCTGTACCAGACTCCCACTCGGCGTCATCCGGGAGACGCATTTTGTAAAATAAATGCGTTTTCCCGCCATCGGCAACAAAAATGCAGGAAACGCTCAATAAAATGCCATCCACAAGCGTCTATATTATAGGAAATGCCTTTTTTGCATTTTTTGCTGCGGATTCAGTTTCGAAATGTGATAGTATAAGCACAATAAATTATGCACTATTCTATAAAAAACGGTTTCTTCATGCTCCTGCTGCTCGCTCAAAGCCTCTTGGCCCAACCTGCCAACGAGGCAGCACACTACGCCCGAGTCATGCAGGAAGCGCAGCATATTGTGCAGCAAAACAAGCCGGATATGGTAGAACAACTTTCATACATGGAAGATGTGGAGCCATACCTGGGAATTGATGCAGCCATTCTCATAGCGCTGAAAACAAGAGACAAAGAATTATTGAGAAAACTTATACGCGATGGTGGAGAAATGACGGCAGCCTTTGGACTGCCCGGCTACCCACCGATAGCCCATGTAGCCTGTGGCAACTGCACATACCCGGACGGAACAACTGATTACGCAAATACAGCCCCGCTCCGCGTGGAAGCCTACCCGCAACAAGCGGAGCTGGTGGAGATGATGGCACAGAGAGGCTGGCTGATTAATGCCGATGACTGCTTGTCCATTGCCGCCCGCAGCGGAGATGCAGAGACTGTACGCATCCTGCTGAAATATGGCGTCAATCCGCACACTCGGGACACTTGGAACAAAACTCCCCTGCAATGGGCACAGGAAGAGGGGCGCAATGCAGCCGCAGCAATACTGGAACAGGCCATGCAGGGTACCTGCATTTTCCCGACGTGGGCTGATTTATACGATTTTGCCGACACGGACAATCCGGAATCAGACCTGGCACCCCTCCTGCAGACACCTGCAGGGCGACTTTCCGCATTCTGCTGGCTCAACTACATGAGAGATAGGAACAATGAATTATCTCTCAAACTTATCCGCAGCGGCATGAACCTCAACTCGCACCCGCTTTGCGGGCTTACCCCGCTCATTGTCTGCTGCGGCAATATATCTTTCTGCGAGGGGCATGACAGTGAATGGTACGCATTTTACGAAGTCACCCCTTACCCCGGACAGGCAGAAATGGTGGCAGCCTTGCTGGCGGCGGGCGCCGACCCGAACATGCCGCGAGCTTATAATGCCGGGACACCTCTCATCACTGCAGCACAGAGCGGCGACCTGTCTACGGTAAAGATTCTGCTGGAAGCCGGTGCTCGACCTGAAGCAAAAGACTACTCAGGCGCGACAGCGGCACGCTATGCCGCTGCAGCCGGACATGCGGAAGTGCTGGCACATTTGCTCAGCGTTTGCCCGGAGCTCATCCGGCTCGACCCGGAATTACTCCGCGTAGCGACCGAAAACGAACACAGCGAATGTATCCGTATTCTCCAAAAAGTCACAGAATCAGGCAATACAGACAAATAGTCCTTAGGTAGCATACATGTAAAGGAGATAGGTGATGATGAAGACCTCCGGCAATTATTATATCAAGGCGCTTATAAGTGCGGCTGCTCTGCCTTTGTTATGTCAATGTTCCTACTGGGCACAGCTACAGGAGAATCGCCGTCTGGATGGAGAGTATGAAATATACCATGCCTCGCATGTGCCCGAAAGCAAGGCTCTGAGAGAGTTGAAAGAAGCGGCAGGACGCGCATCTGCCGCGAGGGTGAAGAAGATGTACGCCTCCGACAAGGCGGATGAGTATTTCTCGTTTTCCCCGGTTGAACTGGCTGAGCTGAAAGGGCTGATGGAAAGCCTACAGGAATTACCACCCGTTGAGCGAGAGGTATGGAAGAATGAGCAGCGAAAAGGAGTACAGCTTCCTTCGCCAATGCCTTTTTATCTGCATTTCAGCGATTTAGAGTTCCTTGATTCAGAAGGCAACGTGATTGGGACGTTGAGCCTCACATGTGGAATTGCTTCCACGGAAGAGGCAGAAGCGTACCGAAATACGGCAGATCGTGCATTCAAACCGAATTACATGCTGTCGCCGGAGGCGCAGAAGCGTTTCATAGACCTGCCCCCTGTGGTAAAAGGAGGTTACGGCTCTTATGATGAATAAGTAGGGATATGAAATCTTTTTCTTGGCTCTATAGTAACCATGCCCCCATTCCACAGAATCCTTGCCACCACAGCCCTGTGCCTTGCGGCGGAGGGGCTGAACTCGTGTGTATCGCACATGCACAGGGTAGCCTATGAATCCCCCCGAAGCTATGAAGGTGCATGGTTATCCCAAAGATGGCAACGCCGCAGACATGAAGTTGACAAAACGCCTGTATGTGTATGAATGCGGTGGCCAATGGTATTTGCCCGTTTCGCGCATATGCTACACCAAGAAAGTGGTACAAGAGGAACCGACAATAGCATATCTGATAGACAATGTTTCACATGAGGATAAGCAACGATATTATCTTCCCATATCACCCGAATTCGCCGGCAAGCTGCGCACCGCTTCCCGACACAGAAGCAGCCCAAGAGATTTGAGGGACTATATTACGCAGACCAGGTTGTTGGCATCTCTGCCATCGCAAGCCGAGGCATATCCTGTTCTCATGCCTATAGGCGGCGAAGAAAATGGGGATTTGTTGGTACAAACGGATGCGCATGTCGGGCCATCCGCCATTCTGGCTTATCCTGCGGCGGCGGTTCTCTTTGTGGTGGATATTCCGGTTACGGTGGCATCTACCACGTTTGCTATTATGGGAATCATCATCTCCATTCTCTTGAATGGGGGCATAGTCCACTAAAGCAAAGCACGGATAGCCAAGGAAAAATTGAGTATGCCGAGTGTGTTGAGGTCGAAAAAGGGATTGACCGCCCACACTGTATTGTGCTATAAAACATTTGCGCTCACCCGGGCAAAAAACTAGAAGAAATGGCTTGTTTGTGTCAAAGGGAGAGCGGTAGCTTAGCGTGCCTTATTGTTATGCAACGGCCACCATACGGGTCACCTATACTCAGATAAGATGAAACATGGCCCGCCTGCTCTTTCGACAGGGCTCGCGAGGTGGGTTCTATACCAGCCGACATAAATCGATATGAACAACGAAGAAGCCAGACGAGAGCTAACGAAGAGGCGGATTGGCCGCAGCAAGTACAGCAAGGCACTCATTGAAGCCATAGAAAATGATGACACCGAGCTAATGGAACTTCTTCTCAGCGCCGGAACAAATGTCAACGCAGCCAACCAATACGGCCGCACTCCCCTGTTTACAGCTGCCTGGCTGGGAAAGAAACAGTATGTGCAAAGGCTACTGGAGGTACCGGGGATTGATGTCAATAGGTTCACAAAAGAGGACCAAATGACTGCACTGAGTATCGCGGCAGATCGAGGCTACACCGAATGTGTTCGCCTGCTTCTGGCGGCTCCGGAGATAGATTTGGACGAACAGGAACGGCTGGGATGGAGCCGGCTGCATATAGCGGCAAGCTGCGGCATGACTGATTGGGTACTGGAGCTACTGGCAACCGGCACAGAACTTAACCCGCAGAATGGAGATGGCAACACACCGCTTGCCCTGGCTGTGGAAAACGGCCATGAGACCTGCGTACGCCATCTGCTGAATGAACCGGGAATCGATGTCAACCGACCTAATAATGAAGGAGATACCCCGCTGTGCATAGCCGCATTTTTCAATCAGCCGGAAGTCCTCAAGCTGTTGCTTACCGCTCCGGGAATCGATATCAATGCGACCAATAAGGAAGGAGATAACGCCTTTCATATGGCTATATACGGAGAAAGCTCCGAATGTGCCCGGCTGTTGTTTGAATCACAGGATTTTGACATAAATCGCACCTACACAGAAGGGCGTACTCCCTTGCATCTGGCAGCTGCAAGCGGCCTTGCAGAATGGATGAGGACACTCCTGACCAAAGAACAGAATGTCAATGCTCTGGATGATTTAGGGAGAACTCCGCTCTATCATGCGGCGTACTATCAACAGGCCTCTTGTCTGGAACTGCTGCTTAAAGTCCCCGGCGTCGACGTAAATCTACCGAGTACTGCAGACGGCAACACACCGCTTCACGTGGCTGCTGAAAACGTCAGCACCGAATGTTTGCGCTTGTTGCTGGAAGCCCCGGGAATCAAAGTAAACGAGAAAGATGAAGACGGAGCCACCCCGCTTCACCGTGCCGTTGAATTAGACGGCATCGAAAGTGTGCGTCTGCTGCTCAATACCCCCGGAATCCAAATAAACGCCCGTAATGCAGAAGGTGCAACTCCTCTCCTGTTGGCTGTTGACGCCCACCCGACCGATATATTTGCCCTCCTGCTGACACATCCGGACATTAATGTTAATTTACCCAATCATGATGGCATCACCGCCCTGCATATCGCCGCACTCAATGGCTTTGAAGAATGCGTGCGTCAACTGCTTGCAGTCCCCGGTATCAACATCAACGCCAGAGACGATGATGGTTTCACTCCTCTTGATATGGCCAGATACACCAAAAAGTCAACATGTGCTGACCTGATTATGCAAGCCGGTGGCAGAGGGCAAATCAACCAAGAGTAAGGTTCAGCCGGTTCGCAATATTAGGCGAAACAGGGACACCTTGCACCTCTGCCATTTCGTGTCGTTTTGAGAGGGCTTTTGGCCACGTTGGCAACATGGCTTGAAGTCTGTGACCGTAAGGTTGGTCAGATTTCAACCAAATGGTCTTTATGAGCTCAATGTCGTTTGCGTGCAATTTGGGCAGACGCCCTCTCTTCTCCACACGCTTGCGTTTTCGAGCGCGCGAATAGTACCTAATAATGCTTTTAGACGACTTGTAACCAGTTAGTTCCATTAGTTGCTTCAGAAGTTCGCCCTTAGCTTTACGGGAG
>JAZNVF010000070.1:0-14120 GCA_045592685.1 Akkermansia sp. | reverse complement strand
CACACTCTGCTTTTGGCTCAGTGGAAATCATTCTTTGCATGGCTTCCTATAGAAGAACTGATAGCAAAACGCCAACTAGAGTACTATAAAGCCTTGCAAATGGCCGATGCTGCTTGCGATTGCTCCTGTTTTGTCACCATGATGCTTGAGGTGATTCGTGATGTGCTGCAGGAAATGCCTCAAACAATGGACCTGGACCGCACAAGTTCTGACCAAGATGTGACCAAGTTGAATGCAACGGAAAAAGATGCCGTTAATTTGCTTCTGGTTGCTCTTGGAACTGATACTCTGACAGCGTCTCAACTTATGGAGCGCATGGGGTTATCCCATCGAAACCATTTCCGCAAGAATTTCCTGAATCCGGCCATGGCAAGTGGCAAAATTGAGCGAACCATACCCGATAAGCCAAATAGCCCTCGCCAACGATATCGTGCGAAGAAGAGGGGTGAGCCCCCGTGGGGCGGGGGCGAATCAACCTCCGGATTGTTGAGGGAGTACACATTCCAGTCACCATAAAACTAAAAAGACCAGCACCTCTGCGAGGCACTTGTCTTTTTAGTTAGGGGCCTTCGAGGGGAGCGAACTCAAATAGACTCCGACATCGATTTTTTGCGGTATTAAAAACAGAAACATTGATATATCAATGTTTTTATTTCGCTAAAACTGCAAAAAATGCCATTTTTGGCAGTTTAATGCTTCGTTCGTGTCTTTTTTAACATGAAATGAAAATTTTTGTTGACAATATACCCGCGTTTGTATACATATATTTTCATGAAGGAGGCTTTATTTCAGCCATTGCTCATTAATGAGAGCAATAGCACGCAGCGAACAAGAATCTACAGACGCCTGTCGGCAGGGAAATTGCAACGAGTCCTTCCCGGGGTCATGGTAGATTCAGATATCATGCTCACAGATGCACATATAATGGGGCTGCTTTATGCCCGACAACCGTCCGTCATCATGAATCTGATTTCCGCTTTGTCCTACCACGGGCTTACCACACAGATTCCGGATGTTATGTCGGTTGCAATTCCACGAGGAGTACGCATGCCCTTCCTACATGACATCCCTGTTCAAGTGTGGTATACAAAGCCCGAGCTGCTCAAGGATTGCTCTATTATCGGTCAGGGAGAGTTCGGGAATTTCCGAGTCACAACACCGGAACGTACACTTGTTGATTGCTTCAAATTCCGAAATAAAATCGGGCTTTCGATTTTTCTTGAAGCGGCACGGATGGGGCTAGGACAGCTCAATCCCTCCATCATTCATCACGAAGCCGAACGACTGCGCGTTCTCAACGGCATCCTTCCCTATCTGAAATCCTATTTCTCATGAATATAAAAGCCGCCTTACAGCAACGAGCGAAAGAACTCAATATTGGCCTTGCCTAAATTGTTGCAGCACTGGTTTCTTTCCCGCCGTTATTCATTTACATATGCCACCCTGCATAACGCTATTACTCGAACCTTTGAACGCCGCGAAACAGATACGAAGGAATATGTCATTCTGAAAACAGAAAACTACCGGAAAGCTCGACAAGCAGAATGGGCTGCTTATATCCGCAAACTAAAAGCTGCCACTTTCCAAAAGAAAGATGCTGTTGAAATACCATCTCGTATATTTGCAGAGGTTCTGGACGAAATTATGATTTGGTTAGAACCTGTTATGCTCGATGCTCAGTACTACACGTGGAAGCCGGGAAAGGGGTGGCGGTAAGGAAACTCATCCTTCATCAAAATGCAGAACGCAAGAAATGATGCGTTTCTTCTTGCGTTTTGTTTAAGAGAGAGACTTTACCGACCAAGCTCTGACTAAGTTCTGACCAAGCTTTTCCGGTTATGATTTCAAATTATCGAGCTTCTCCTAATCCTGCTTTTCCCAAGGTAGGTCGGCTTTGACAAAAGTCCATACGTCATAAAGTAAAAAAATCCCGCCCATCGGTATGAAACCTAGGGCGGGCGCGCGCTGCGGGGCTTGGTTACCCCACTCGAATTTGTTGTTCCTTACTTGCGGCCTGTCTGGGCGTATCAGCGAGAAGCCCGGCGGCGGCGGGCTGCAAGGCCAGCCAGAGCAAGGAGGGAAAGCGTAGCCGTGGTGGGCTCGGGTACTAACTTGTACATTGTGATACTACTCACCGTAGCATCCATGTTCCATTTACTATTGACATCGTTGTTTGAGTGACCACCGATGAGCATATTGTCTATCGCGATATCTTTGCCATAGTAGGTGGTTTCACCTACACTCTCGGTAAGCGTAGCTTTTGCGGCTACCGCTCCATCAATAGTCAGCGTGACAGCCCCTTCGTATACCGAGAGCAGAGCCGTGTGTGCCACACCTGTAGTAAGTGGCACATTTGTCCAATCCTGATCAGCTCCAGCAGGTTTAACCAGAGCAGTGCCACTTACTCCATCAATACCGTAAGTAGATGATCCGACATAAGGACCAAAACGGAGATTGTCGTTATTGCCATTGCCGTACATGTTAAAGATGGCAGGCCAGTTGCCAGCCTTATCATAACCGTCAGGAAGGGTGAATACAACCTCGACAGCAAAATTATCCCCCCAGGTTACGCCAGTATTACCGGTAATGTGAACGCGATCAATCTTCGCGGCAACATTTACCGATTCTCCGGCTTCGTTGGTGGTTGTTGTAGCAGGCGTGTAGTTGCTCGTAATACCAGCACTGCTCAGGGTACCATCCCACACTTTGAACGTATAGTCTCCAAAAGTGAGCTCTTGTCCATTAGATGTTCTATTAAGTGTGGTGAAGTCGATACTCCAGAGCTGCTCCTTTGTATCGGCACCCGATGCAATTGCGCCCAAAGTGAGCAGCACCAAAAGTGTTTTTTTCATATTTGTAAGATTTGATTATTTAGAGTTTAGAGCGGCTCGTGCAGGGATACCCTTTCCCACGCGCGTCGGGAGGCTGAGAGACCTGCTCCTAGGCCGCTGAGGAAAATATACAGCATTGCCGATGCTGATACCTTGGATTGTTGCGTATTCTCAATAATTGAGGAATATCATCTATCGGCATATTTGTTACTCCCAAGCCGCAAAAAAGTGCAAAAAATGCATAATTTTAAGCGTTTTTGCGTTTTTGCGCTTGCATCAGCATCGGCAATGCTGGAGGCGGGCAAAGAGAAAGAAGCGCTGTTTCGGAAATTACGTGTTTGCGCGTGGGCGTTTTTTCCTCGACAGGTCGTGTGGGCTTTGCTATAAGTAGGGGCAATATGAGGGACTATGTCAATCCGCTGCTGCTGTTGGTGATTGTGGTGCTGCTGGCCTGTCGTGCAGGCGGAGTAGGCGAGGGGGGACTGTTGGACGGCTGGGTGCTGGCGCTGTGTGTCACGGCTTTTGTGGTGAATGGGGCGCTGTGTGTGGCTCGCCTGCTGGCACACCGCCGCGCGCTGATGAGCACGGTGTGGGCTACGGTTTACCTCATCTTGGGCAGCAGTGCCTGGGTACTGCACGGGGCTGCGGAATTGACGAATGAAGAGCAGGCGGCTTATGCCGCCCTTGAGCAGGCCTGCCAACAGGGGGGAAGCCCCTATGATGTCGATGCAGATGGCGACTCCCTCTTTACCCTGGCGGCTTCTCTGGGTAAGAGCCGTGTGGTGAAAAATCTGCTGACAGCCGGTGCGGTGCCGCCTGAACAACTGGCCGTGGCTGCTCGCCGCGCCGCGGAAAACGGTCGCACGGACGTGCTGCAGCAGCTGCTTGCCGCAGGTGTGGCTGTGAATGCTCCCACCGGTGGTACCACCCTGCTGTGTGCGGCTGCGCAAGAGGGGCGTGTCGGCACCGTGGAGCTGTTGCTGAGCGCCGGGGCAGATGCCAACCTGGCGGACTCTGACGGCACGCCGCCGCTCATACATGCCGTGCTGGCTGATTCTCTGCCCGTGGTGCAGTTCCTGCTGAAAGCCGGGGCTGACAGTGCCGCGACTGATGCCGAAGGACGAAAGACCGCGGATTTCAGTCGCGGGGCTCAGATGGATAAATTGTTGACTCCCACCTTGCCATGAAAATGCCCCTTATCCTTTTTGCTGCCCTGGCTGGTTCTTTCAGCGCGGTCGCGGCGAATTTCGTGCTTAGTGACGGCACTGTTCTGAAAGAAGCCAGCGTGGTGCGCAGTTCGGTAGATTCAGTGCTGGTGCGCCACAGCAATGGCGTGCAGAAACTGTTCTTTGACCGACTGAGCCCGGAGTTGCAGACGCAGCTCGGCATGACTCCCGAGCTGGTGGCTGAGCGCCGGGCCGCTGCCGAACAGGCTTCCGCTGAGCGCCGCCGACAGCGCGCCGAGGCACAGGCTGCCCGCCTGGCTGCCCTGCAGGCCAGTGGTCAGTACCCGCGCTATCTGAGCGGGGCGGATATTTTTACCTTATTCAGCGAGGCCGCGACTCTGACCGCCCCGACGGCGGAGTACCTGGCTGCCCTCTGGAACCACCGAGAGGCTACTCGCCTGAACCTGCCGGCGGATGCCGAGCGCTACGCCGCCGATATGGCAACCCGCCGCCCCTCTGCCGAGCGCGAGCTGGCTACCCTGCGCGCGGCTCACCGGGCCCGGCAGGAGGCCAAGGAGCTTCGCGAGCAAATCGCCCGCTTGCAGCAGCAGAATGCCGCCCTGCAGGCTCAGCTTGCCAACAATCGCCCGACTTCCACAACCGTTGTGGTCGATAATCCGGTCTATGTACCCACGCCGACTTATGTTCCGGTTCCGGCTCCGGTCGTGCGCCCCGGGCCACCTCGCCCACCGCATCGCCATGGGCCGCCCCCGCGCAGGCCGCGCCCGGTCATTCATAGTGATAAGCCTAGTCCGGCAAGCTCTGCCCACACCATTCCGCGCCGGTGAGCCGCCCTCAGCTCACCATAATCAGCGCTGCAAAGCAGCACAGAGCCGCCGCGCACAGCAGAACCCCCAGCGCAAACCCGGGGTGGTCGCGGTGCAGCCATTCATCGTGCAGGAATGCCACCAGCAGAAATCCCGCACCGGCCAGACCGAGAATGATGTTCACTATCGTGCTCATGGCTGCTATAGTATCGCAGCCACTGTCGGGTGTCAATGCGGAATCTTGTGTTACAAGAGTGTTACGCCGGCAGAATAGCTTGCAGCGGCGGGGCGGATGTGCTATGGTTGCCGGTAATGATGCGCTTTGTCAGAATAGCCTGTTGGGTGATGTCGGTACCTTATGTGTGGGGCGCCGGGTGTCTGATTCTGAGCTTGTCGCCTGCGGCGTATACCGTGGAGCAGGAGCCGCTGAGCTGCAAGCCGGCGCGGCCGCTGTGTGTGAAAGATGTGGCCGGGCTCAATGACCGATTGGCCACCACCGGGCAGCGGGGGGCTTGGTGCATGGTGCCCGCAGTGGCAATGTATGCAGTTGATGAGTGGCGGGTGCTCCCCGACGAGAATGGTGCACTTGTACTCGTGAAGGTGCGCCCGGCGCCGGTGTGGCTCACTGACTGCGCTGCGAATGATGTCCGCCGCCGTGCTGTGCTGCGTGAGTGGCTGGCAGAAGTGCAGCAGAAAGGGGATGGCGCATGGTGAAGCGCATCTACCTCGCACTTGCTGCGCTGTGGCTTGTTGCCTGTTCTCTGTATACCCTGCTGCCGCGCCTGGCGGGAGATTACTACACGCTCGAGGTGTGTGATATGGAGAGGTGCCTCTGCTCGCCGGCAGAGGAGCATGCGGCGGAGTCGCCGGGCGAATTTGCCCGCCGACATCCGTCTGAGCTCCGCAGCGGTGCAGAGCGCCTCATTATCTGCAGTCCTGCCTCATGCGGCACCGGATACCACCGCATGGAGTTGCGCCGAATCAGAAAGTAGAACCATCGCAGCAGCCGGATATTCCGCTTGACAAGCTCTGCGGGCTTTGCTAAATATGAGCCGAGGGCGGAACCCCTGGCGATGAGATGCAAGCTGAGCTGATAGCAGAGAGATTTCTGGCGTACATGGAGGTCGAAAAAACGGCCTCTGCCCACACGCTGGCGGCGTATCGGCGCACGCTGCAACAGTTCCGGGGGTGGATGGGGGAGCGTTTTGTGAGCTGGCACGTTGCGGGGTAGATTGTTTTCGCGGCTGGCTTTACGAGGCTATGGAGCAGGAACTGAAACCCGCCTCCATCCGCTTGCGTTTTGCCGCACTACGCTCGCTCTACACTTACCTGATGTTGCGTGAAGGATTGGCGGTTAATCCGCTGGCGGAGGTCACACTGCCCCGGGCCCGGCACAGCCTGCCGGTACACCTGAGCCTGCGGCAGATGGAGGATTTGCTCTCACTGCCCCTTCGCACTCCGGTGGATAAGAAGAGCCCCGATTGGTTGCCGTACCGGGATGCGGCGATTCTGGAGCTTTTTTACTCATGCGGTATACGTTTGAGCGAGCTGGTGGGGCTGAATGCCGATGCTCTGTTGCCGGGTGATAACTGTGTGCGCGTGCTGGGCAAGGGGCGTAAGGAGCGCCTGGTGCCGGTGGGGGAATACGCGATGGAGGCGATTCTCAATTACCGCATGCGCGCCGGGCTTGAGCCGCACGGGCCGCTGTTTATCAGTCGTTTACGCCGCCGAATGACCGGGCGCAGTGTGCAGCTCATGCTCGACAAGTACCTGCGGTGCTCTGATTTGCCCTTCCACATTTCCCCCCCACAAGCTGCGCCATACGTTTGCTACGCATATGCTCGATGCCGGCGCAGACCTGCGCGCCGTGCAGGAGCTGCTCGGCCATGCCTCCCTCTCAACCACTCAGATTTATACCCACGTCACCAAAACACGCATGAAACAGGCTTACCTCGACGCTCACCCTCGCGCCCTGGAAGGTGACGAAGAATGGTGAACCGTGACCCTTGATGGGCTGTGTTTGCTGAAGGATAAATATTTGTTGAAAATGTTAAAAAATTAACACAGTGAAAAGTTTAATTTCTACAACAAAATGCTTGACAAATGAAGCATGCTTCATAAAATAAGCCTCAGGCATGACTAAGGAAAAACACATCACCCGCTATGGGTTGGAACAGGGGCAGGGCTACACCTTCAAAGGGTGGCGCCTGTGTATCACACGGAACGGAGTGCGATTTGTGCGTTATTTTTCAGATTTGAAGTACGGCGGCGCGGAAAATGCCCTGCAACAGGCTGTGGCCATGCGGGAGTCCATGTTAGCGGAGTTGCAGGCTGCTGATGCTGACAGTACCGAGATTTTCAACCGCTACCGCCGCCTGGGGAATGAGAGCTGAAGCCCCGGAAATACACGCGAAAAGTCACGGAAAAAGTTTGAGATTTTTTCTTGACTTTTACATGGGTTAGGCTATACTTTCGTGCGTGATATGAAGCGTGCTTCATAACGGGTAGAGCCATAAAAAGATGCAGCAAGGGCAGACGATATCATTTCTGATGAAGCTGATAGCAGATCGCGTGTCGACTCTGTTCCAGCTGCGTGCCGACTTACCGGTGACGGCGGCACAGGGGCGCTTGTTGATGTATCTTGAGGCCCGTGGCGGCGGTCCTGTATCTCAGCGCGACATAGAGCAGTACCTGAATGTCACGCACACCACAGCGAAGGGGCTGCTGCAGCGCCTGGAGGAAAAGGGGTTTGTGCGCACTGCCTTCGATAGTAGCGACGGGCGCGTGAAGAATGCCTACGTAACAGAGAAAGCCCGCCAGAGTCGTGAAGAACTTTCCAAACACATCGACGCGATAACCGGTCAGATGATGACAGGCCTGACCCCGGATGAAAAGGAGCAGTTGCTGGAGCTGCTCAAGCGTGTTTATCGAAATATCAAATAATTTTTAACGTAATATAACAGAATGAAAGCAAAGCAGATAGCAATAGTTGCCCTGAGTGGTGTAGTGGTTGCCGGCCTGACCGGCTGTGGAGAAAGGGAGGACGGGAAACCCGGCTTTCTGGACAGAGTGAAGAAAGATTTCCTGGGAATGGAGGTGGCTCAGCGTCAGCAGGGCATGCCGCCTTTGCAGGTATCCGTTATGAAATTGCAGCAGCAGACTGTACCGGTGTATGCTACCTGGTTCGGTCAGCTGCGCGGTACGGAGCAGGCTGATATCAAACCCGAAGTGAGTGGCCGGATTGTCGAGAAAGTCTACATCGACGGTTCACCCTGTGATAAGGGGGAAGTGTTGTTCCGTATAGATGACGTGACCTACCGGGCCTCCCTTGCCATGGCTCAGGCCAATCTTGAGGCTGCGAGAGCCGCCGTGAAACAGGCCGAGGTGGTTGATATTCAGACCCAGCAGGATTTGACTCGCTTTACCGAATTGGTGAAGAGCGGCTCGGTATCTGACAAAACGTTCCGCGATGCGGAGCATGCCAAGCGCCGTTCGGAGGCCATGCTGGCCGCAGCCAGGGCTCAGGTGAAACAGGCTGAGGCCGCTCTCGAAAACGCCCAGATTAACCTCGACCGCTGCACCATTCGCGCGCCCTTCAGCGGCTATGCTTCCGCTGCTACCGTGAGCGTGGGTGATCACGTTTCCCCGGGGGCTTTCACGCTGACCCGTATGAGCGCCATTAATCCCATCCGCGTGGATTTCATGGTGACCGGCAAACATGTGCTTGATATTGTGACCCAGACCGGGTTCCGCTCCGGGCAGAATATGGATTCTCCGTTCACTGAGTTCGAGGTTATTCTCGAAGACGGCTCTCTCTACAGTGAGAAAGGTATCGTGAAAACCATGGACAGCGAGGTGAACACCTCCACCGGCACCGTGAACTTTATCGGTGAAATTCCCAACCCTGAGTTGCGCCTGCGTTCCGGTGCTTCGGTACAGGTGCGAGCGAAAGTCAGCGAGGTGAAAGATGCTTTCCTGGTGCCGAAAGCCGCCATTCTTTCCACCATGAATCACCGCTTTATCTATGTGGTGGGAACAGATAATCAGCCCCATGGTATTGATGTCATACTGGGGCGCGAGATTGTGCTCGACATGCCCAGCGGTGACGGTACGGCCAAGATTCCCATGCAGGTGGTTACGGCACGTCCCGTCGATGGCGAAGAAAACCAGCCCATGGACCTGCCGGCCATTCTGAAAAAAATCGGTTACGATAACCCGCTTGATGCCCCTGTCATTGTTGAAGGTGGTCAGATGGCCCAGATTTACGCCAACGCCAACCAGGCAATGAAAGCGGCCGGTGCCAAGGGTGGATTTGCTGAAGTTGTGAAGAATCCCCCTGCATACGACTACCGCAAACCCATGTCCACCACGCCCTCGGTTACGGCAAAGAGTGAGTAAGTTGTTTTCAGTTTGTTTGTTGAGAATCAGTAAGGAATACACATGAGTGCCTATTTCATCAAACACCCGGTCATTGCCACGGTTATCGCCGTGCTGACTACTATGCTGGGGGTGGTCTGCATGCTGAATCTACCCGTCGAGCAGTACCCCGAGATTACCCCCCGTACCATTAACCTCACGGCTGTTTACCCCGGTGCAGATGCCCAGGCCGTAGCAGATTCCGTCGGTACACCCATTGAGCGCCAGATGAATGGCGTGAACCACATGGACTACATGACTTCCGTGTCGTCCAACAACGGTGTGTACAATCTGCAGGTTGTTTTCGAGCCCGGTTCCGATACCGACCTTGACCAAGTGCTTACCAACATGCGCTACGGCCAGGCTCAGTCGCAGGTGCCCACGGAGGTGCTTAACTCCGGCATCACCATCCGCCAGCAGCCCGGTCTGCCGCTCATGCTCTACTCGCTCACCTCACCGGACGGCTCGTATGACGTGGTGGATTTGTCCAACTACGCTCAGGTCAAGCTGCTCGATGAGATTAAGCGTGTGCCCGGTGTGGGCGAAGTGACCGTGTACGGTGCCGGCCGATATGCCATCCGTATATGGCTCAATACGGTTAAGATGTCTCACTTCGGTATCTCGCTCAATGAGGTACAAGGGGCTATCCGCCAGCAGAATGTCACTAACCCCGGCGGTAAAGTCGGTGCTGACCCCGTGCCCGCCGGGCAGGAGACGACCGTGACCATCCGCACGGAGGGGCGCTTGTCTGAACCCTCACAGTTCGAGCAGATTATCGTGCGTCAGCGTGGTGACCAGGTCGTTTACCTGAAAGATATTGCCACCATCGAGCTCGGCTCGGCTGACTATTCCGTAACCGGTCGTCTGAACCGCAAACCCTGTGCCAGCGTGGTGATTTTCCAGTCGCCCGGTTCGAATGCCATTGAAACCGTAGACCGCGTGCGCGCACTGCTGGAAAGCAAGGCACTGCCGCCCGGTATACAAGGTAGTGTATCACTTGACACCACGACTTCCGTTCGCTACTCCATCGAAGAGATTAAGCAGACCTTTATCGAGGCTATCGTGCTGGTGGCTCTGGTGGTGTTCCTGTTCCTGCAGAGCTGGCGCGCCACAGTGATTCCGCTCATTGCCGTGCCGGTATCGCTCATTTCCACCTTCTGTGTGTTCCCGTTGCTGGGCTTCACGCTCAACACCATCTCCCTGCTGGGTATGGTGCTGGCTATCGGTCTGGTGGTGGATGACGCTATCGTGGTGGTGGAAGCTGTGCAGCACCACATTGAGAAGGGACTCAACCCCCGCATGGCCTCATTTGCAGCCATGCAGGAGGTGAGTGGCCCTGTTATAGCCATTGCTCTGGTGTTGGCAGCTGTGTTCCTGCCTGCACTCATGCTGGAGGGTATCACCGGCACGCTCTTCAAGCAGTTTGCCATCACCATCGCTATTTCGATGCTCATTTCGGCGTTCAACGCCCTGACGCTCTCGCCGGCTCTCTGCGCCCTCATGCTCAAGAGCAAGGAGGAATCGAACACCGCGCCGAAAAACCCGTTGCGCCGCATGGTTTTCCATATCAATCACGGGGTTTTCAAACCCTTCTTCGCGCTCTTTAACAAGTGCTATGACAACACGGCGAGCATCTACACACGCATTTGCGGCGGCTTGGCTCGCAAGCTGTTCATCTCCATGCCCATTCTGCTGCTGCTCTGGGCGGCCATCGCCCCGGTGAGCAGCAAGGTGCCCGGCGCTTTCCTGCCGGATGAAGACCAGGGGTTCCTGCTGGCGGCTCTCGTCATGAAGCCCGAAAACTCCCTGCAGCGCTCCTTGGCGGAGGCCAAGAAGTTCGAGAATGCCCTCGCCGGCCCCGTCGGCAACCCTGACCCCGCTATCGAAAATCTTACCTCCGTGGTCGGTATCAACATCCTCAATATGGTGCAGACTCCCGGAGCCGCCATTGCTTTCGTGCAGCTGAAGGACTGGAGTAAGCGCTCCGAGACAGCCGAGCAGGTGCAGAAACGCCTGACCGCCCGCTGTGCTCAGGCCGGGCTGGACGGCATTCCCATGGTGTTTATTCCCCCGGCCATTCCCGGTGTGGGTACGGCCAACGGTGTGAGCTTGGTGCTCACCGACCTGGAAGGACAGGGGGTGGACTTCCTCTACCACCAGGTCAAGAAGTTCAACGAGAAAGCCGGTGCCCGCCCAGAGGTAGCTGTCTGTCGTGACATGATGATGGCTGACGTGCCCCAGAAGTTTCTATCCCTTGACCGTGCCAAATGCCAGAAGTACGGTGTGAGTATCAGCGATGCTTACGGCGTGCTTGCCAGCTACTACGGCTCATCTTTCGTCAACTTCTTCAACGCCTTCGGTCAGCAGTGGCAGGTATTCATGCAGGCCCGAGGCGCTGACCGCGTGAACCTGGAGCAGATGAATGGCTTCTTTGTTATCAACAACAAGGGTGAGCGTGTGCCGCTCGATGCCATCGTAACCATTGACGACATTGCCGATACCGAGTTCGTGATGCACCACAACGGCTACAACGCCGCTAAAATCAACGTCATGCCCAAGCCCGGCTATTCTACCCGACAGCTCATGGTCGCCATGGAAGAGGTCTTCGAGCAGAACATGGACAAGACAAAGGTAGGTATGGACTACCAGGATATGTCATTCCAGGAGAATAAGGTGCGTAACAGCACCGGTCTGGGCACCATTTTCTGCATGTCCGGTTTCTTCGCCTTCCTCATTCTGGTGGCTCTGTATGAGAAGTGGACCCTGCCGATTTCGGTGTTCATGACGGTGCCTATCGCTGTGCTGGGTGCCTATATGGGCCTGTATGTTTGGAATCTTGACCTCACGCTTTATGCTCAGGTAGGTCTCATCATGCTGGTGGGTCTGGCAGCCAAGAATGCCATTCTTATCGTTGAGTTTGCCAACCTTGAAATGGAGCGAGGCAAGGGGCTGATGGAATCCACCCTCACCGCTGCCAACCTGCGACTGCGCCCCATCATCATGACCTCGCTGGCTTTCATCCTCGGCTGTATACCCCTGGTGCTCTCTGATGGTTCGGGCGCGCTCGCTCGCAATGCCATCGGTGTGGTGGTGGTGGCCGGTATGACTGTGGCTACCCTGGTGGGTGTGTTCCTCATTCCCTGTTCTTACGTATTCATCATGCGTCTCTTCCGCATTTCCTTCGCAAAGAAGACTCTGGCCGAAGATCCCGATGAAGAAGGAGCCCGCCGTTATCTCATTGAGCACGAAAACGAATAACATTTACCTCATCATTTCTTAACATAACTCTTAAACTCCATATTTATATGACAAAAAGCGCATTAATGACACTTGCCGGCGTGGTGGTAATGACCACGGCTTGTACGCTTGGTCCGAGCTGGAAAAAGCCCCAGATGGAAGTACCCGCCGTGTTTCGCGGTGCGGGAGTAGGTGACAGCAACATGGCAGACCTGCCTTGGCAAGCTGTCATTAAAGACAAGAACCTGCAGGCTCTGCTGACGGATGTATTTAACAACAACCGCAGCATGGAAGCCCTGCGCCACAATGTCGAGGCCGCCCGCCAGTATGTAACGGTTGCTCGTGCTCCCATGTTCCCCTCCCTGGGTTATGGAGCCGCTACCTCCAAGGGGATGAACTCTGCCGGCGGCGCCAGTATCACCAATACCGGCAGCGTGACCACAAATCCCGGTTCGGCTGCTCTGAGTGCCAGCTGGGAAATCGACTTGTGGGGTAAGACTCGCCGCCAGGTTGAGAGCGCCGAGGCCTCTGCCCAGGAGGCAGCCGAGGAGCTCAACAACCTGCGCATCTCTCTCATGCGCCAGGTGGCCTCCGGTTACCTTCAGTTGCTGATGATTGATGAGCAGCTGCGTATCACCCGTGAAAGCATGGAATCTTACCGCGATACGCTCAATCTCTTCAACGATCAGTTCAAAGAGGGTGTTGTTGACAAGCTGCAGGTTGCCAGTGCCGAGGCTGCACTGGCCTCTGCCGAGGCTGAGGTTCCTGCTCTGGAAATGCAGATTGCCAGTATGGAGAACACGCTGAGCATGCTGGCAGGGCGTGCGCCCGGCCGTATTGCCCGCAGCGGTAGCCTGAAGTCATATATGAACGCCTCTCGCGTGGCTGCCGGTATTCCTGCCGACGTGCTCTCCCGTCGCCCCGATATCCGTGCCAAAGAGCAGGCCTTGCGTGCGGCTAATGCCGAGGTTGGCGTGGCAATAGCCTCCTATTTCCCCACCATCAGTCTGACCGGAGCCGCAGGTTATGCTTCCCCCGATCTTCGCCACAAAGTGTTCGGGAACAAGCACGGGTGGGGTATTGGCGCTAACCTCACCGGCCCTCTTTTCCAGGCCGGTAGTCTGACAGCTAACCAGGCTGCCAAGAAAGAGGCTTTCCTTGCCGCCAAGGCTGACTACGAACAGACCGTGCTCAATGCTCTGGCTGAGGTCGCTACCACTCTGACTCAGCGTCAGAAGCTCCGCGAGGTTATTATTAAGCAGGAGGCCGCCGTTGCCGCCTACGAACAGTCCGTATCTCTGGCCAAGCAGCGCTACAAGGAGGGCTACTCCGCTTACTTCGAGGTGCTGGATAACCAGCTGCGCCTTTTCCCTGCCCAGAAACAGCTCGTTAACTACCGCTACCAGTATGCCGCGTGCATACCTACGCTTTACACTCAGCTCGGCGGTGGTTGGCAGAAGTGATTTTTCTTAATCCCACCGGTGCCGCTTGCGGCACCGGTGTTTTTTGGTACGACCGACGCGATATGCGCACTGCGGTGAAAGTCCGCGCGGAGCCGCGATGATGCGGAATCCCAGACCTGAAGAACAACTGCGGGGAGGTAACAAACCGTGGGAAAGGAAGTTCGAGGGGAAATCCCGACT
>JAZNVF010000069.1:0-5425 GCA_045592685.1 Akkermansia sp. | reverse complement strand
CATACGTGTCCCAAAGATTTGGGACACGTTGATTTACGATTTACAATTTACGATTTACGAATTAAAAGTAAGCGGCTTACGCCGATGTTGGGATAAAAGAAAAATTGTGCCAAAGAACGGGCTGTATGATACCCGGCCAAGAAGAATTCGGCAAAACACGCTGATTTTGAGTACACAATGGCTATATTCCCCCAAACTTTGGGACACATGTGGAAACAGCCCTCATTTTTCCATGAAAAAGGCTTGCTTTATCTCGCGGATTCCTGCATACTGACACCATGCTGAATAAACTTAGAGATAAAGCTCTGCGTGCAGCGTTGCCTCTCCTGGCAACATCTGCCGTGGGGCGCATGGCTATTAACAAGGGGATAGAGTTGCTGTCAGAAAGAACGAAATTTCCCATAACCGGAGAGTATCTGTCTGAGAAAGAGTGCTGGCTCATCAGTATCGGTGAATCGGGTGCTCCCATGCAGGCAGTTCTTCATGTGAACAATGATTCGCTGTCAGTTTTGATAGAGGAGCTCACACCTTACCTCCTCAATAAACAGGAAATTCCCCCGGAGAAAATCCTCGACCTGCTGCGCCCCCACCTTTACCGCTCCGCCCGGTCCGAGTGAACACGCAGCAATCGTAACTAATTGGCTCGCGGTATTTTTTTTCTCTGATTCCGCTCCTCACTCTTTTTGACCTCATAAACAACCGCCCGCAACCAGATGAGGTTGCGGGCGGCTGACTTTTCGATATAGTTGTTACTTCTGCGCGAGTGCGGCCTGAGCGGCTGCCAGGCGTGCGGTGGGCACGCGATAGGGGGAGCAGGACACATAGTCCAGCCCGAGCCCGTGGCAGAACTTGACGGAGGCGGGGTCGCCGCCGTGCTCACCGCAGATACCCATCTTCATGCCGGGGCGGGTGGTGCGGCCGAGTTTGATGGCGAGCTGCATGAGCTTGCCCACGCCCTCCTGGTCGATGCTGGCGAAGACGTTGGCCTTCACAATTTCGAGGTTGCGGTAGTTGGGCAGGAAGGAGCCGGAGTCGTCGCGGCTCATGCCCAGTCCGGTCTGGGTGAGGTCGTTCGTACCGAAGGAGAAGAACTCGGCGGTTTCAGCAATCTCATCTGCCGTCACGCAGGCGCGCGGAATCTCAATCATAGTGCCAACCTTGTAGGAGACACGGCGACCCTTCTCGCGGAACACCTGCTCAGCCACGCGGTCAATCACCTCCTTCTGCAGGTCGAGCTCGCGCTTGAAAGAGACGAGCGGTACCATAATCTCGGGGCGCACCTCGCAGCCTACCTCCTCCTGCACCTCGATGGCTGCCTCGATGATGGCGCGAGCCTGCATTTCCGTGATTTCGGGGTGGGCGATACCCAGGCGACAGCCACGGTGGCCGAGCATGGGGTTGAACTCATGCAGTTCGCTCACGCGGCGGATGATGACCTCGACGGGGATGTTGAATTTCTTGGCCAGGTCGAGCTGCTGCTCTTTGGTGGTGGGCAGGAACTCGTGCAGGGGCGGGTCGAGCAGGCGAATGGTGCCGGGTTTGCCGGCCAGAGCCTTGAAGATACCCTTGAAGTCACTCTTCTGGAAGGGCAGCAGGTTAGCAACGGCCTCGCGGCTCTCTTCTTCATGCGTGGCCAGAATCATGCGGCGCATGAAGTCAATGCGGTTACCGCCGAAGAACATGTGCTCGGTGCGGCACAGACCAATACCCTGAGCGCCGAAAGCAATAGCGGCCTCCACCTGGTCGGGGGAGTCGGCATTCGTGCGCACGCCCAGCTTGCTGGCACGGCTGCACCAGTCCATCACGCGGGCAAAGTCGCGGTAGGTGTGGCTGTCTTCGGGTTTAAGCGTCTTGTTGATGAGCACCTGCACCACCTCTGAGGGGGCGGTGGGCATCTTGCCGGCGTAAACATAGCCATTCGTACCGTCCAGCGAGAGGTAGTCTCCCTCCTTGTATACCTGACCGGCGATGGTGACAGTGCGATTGTGGTAGTCAATCTCCATGTCACCGGCACCGCACACGCAGACCTTGCCCATCTGGCGGGCCACAAGAGCGGCGTGACTGGAAAGCCCGCCACGGGCGGTGAGAATACCCTCCGCCGCTATCATGCCTCGCAAATCCTCAGGGGAGGTTTCCAGGCGCACCAGCAGCACCTTCTGGCCGCGCTTGTGAGCCTCCTCGCAGCGGCCGGCATTCAGGCAGATTCGCCCGGAGGCGGCGCCCGGACCGGCATTCAGACCACGGGTAATGGGCTGTACCTTGCTCACGGTTCCACTGTCGAAGACGGGGGCAAGCACCTGGTCCACCTGGTCAGCGGGGATTCGCTGCACGGCGGTCTGCCAGTCGATAAGCCCCTCTTTCTCCATATCGCAGGCAATGCGGAAGGCGGCGATACCGGTGCGCTTGCCGTTGCGGGTCTGCAGCATGTACACCTTGCGGTCCTGAATGGTGAACTCGAAGTCCTGCATGTCGCGGAAGTGGGTTTCGAGCGTCTTGCGGATATCGCAGAGCTCGGCGTATGCGCTGGGCATGACCTCTGCCAGTCGGGCAACGGGGTCGGGGGTGCGCACGCCGGCCACCACGTCCTCGCCCTGGGCATTCATGAGAAATTCGCCGTAGAATTCGTTTTTACCATTGGCGGGGTTGCGGGTGAAAGCCACACCGGAGCCGGACTCATCGCTCGTGTTGCCGAAGACCATGCTTTGCACGTTCACGGCGGTACCCCACTCACCGGGTATGCCGTATTTCTGGCGGTAGGTGATGGCGCGCTCGTTGTTCCAGGAGCCGAACACGGCCCCAATGGCCCCCTGCAGCTGCTCCCAGGGATCGGCGGGGAAATTGCGACCGCTGCGGGTCAGCACCAGGGTCTTGAAACGGCGCACCAGCTCGCGGCTGTCGTCGGCGGTGAGTTCGGAGTCAGCTATGTCTTTGCCGTAGCGCTCGTTTTTGAGCGCGTGGATGATACTCTCGAAGGGCTCGAGGTCCTCGCCCTCCTGCTTCTGCACGCCCATCACCACGTCACCATACATCTGCACGAAACGGCGGTAGCAGTCCCAGGCAAAGCGGGCGTTGCCGGTGGCCGCTGCCATGGCTTCAACCGTATCATCATTCAGACCGAGGTTCAGAATCGTGTCCATCATACCCGGCATGGATTCTCGGGCTCCCGAGCGAACCGACACCAGCAGCGGCATGGCCGCCGTGTCGCCGAACTTACGGCCAACCAGTGACTCCATGCGGCCGATTCCCTCGTGCACCAAGCCGTCCAGCTCGGCTGGGTAGCTCAGTTCGTGGGCATAGTAATACGTGCAGACCTCCGTCGTGATGGTGAACCCGGGGGGAACCGGCAGACCGATTCTTGCCATCTCCGCCAGGTTCGCTCCCTTACCTCCCAGCAGCGCCTTCATGCTGCCATCCCCATCGGCGGTCCCTCCGCCGAAATGATATACAATCTTGTCCATATAATTGTGTCGCTTGATGTGTGTTAGAAAAATCTATAGGGGCAGATTCTACCCCCCCTTCCCCTCAACTGTCAAGCTCCCTTTCTGTAGATGACGAGGAAATTCACGGCAACATACAATCCTGTGGCAAATCTCAATCCTCCTAGCAAGAAGAAGATTGAAGAACCTGAAACTTTGAGTGTGGAGGAGGTAAAACGCATCTTTGCCTTTGTAAAGAACACGCCCAGGTATCATAAGTTCATTCCTGTTCTGGCCGTAGGGTTCTTCTGTGGAGCACGAGTTGATGAAAGAGCCAAGATAACATACAGGGACATCTTTGTTGGCGGTCGTAATGAAATCTACATCTCCGCTGCCAACGCCAAGAATGGTGAGGCTCGTTACATCTACCCTTCAGAAAACTTCCGTTTGTGGATGGACTTCGCAAAGGCTTACGGCGTTACCATGCATCCAACTGAATACTTGCTCACTGGAAATAGTGTGAAGCAGAGGAGAGATGCTCACAGTTCATTCTTGCGGACGCTTACAAGAGAAACAGGTATCAAACTCCCTAAAAACTGTATTCGTCACACGGCTGCTTCATTCATGGCAGAGCGACACGGCTATACATCCACAGCGAACCAACTCGGCCATGACATCGCCACGCTTCTGAAACATTACCGCCGAGCCATCACCAAAACGGAAGCCGAGGCTTACTACAACATCTGCCCTGATACAGTGTGAGGATGAGTTAGATAAGGAGACATCAGCATTGCGGATGCTGATGCTTTATCTTTGCATTGAAACTCTGCTAGTTAGGTATGATTGAGTATCTCTCACACGCACTGCTTATCATTCTTTCTAATGTCCTAACTCGTAAAATTCTAATCTTTTACGAATTTTAGGCGTGCATCAGCATCCGCAATGCTGTATTATGGGGCCGTTGGATTGTAGACAAGTCTGTATAGTTCCTAGAGCGCTAAGGAATGAGAGATTTGCTCAACTCACTCTAAATAACTAATAATCAATTATTACAAATTATGAAAAAAACACTCATAGCCCTTATGGCTCTTGCTGGGATGGCTGCTGCTGATACAGCAACAACTCCTGATGAGCTTACTTGGGATCTACTTTCAATCACGACACCAGCCAATGGTGAGCTTGGCAGTGGTAATTCCGCAATTGATTGGAGCGAGGATACAGGGAACCTGACAAATAGCTGGGAATTGAGCTTGACTCTTGCCCCTTCTCGTGTTAGCAACCAGTATCTTTTTGGCACAGTAAACGCCGGCTCTGGCGCTCAAGGCTATACTCTCCAGATTACGGATGAAGGCGCGATTCGCCTCGCGAGTCGCCTGGATACGAATACGAGTGTTGAGTTGCTGAATGTAGGCTCATATACTGCCGATGACTCTGCTGTAGCGATTACGCTTCAGTTCGTAAAGTTTGTTGACTCCAAGGGTGAGTTTAAGAGCGGTGTCTTTACTCTTACCGTTGGCGATGCTGTCGGCACCTACACTGTTGACTCAATTGATAACACTACTTTCACCAAGGGCTCCAATAATAATGTATGGACAAATGGTGGTGCTGAAAAGCTCTCTGGCATCAGCCTGAAGTATGCAGGTGCTGTTGTTGTTCCTGAACCGACCACGGCCACGCTTTCTCTGTTGGCTCTGGCAGGTCTGGCTGCACGCCGCCGTCGGGCTTCTCGCTGATAAGGGGCTTCTCTACGATACGCCCACTCAGGCTGCCCAGACAGGCCGTAAGTAAGGAACAACTACAAGTTCAAGTGGGGTAACCAAGCCCTACATCGCGCGACCGCCCAAGGTTTCATAGCCGAGGGCGGTTTCTTTTGTACGTCAGGCATGACACGTAACTGGGGTGAAAGTCCCCAATGAGCCGCTGACAGGGCGGAATCAAATAGCCAAAGGCAACTGCGTCACAGTAATGTGGGGTGGGGAGGAAGCCGGGGGCGAAACACAGACAGGATG
>JAZNVF010000068.1:0-5721 GCA_045592685.1 Akkermansia sp. | reverse complement strand
AACCTTTGCGTAGAAAACGAAAGCACGCAGCATGGAATACTCGTGTCTTGGAACGTATTATGCTCGGCATTGAAGAGGAAATGCGTTGAGTTATTTCTGCATTTTCATGCCTGTGTCATATTTCAAATGCGTCTGCCCTGTTGTTCTTCCCCCTTTCCCCCCAAAAAAAGGAATTGGCCCTCGCTACAGGCGAGGGCGCAATTGATATCTTGCCCGGCTGTGATATTTTTGCCGTTCAGGGCATTTTCGGGTATTTACTGAAATCAGGCTTGCGCTTTTCGAGGAAAGCGCGCGAGCCCTCATGCGCTTCGTCGCACATATAGAAGAGCATGGTGGCATCTCCCGCCAGCTCCTGGATGCCGGCCTGACCGTCCAGCTCGGCATTCAGGCCGGCTTTAATCATGCGCAGGGCGATGGGGGAGTGTTGCATCATTTCTTCTGCCCACTGCACATATTCATCTTCGAGCTGAGCGAGGGGGACGACTTTGTTGACCAGACCCATATCGAGGGCTTCCTGAGCGTTGTATTTGCGGCAGAGGAACCAGATTTCGCGTGTTTTTTTCTGTCCGATGCAGCGGGCCATATACGAGGAGCCGAAGCCGGCATCGAAGCTGCCGACGCGGGGACCGGTTTGCCCGAAGATGGCGTTTTCGGAGGCGATGGAGAGGTCGCAGACGACGTGCAACACGTGGCCACCGCCGATGGCAAAGCCATTCACAGCGGCGATGACGGGCTTGGGCAGGGAGCGAATCTGTTTCTGCACATCGAGTACGGAGAGCCGGGGAATTCCTCCGCGATCCACATAACCGCCGTAACCTTTCACATTCATGTCGCCGCCGGCGCAGAAGGCGACATCCCCGGCGCCGGTGAGCACGACAACGGCTACATCCTGCATTTCACGGCAGAGGTGCAGCGCGTCGCTCATTTCAGCGGTGGTAAGGGGAGTGAACGCGTTGCGGTAGCGCTCACGGTTGATGGTGATACGGGCGATGCCGCCGTACTGTTCGAAGAGGATTTCCTCGTATTGCTTGATGGTTTTCCACTCGCGTTTCATGGTGCTGTGTATCAGTATTGTGCGTTGAATTGTTTAAAAAGTGCGGCATCTGCCGTGCTGTCGGTGAAGGCCTCCACAAAGATGGGAGCTGTTGAGGGGGAGGTCAGCGCGGCCAGTGCGGCGGGCCAGTCGTACTCGCTGCGCACGCTCAGGCACTCGAACCCACAGCTCTGTGCCCAGGCGGTGGCGGTGGCGTGGTGCGCTCCGTTCACCAGAGGGTTGTCGGGGGTGGGAATGAGGTCGAATATGCCGCCGCCGCCGTTGTTGAGCATCAGCAGGCGCACGTTGCGCGGAATCCCTTGCAGCCACAGGGCGTTCATGTCGTAGAAGAAGGAGAGGTCACCGCAGATGATGAAGTGCAGGCGGTTATCACCCATGGCGTACCCCAGAGCTGTGGAGAGGGAACCCTCAATGCCGTTCACCCCACGGTTGCACTCCACCTGCGTGCCCACAGGCAGGGGGTAGAGCTGGGCAAAGCGTACGGCGGAACTGTTGGCCAGGTGCAGCACGCTGTCGGCAGGCATGGCTCCCAGCAGATCGCCCACCATCTGCATGGCACTGTAGGGGAATTGTGGTACCGGCACGGGGTGCAGCCAGCGTTCAGCGTAGGTTTCATCCCCCTCTTCAGCAAAGGCGCTCAGCAGTTCCCACAGCTCGTCGTCGGAGCCCTCTATCACTCGGGTCAGGCAGCAGAAGGTGTCGACCACGTTGCCGTCGGGGCAGATGTGCCAGTGCTCGCGCGGCGGGTTGTTGCGCAGCAAGGCTTTAAGGCGTTTGGAGATGATACAGCCGCCGTAGGTGATGAGTAGGTCGGGGCTCATATCGGCGTTTGGTTGCGGGCCGAGCACGCTGTCGGGCCGGGTGATGGCGATGTCGGTGTTGCACAGGTGCTCGCCGATGATGGCGAATGCCTTTTCTGCGGCCAGAGTCGGGGGGAGCTGTGCTGATTGCGGCAACTGCCCGAGTAGGATAAGGCGGCGGGGGCAGGCAGCCACGGTGTCGAGTAGTTGAGTTTCCTCGTCGGCGTCCATTTTGGCCAGCTCGGTGCGGCGGATGACACGCGGGGTGGGCAGGGGGGCAGTGGTGGTGCCGAAGAGAGGTTCGCTGAGCGGCATGTTGATGTGTACAGGGCCACCCGCGCGGTGGCGCAGCTCCAGCAAGGCCTCGTTGAATAGCCGATTGCGGTGCCATTGTTCGGCCTCACCCTCGGGAATCTGCACGCTCATACGGCACAGCGGGCCGAATACGCCGGGTTGCGGCAGGGTCTGGCCGTCCTGTTGGCCTACCCAGCTCGCCGGGCGGTCGGCTGAGATGACAAGCAAGGGTAGGCGGCGGTAAAAGGCCTCTGCCACGGCCGGGTGCAGGTTCAGCAGGGCTGAGCCGGAAGTGACGCACACGGCTACCGGAGCCTGAGTCTGTGCCGCCCAGCCGCAGGCCACGAACCCGGCGCTGCGTTCATCCGTTGCGCCGCGCAGTTCGAAGTCCGGCAGCGCCGCCAGAGTGGCTACGATGGGGGAGTTGCGGCTACCGGGGCAAGCCACGCAACGCGTGACCCCGTGGGCGCGCATGAGCGCGGCAAGTTCGCGGATAGAGGCGGTGCTGCTGATTTCTGCCATACCCCGCCATGATAGCATATTCGGGCGGTGGCTTCAAACCTCGTGCGCGTCAGCGGGAAATGAGCTTGCAATCGGGTGGGGCTCGGGCTATAATACGCGATATGAAATGGTACTCTCTTTGGGCGGCGTGTGTGCTGGGTGGTGCTCTCTGGGCAACCGGGAATGACAACCCAACGGTGGAGATGGAATATTTCGGCCCGCTGCCGGAGTTTACTCCCGGCGCCGGGAAAAAGACTTCCTGGTATGTGCCGATGGCAGTCGATATGGGTGGTGAGCGGCCGGATTTGGTGTTGGCTGCGCATTCCCGACTGTGGTTTTATATCAATGAGTCAAAGCGGGGGAAGGTGCTTTTCTCTGAGCCTATCGTGTTGAAAACGCAGGAAAACGAGGAGGTTAAGGTGCTGACAGCTGCTGTGGAGCAGGGAAATCAACTGATTATCGCCGGCGCCGATTTGAGGTTGCGCCGTGCCACTGTGGTGGGTGAAGATGTGCCTGTGCTGCAGCTTGGCGGGCCGGTTCTCAGTACAACCGGAGAGCCGATGAGGTGGTCGGCAATACGCATGGTGGTGACAGATGAGGATGGTGACGGAACCCCGGATTTGAGGACGGAGCGTTGTACTTATAAGGGCAGGGTGGTAGATGGAGAGCTGCGGTTTGAAGTTCCGGAGCAACCTGTTGATGCTGAGCGGAAAAACTGGGGTATGAGCATGAGGTCGGGCGATTTTGCTCTGAAAGGGACCGTCAGCATTGTCTACACAGCTATGGCTGATTTTGATGGCGATGGACTGCCGGATATAGTGTGCGGCGGGTTCAATATATCGCATCCTTTCACCATGAGGGGAGTGATAAAAAAAGATAACTGACACTCAGTTGCCAACATCCGGTGGCACAGAATTGGCTTGACTTAAACCCGCTGAACCGATAGAATAACGCGAACCGAAAGTGGAGCACGGGTCATTATCTGAATGGCTTGCTGTAACACATTCAAAACAAATATAAACAATATGAAACTGAACAAGATAATGGCTATGGCCTGTGCGGTTCTTTTTGCCGCAGGTGGCCTGAATGCTCAGTCGCTGTCGCCCGATACCAAGACGCATTGGGACAAGGGTACACTTGTTGTTGAGTCCCCCGCCCGCCCTGAGGGGCAGCAGCATGTCGTTGGTCTCAAGACCCCCGCTCTGAAGACTGTTCGTGTGGCTTTCGTAGGTCTGGGTATGCGTGGTTCGGGTGCCATTCCCCGTTTCACTCACATTCCCGGTGTGGAGGTTGTCGCTCTTTGCGATTACGAGAAGGAACGCGCTGAGAAGTGCCAGAAGAGCCTGCGCAATGCAGGGCTGGCTCCCGCTGCCGTTTACTACGGCCCTAAGGGCTATGAGGAGCTCTGCAAGCGCCCCGATATCGACCTTGTTTACATCGCTACTGACTGGGATCACCACTTCCCTGTGGCCAAGTGCGCCATGGAGAATGGCAAGCACGCCGCTATCGAGGTGCCCAGCGCCATGAACCTGCAGCAGTGCTGGGAGCTTGTGAACCTGTCGGAGAAGAACCGCGTGCACTGCATGATTCTTGAGAACTGCTGCTACGACTGGTTCGAGCTCGACTCCCTCAACATGGCTCAGCAGGGTGTGCTCGGTGAGGTGCTCTATGCCAAGGGCGCTTACATCCACAACCTCGACGAATTCTGGGACGAGTACTGGGTGAACCCCGAGAACGACCCCGACAAGCTCGGCTGGCGTATGAAGTACAACATGGAGAACCGTGGTGATGTGTATGCTACCCACGGTCTGGGCCCTGTCGCTCAGGTGATGAACATTCACCGCGGTGACCGTTTCAAGACCCTCGTGGCTATGGACACCAAGTCCGTGCACGGTCGTGAATATGTGGAGAAGAAGACCGGCAAGCCCTGCCCGAACTTCCGCAACGGTGACCACACCACCACCCTCATGCGCACGGAGAACGGCAAGGTTGTGGAGATTCAGCACAATGTGATGAACCCCCAGCCCTACAACCGACTGTTCCAGCTCGTGGGTACCCGCGGTTTCGCCAACAAGTACCCCATCCAGGGCTTCGCTATCGATGCCGCTCAGCTCGCAGCCAAGGGCGCTGCTCCCAGCATCGATGACCTCAGCTCCCACAGCTTCATGCCCGAGGAAGAGATGAATGCTCTGCGCGAGCGCTATCGTCACCCCATCATCAAGAAGTTCGGCGAGATGGCCGAGAAGGTGGGTGGCCACGGCGGTATGGACTTCTTCATGGATGTTCGTATGGTCTACTGCCTGCAGCACGGTCTGCCCCTCGATATGGACGTATATGACCTGGCTGAGTGGTGCTGCCTGGCTGAGCTTGGTACGCTCTCCATGGACAACGGCAACTGCGCTGTGTCTTTCCCCGACTTCACTCGCGGTTACTGGAACCTGGTGGATGGTTACACCCACGCTTGGGCTACCCCCGAGCAGGAGTCCGCTGTGAATGAGGCTGCCGCCAGCTACACCGCCGGCCAGAAGGCCGCTGTTCAGGCCTTCGACCTGTGGAATCTCTACGACGCCGCTCAGGCTGCCACCGGCGAGGCTAAGGAGGCTGCCGTGAAGGCCTACGAGGAGGCCGCTGCCAAGGCCCGCGCTATCTACAACAACTGATAGTTCGCCTAACGGCTTTATTTCCGCGCCCGCGTGTCACATTGTGACTCGCGGGCGCTTGTTAATCCAGCTATAGCAAACTATACCGCACATGTGTCCCAAAGATTTTTTCTGAGAGACGCAAGTGCCGATAAATCCCAGGCTTTCCGGATAGAGGCTTTTTCGAAGCCCCCCTGTACTCAGATTTGAGCAATTTTCGGTGGAGAATGCGCCTTATCTACCTGCTGATTCATCCAGGTCCACAAATCAATGTAGCTCATCAGATGGATTCTCAGGGCAAACGCATTAGACAATGAACCCAGTAAGTCCATTATTTACAATGTACAATTTACCATTTACAATTTTAGAATAAAACATCGGCCTGAGTGCAGCACGATGTTTTATGACCTCAGCATTGCGCAAAAACATGTTT
>JAZNVF010000067.1:0-5778 GCA_045592685.1 Akkermansia sp. | reverse complement strand
AAAAAGGAAGCTTAATATATCATATATACAATCATCATACAATTAAACAATGTCATATTATCTCAATTCAATATTATTGATATATAATATGAATTTTATGACATGATGAAGTGTCATATTCACCAATGCGTTTGCCCTGGTGTCTGCTCAGAGGGGGGCACTTAAGTGACCAGAAAGGGAAAACTATGGGCCTGTTTCAGATTTACTGATGACGCAAGCACCGTTGGTCAGACAGGGATTGATGAAGTGCGGAGGGCGAAGTTCAATATGCAGAGCTCCGGGGCTGATTTTGCCAATGAGTATAATCTTTACTCTGCGGGCTTGCTTATTTCGATAAAATGGGTACAATGGTGCTTACAGGGATTTCTCCCTGAGCTCCTGTGGAGTTGCGGGGCTATCAGGAGACACTGTTTCCGGTTTACATCTATGCGTATACATGTACTGGCAGAGAACACGACCTGCCGTGCTGACCTGGTGGCCGAGCACGGTCTGAGTCTGTTGATTGAGAGTGGCGGGCTGCGGATATTGTTCGACACCGGGGCGTCGGGCGTGTTTGCCGACAACGCGGAGCGCATGGGGGTGAGCCTGGGAGATGTCGATGTGGCCGTGATTTCGCACGGGCACTATGATCACGGTGGTGGCGTAGAGCGCTTTCTGCAGCTCAATGACCACGCCGCTCTTTGGGTGAGTCCGCATGCACTTGAGCCACATTTCAACAGAGTCGGCAAGGATATAGGCTTGCCACCGCAGTTCGCCGCTCATCCTCGCCTGCGATGTGCGGTGGCAGATACCACGGAATTAGCTCCGGGAGTACAGTTGCACCGGGCTACCGGTATGGCCACGCCGTACCCGCCCGAAGGGGGCGGCATGTCTGCTGTTATTGGCGGCGTGCGCCAGGCAGACGACTTCCGCCACGAACAGTATCTTTTGTTGCAGGAGCGTGGATTGCAGGTGCTCATCAGCGGGTGTTCCCATCGCGGGGTCTTGAATATAGCCACACACTTCCGGCCTGATGTTTTGGTAGGGGGATTCCACTACATGAACGCCGACCCGGTGGCCGATGAACCCCGTTTGCGCGCAGCTGCTGCCACAATGCTGGCTCTGCCCACGCGTTACTATACCGGGCACTGTACCGGACCGGGAGCCTACCGGGTGCTGAAGTCACTCATGGGGGCGCGTCTGTGTGCTTTCCACACCGGGCAGACTATAGAATTGACTGGCAAGCCATGACATCGGTGCAACTTTCAGATCATTTCACCTATCGTAAGCTTTTTGCTTTTGTGCTGCCGCCGATAGCAATGATGTTGCTCACCTCTGTGTACACGATGGTGGATGGTCTGTTCGTGTCGCATTTTGTGGGCAAGACGGCTTTTGCCGCTCTCAATTTCGTATTTCCGGTTGTTATGTTGCTGGGCGGGCTGGGGTTTATGTTCGGCACGGGCGGAACGGCGCTGGTGGCCAAAACTCTGGGGCAGGGTGCTGCGCAGCGGGCTCGGCGCTACTTCACTCAGATAGTGTTGCTGGCTGCACTGTTGGGAGCATTGCTCGGGGGATTGGGGATATGGTATCTGCCGGAGCTCTGCCGTCTGCTGGGCGCTACTCCGGACATGATGCCTGATGCCGTGCTCTACGGGCGGATTATGCTGGGGTTTCTGCCTTGCTGTGTTTTGCAATGGACCTTTCAGGCGCTGCTGATAGCGGCGGAGAAACCTCGCCTGGCCTTCTGGCTGAGTGTGGCAGGGGGCATTACCAACGTCGTGTTCGATGCGCTTTTCATGGCCGGGCTTGGCTGGGGAATCACCGGGGCGGCTGTGGCGACCGGGCTCAGTCAGGTCGTGGCGGGGCTGGTGCCTGTGTTCTATTTCCTGCAGCCCAACAAGAGTCTGCTGCGTTTCACTCGCACCCCTATGCAGGTGCGCCCTATGTTGATTGCCTGTTCCAATGGAGTCTCCGAGTTGGTGAGTGGCATATCAGCCTCTCTGGTGAGTATGCTTTATAACTACCAGTTGCTGCGTTATTATGGCGAGGATGGTGTCGCGGCTTATGGTGTGGTGATGTATGTGGCATTTTTCTTTGTGGCCATCTTTTTCGGGTTCGACATGGGCAGCGGTCCGCTTTTTGCCTATAACCACGGAGCGGAGAATCACGCTGAGCTGAGCAATCTGTTTTACAAGAGTTTGCTGCTTATCAGCATTGCCGGAGTGGTGTTGGCTGTGACTGCCGTTGCGCTTTCCGGGGTGCTCGCCCGCATGTTCGTGGGCTACAACGAGCACCTGACCTCTCTCACCAGACAGGCTTTCTGCCTGTTCGCTCTCTCGTTTGCTTTGCAGGGATACAATATTTTTGCCTCCGGCTTGTTTACGGCCATGAACAACGGGCTGATTTCGGCCGCTATCGCCTTTCTGAGAACCTTTGCCTTCCAGTCGCTGTCGGTATTGACCCTGCCGATTCTGTTCGGAACAAGCGGTATCTGGTGGAGTGCTGCTGTTGCAGAGGTGGGCGCGTTACTGTTTTCTGGGTATTTTGTGTTGCGATATCGGCGACGCTATGGGTATATGTAAACCTGGTGCGGATTCCCTGTTATGTATCATGCCGACCTGTCAGTGGGTCGGCATGCAATTTCCGGAATGAGGTTATACCGCGGCCTGTGTATGGCCTGTCTCAGGGTTCGGAGGTGGTGTCATCCGCCGAAATGGGGGTGCGGTCGAGTGCGCGCCAGGCCCATGCGATGTAAGCAAGTACGAAGGGAATGATGAAAGAGACATACGTCATGGTGCGCAGCGTGAAGAGACTGGAGCTGCTATTGGCGATAGTGAGGGAGCTCTGCAGCGATACAACGGAGGGGTAATAGGCCGTGTGGTTCCACCCGGCACAAAGCAGCAGTGCCAGTACCACCAGCACACTGCCGAACCCGGCGGGCCAGATGGCTCGCCGCCACCCGCGCAGCCCGGTTACCATGCCGGTGAGCACCAGCAGCACTCCCAGCACCAGCGCTGCAAATACAGCAGGCATGGCCAGTAGATTGTGCAGGTATTTGTATTGTTCCGGGTAGATGTAGCCATCTTCTGGCTGTACGGCATAACCTGTACCACAGAGCCAGCGCAGCAGCCAGGTGAGGAAGAAGAGCAGGAAGAAGCCGCTCTCCATGAATAATCTGCGGCGACAGTTGGTGCGCAGGGGGGCATCTGCAATACAGCTCAGGAAATACAGGCATGCCAGCACGCGGGTGAGTAGCAGCACGCTGATACCCAGCATGAGGTTTTGCGGTACCAATACGGCCTCCAGCCCATGCAGCGGGTTCACCCAGCGCGAGATAACCGGCATGGTCGGGTGGGTAACGGCTGCTTTATCCACCACGAACTCAGCACCGGTGAAAAATGTGCCCACGGCGGTGCCGATGAGCAGCGGCCCCAGCAGACCATTCATCAGCAGAAATGCTCGGTAGGTCTTTGTGCCTAGTATGTTGCCGTTTTTTAACTGAAATTCGTACGAGACCGCCTGTACCACGAAACAGAGCAGAATGAGTACCCACACCCAGTACGCCCCACCAAAGCTGGTGCTGTAGAAGAGCGGGAATGAGGCGAAGAATGCTCCGCCGAAGGTCACGAGTGTGGTGAAGGTAAGTTCCCACTTGCGCCCGGTGGCCAGCAGCAACATGCGGCGCTGCTCTTCCGAGCGACCGAGAGTCCGGATGAGTGATTGCCCTCCTTGCACGAACATCAGGAATACGAGCAGGGCTCCCAGCAGGGATATGAGGAACCACCAGTAGTGTTGAAGTAAGGAGATGTTGTTCATAGTCAGATTGCAGGTGTGTCTTTTTCCGGTCCGGTGGCAATGGCCTTGCCCATAATGCTCAGCTCGGCTACCAGTAGCAGGGTGAAGAGCCCGAGGAAGATGTAGAAGGTGGTCTGTACGGAGCTGACTTCCAGGCGTGAAATAGCCGCCACATTCGGCAGCAGATCCTGTATGGCCCAGGGCTGGCGCCCTACCTCGGCCACAACCCAGCCGGCCTGACTGGCAAGCCAGGCCAGGGGTATGGTGAGTACTACCACCCACAGAGCCCACTTCCATTGCACCCACTGCGGTAGCCATTTGCCCGCTATCAGCAGCCCGGCAAACAGTGCCACGAAGTAAGCTCCCAGCATCACCATGATGCGGAAACTGTAGAAGGTGAGCGCTACGTTGGGTACCAGCTCGGCGGGAGTGTTCAGGTAACCATAGCCGAAGTAATCGAAGTTGGCACGCAGCTCCGCAAGAGCGGCAGCTTTTGTTTTCTCATCTTTTGCTTTGCGATAGTCGGCCAGTGCTGCAATGGCTTTGCGCCCGCGTGCCATTTTTTCTTCGGCGCTGAGTGCTGTGCTGCCGTCGGGCAGGGGATAACCGCCCTCCAGCAGGTTGCGTATTCCCGGCACGAACCCCGTTACCTCATGTGTGGCGAGCAGGGAGAGCGCGCCGGGTAACTCAAGGTGGAAGATGTACCTGCTCTCGTTGCCTGGGGTAGCCCAGTCCGCACCGGGACGCAGCATGCCCCCCAGCACCAACCCCTGCTCGCGTCCACCCTCATACAGACCCTCAGCTGCTGCGAGTTTCATCGGTTGGTATTGGGCTATATCGCGCCCGCTGCGGTGGCCGGTTTCGGCTGTGATGAGTGCCGCCGCCAGACCGAACCACGCCGCGACCTTGATACTGGCCAGCGCAAACTCCCGGTGTCTGTTGCGCAGAAGGTACCAGCAGCTCACACCCACCGTAAATACGGCACCCAGTACCCATGAGCTTGCCACAGTGTGGCTGAATTTCACGATTGCTACGGGGGAGAAGGCTACTGCTGCAAAATCGACCATTTCGTTGCGCACGGTGTCGGGGTTGAACTCCATACCTACGGGGTGCTGCATCCAGGCGTTGGCTACGAGAATCCACCATGCTGAGAGTGTGGCGCCGATGATGGTGAGCCAGGTGGCTGCCAGGTGTGTGCGCTTGCTGACTTTATTCCACCCGAAGTACATGATGGCGATGAAGGTGCTTTCCATAAAGAAGGCCACAATTCCTTCGATGGCCAGTGGCGCTCCGAAGATATCACCCACGAACCAGCTGTAGTTGCTCCAGTTTGTGCCGAACTCAAATTCAAGGATGATTCCGGTAGCTACTCCCATGGCGAAGTTGATGCCGAAAAGTTTCATCCAGAACTTTGCCGTTTCTTTCCAGAACTCGCGCTGCGTGCGTACATAGAGCGTTTCCATGATTGCCATAATCACGCCCAATCCCAGGGTGAGTGGCACGAAGAGCCAGTGGTACATCGCCGTGAGCGCAAATTGCGCCCTCGACCAGTCAATGAGTGATGAATCTATAGGTTCCATTGTTATTTTTCCCGGGTGGCGCGGCCTGTCAGTTCTGTTGAAACTCTGTCCTGTTTATCCTCCTCTTTCCCCTGCAGGTAGGCCGGAAAGAAAAGCACCTTCAGCACCGCAAACATGATGAAGAGCTTGAGCAGAATAATACCCCAGAGCGTGCGCCCCAGCGTCATGCTGCGGAACCCTTCCAGGTAAAAATTCACGATTTTGCTCAAAAGCATAGTTTTATCATAGACTTTTTGTTTCCGAAGGCAAGCATATAATGCGTATGCGCGTTCCGGCATGACGGGACGCATTGCCTCAAAAATCCAGTCACCGAACTGACACTTCCCACGAGTTCGGCTGACACGTGAAAAGCTGGATGCCTCATAAATCAGGCACTAATATATACACATGTCACTCAAAATGAGTAAACAAGCAATAATAGAGT
>JAZNVF010000066.1:0-14629 GCA_045592685.1 Akkermansia sp. | reverse complement strand
CAGGGTATCCGGCGAGGAGAGATAAAAGAGTTGCGGCAGGAACATTAGCTCCGGGACCAATCACACGCCGAGAAACCGCCGTATGCCATAAATGGCACGTACGGTGGTGTGAGAGGGGGCGAAAGCCCCCTACTCAATTGAATTATTTAGATTGATTTTGCGTAAATTGCGTGTAAAATAAGGGTAGCGCAGGTTATATGTTCGAGTAAATCACCATGAAAATCCCGCCTGCCTCTGTCTATCAAATCCATTAAACTGTTTATCATGATTATGAAAACTACTATCGTTGCGACCGGAGTCGCGTTGTTGTTGCTACCTGAGTGTTATTGTTCGCCGTGTGATTTCGGTGCGTAATTGATTCTCTTTTCCAGCTCCGGCGATAGCTTTGCCCTCTTGGGGCGAGGTGAATGGTGCTGACCAGATTGAAATCGAGATGAAAAGATACCGAAACAAAAACGATGTGCAACGTGCCGTGCAGCAATGGCGGTGGAAGGTGGAGCAGGCAGTGGCCGGAGAGCGCGCGCTGCATGAGCTGTACCGTTCGTTTATTCAGCGGGCATTGGAAATAAATAACCGAGAAGAAACGCACAAGCTGCTGCAAGAGGTTTGGATGAAACGCCATGAGGTGCCGGCGGCTGTGACCCATGTCTATAAAATTCTGAAAACAAGAAACCTGCTGGCACCGCAACAACCGTCATGAATGATTCTGCTATGAATAAATACAACGGCTACCGCATGCTCAGCTTCCTGATTCCGCTGAACACGCACGAATCCCCCCTCGGGCGTCAGCGGAATCTGAAATTACTGCATTTACTGCACTGGTTTGCCTACGGGGTCAGTCATGCGGGTTTTAGTTATTTCAGAATGAGCCCGAAATCCGAAGAGAGTCTGCGGTATGGCGCACTCTGTGTGCGCTGCAAACGCACCTGGAAGGCAGATTCCGTGAGCACGCAGCCCATGGTGCAGGAATTGATACGCCGCCTGTGCCTGGAAAAGCTGTGCACAAGCTTGTATATCTTCGACGACAACGGCGTAGGCGTGGCCGAGCCTATCGCCGCCATCCCCATCGCCCGACAGCCGAATAAATCAACGCCGCCAGTATTCCCCGTGTCGGAATTGACAGGTACCGAACTTTTCGCCGGACATGTGCCGTACTTTGCCCGGTCGGGGCTGCTGGCTATGGCTGACAAACCGGTCGCGGCGTATGCGACCACTCCCTGCCATTACGCCGAACGGTTCCGATAAGGCTGCATGTGCTTCACGTTATCAGTAAGTCACGAACAAGCATTTCAGAATGTGCCTGGCCTTTAGCTCATTCCTTCAGGCACCCTGCCCCTCGCCAGAAAGCAACTGCGTCTTTTCTCAATGACGGCGCCATGTAGCGAGTCATGAGCAGGGTTACATCGCGATGCCCCATTTCAAGCTGAAGCTCAGACAGGTTACGGAAATATGCCGCATGATATGTGGCAAACGTGTGGCGACAAACATCCGGCACCCAGCTGCGCCCACGATACCCGGCAGCCCGGCGCAAGGCTCGCCATTTGCGGTTCCAATCCGGGGGTATGATGCGGTCTTTCTTCCTGATTCCGCGAATACCACGGAGCGGGACCGTGCGACCGCCGCCGGTCTTGCTGACAGTGGGGCGTATGATAACCAGATTCCCCTCCCAATCAAAATCGCACTCCTGCAAGCGACTGACCTCCGTTGGTCGAATTCCGCCATAGAGCATCAGACTCAACGAAAACTGCATATCCCGGAACTCCGGGCGCCTGGCTGTTTCTTTCAGCTTATCCACCTCTGCCGGCGTAAGCGGCGCGATAGTTTTTTCTTTCACCTTCGGGGATTTTATGCGTGATACAGGATTTACGTCACACCATTCCTGCTGAATACCATACGAGAAAATGCCGTGCAATATGGCCCTACCCTTAACAAAATTGCTGACACTTGCACCAAATGCCGCAGTGAGAATCTTTTTGCATTGTGTCGTTGTAATGGCACGAAGAGGTAGCTCAGCGCTCCCCTCCACCTTGAGTATGCGACCGGCAAAGTGTTTCAAATCTCGTAAGGAGGAAGGGCGAAGGTGTGAACGGGCGGAGATGCTTGCCGCCACGGCCTCCCTCAACGTGACCGTGTCCGTGGCGGCTCGGATAGCGGCTACCCCATGACGCAGGGTGTCACGCAGAAGAACCAGAAGCGCCGGGCGACTGAGCCCCTGTACTAAATCGCCCAGAGCTTCGATGGCTTCCAAGATCAGGCGGGCAGCATCCGTTTGTGACAGGTTCGCCCCCTCCAGCAGTTGTTTTGCTATGTAATTTGTTTTCATAGGTATACATCAAGGGCAATCGCCATACATAGCGGTACCGGCAGAGCAGTCTTCCGGACAATGCAGCTATATTCCTACAGCATGTAGCAGCGGAGACATCATTGGCTCAAACAAACGGCATACAACAACTTCCCATAGCCGACAACAACAGTCCCGCAACAAGCAAAGATTTCGGAATTGACTCATCTGAGCAGAATAAGCGCGCATGGCCCCTCTTAAAAAGTCCCGGAACTTCTGCGAGCCCACGGTCGCAGCATGTTTGCAGCCGTGGCAGAGCGTGTGGTGTTCCGCTTTGAGAGGTACAACGAGCTAACAAACAAGATTCCAGCCAAGTGCAAGCAGAGGGGGTAGTGCCATGAGGGGCCAACCCATGGCGTACCAAACCCTCTCGCTCACGCGCCCGCGCAGGAACATAAGCAGCCACACACAGACGGTGGCTCCGGCATAAACCGGGCAGAAGGCGGCAATCTGCCCGCCTTCGCCTGCACGGTCAAACAGCTCCACCAAGGCAGCCAGGGTAACAAGGGAACATAACAGCCGCATGCCCATGCCGGGCGGCTGCAGGCTGCGATGCAGGCGGAAGAACAACGCAAAGGCAAACACGCCAAACCAGAACGGCAGGCGCAGGCAAATGCTATAGGGATGAACCCTGAAACTATAGAACAGCGCGGGCTGCAAGCACGCCCACATCAGCGCCACCCCCAGGCAAATACAGACCATCAGGGAAGTGCCCCGGTACGTAGACAACAGCCCGGCCAACCCACAGACACAAACCGGCACCATCAGCAGGCGCAGCAACCCGACAGGCACATGCACAATGATGGGGAACACCGCTGCCACCAACACGACCACCAAGCAGCAAAACTGCGTAGCGGACAGCCATTGCCACTCAGGGGGGAAGATATTCGGCGCAGCCGCCTCACCACGCAACCGGAAATAGAGGCGCAACCGGCTGAACAATACACCGACCCATATACACACCCCAACCATAGCCGGCACATACCAGGGCAACACCACAATCCCCAACTGAGCCACATAGAAAAACACCCAGCACATCGCCGCCGCCACGGCATCCACTCCGGCGGCAATAAGCACGCGAGGGGCAGTTTGCAGAAGCTTGGAGTTCCGGTCAGGCATGGTACCGGTCATTTTCCATACAAAAGCAGGTATTAGCAAGCATTCTGCATGTCATGCAATTTATTAACACGTTAAAGACGTGTTTTGTACTTGCCATGAGCATTCGGCTTGCCCTATAATGACCACATGGAATGGAATGACGGGTTCATGAGTCTGCTGCGAGATGCTGTGGCGCGCTATCACGAGCGCCCACAAACGTCCGCCCACAACTTCTTTCTGCCGGCTGAGGTTCAGCTACTGGCCGACATGGGTTACACGCCTGAGGAAATGCACGCGTACGTGCAGGATTACGCCGTACTCGGCGACCCGTCACCCAGCACCATTCTGCTGATAGCGGCTGCCCGACGCACGTTTTTCCTGACGGCGCAAAGGGGGATATCCGGCAACGCTAAACCGGTAAAGGCCAATGATTTACCATCACCCGACGATGATTTCCAGGGAATCCCGTACCTGCCGCGCATCATTCGCAAGGCAGAAGCCAAGCTGCACGGCACGCTCGATACCGGACTGATGTACTACGATGAGCAAGACCGCACTTTCCTGCGCGAGCATGGCAACATACATCCGGCGGATTTTCTCTATCTGGCCTGGACCGCACATGGCGATAAACAGAAAATGGTAAAAGCCGTGCTCAACGCCATCAAGACAGCCGCAGAAATAGAAGGCAATGAGCACAAAACCTCACAGCAGAGCCCGGCTAACCAGACAGCCACTGTGCAGCAAGAACTCAAACTTGACTGATTCAGATAGCCATGAACCAACACCACGGCATCGATATTCCACACGGCGAGGAAGTTTCGACAGAACCGCAGCGCCGTGCGCTTGAGGCTATGTCTCAGGATTTAGTGGCAAAACTCAATGCCATGGTAGCCGAGCAGGAACGACGTGCGCAAGATTTTGCCCGGCAGCAGCACTCGCTCTCATCCCTTCCCTCCCAGACCCTGCCCGAAATCAGCGCACCGGCACTCCCCGAAATCAATGTGCCCAACCTGCCCGAGCAGCCGCTGATGCCCCCCCCGCAACAGCGTACACCGGGTGTAAAAGCCCGCATGGGCAAACAGACCAGCACCCATGCTCCCGCTCTGCCACCTACCCCCGCTCTGCCACCTACCCCCCAGGCTCAATCCCCCAGGCAACAGGCACGTAACGCCTGGGATTACCAGTGGGATACCGGCAACGATAAAAACAACCGCCACAAAACACCCACTATCATCCGTGAATCCGGCAGCGAGAAGAAAGAGGGTAGCATAGGCGCCGGTACCATCTCTGTTATCATCTTCATCATCCTCGTGCTCATTATGCACGGGTGCGAATAATTTTCTCCACACACTTTCCCTACCAGCTCATTCATATATGACCGCACACACCCTCATAGCCCTGGCACTGGGCAGCTGTACCCTGGGGCTGCTCACCTCCTGCTCCCCGGAACAGGAACAGCAGAAACAGACGGATCAGGTAAAAGTCAAGGTATTCAACATAAAAAAGCAACAGGTGACAGACCACGGAGAATGGTTCGGTTATCTGCGCGGAAAAAATGATACGGACATCCACCCGAGGGTGAGCGGTTTCCTGATAGCACAGGAATACAAGGATGGGCAGTTTGTCAAGAAAGGCGATGTTCTGTTCCGGATAGATTCGGCAATGCCGCAGGCTGAACTGGCCCAGGCAGAGGCAAACCTGCAGGCGGCAGAGGCCGCCATGGCCGCAGCCGTTGCGACTTGCGAACAGGTCAAGCTCGACCTCGCCCGATATGAGCAGCTCGTCAAAACCAGTGCTGCCTCCGAAAAACAAGTGTCAGATGCCCGCCATAAGCTGCGCGCCGCAGAAGCCAGCGTGAAAGCCTGCCAAGCCGGAATCGAACAGAACAAAGCCGCCGTCTCCACCGCCCGCATTAATCTCGACTACACCGTGGTGCGCGCACCTTTTGACGGCATCGTCGGTACGGCCACCGCCTCCAAGGGCGACCTCGTCACGCCCGCCACCAGGCTGGCCAACATCAGCTCTATCAACCCCATACGCATAGATTTCTCCATCAACAGTGATGGCTTGGTGAACTCATTCCGCCGCTTCGGCAATGTGCAATCCGACAAGCGAAACCCAGAGCTGACCTCCCCGGGGTTCGACCTGATACTGGAGAACGGCAGCGTATACCCCCACAAGGGAACCCTGCTCTCGATGGAGAGTAAGGTGGCCGGTACAGGGCTTATTGATGTAGAGGGCGAAGTGGAAAACCCGGACTCACTGCTGCGCGGCGGCATGCCGGTGCGCATAAAAATACCGCTGGGCACAAAAGAGGCACTGCTTGTACCCGCCGCCGCCATACGCCCCGTGCTGAGAAACAACTTCGTCATCGTGGTAGATAAGAAGGGAGAACCCCACACCATCCCGGTAGTCATCGATGGCAAATACGACATCACCATCACCGAAGAAGATGGCTACACCACCACCCAACAACTCGTAGCCATTAAAGACTATGCCCGTCCCCTCATGGAATATTTCCGCGAGTATGGTTATGAAAACGCCGAGGAGGTACCCGTAGTAGCCGACCGCGATAATGGCGTGCGCGCCATGAACATATCCTCTGCCAACAGCCGATTGGCAAAAGATGACCCTACCCCACGCGGCTCCATACAGACAGAACCTTTCACCTTCCGCCCCACCCGCACAGCTGCAGAACAGATGGTGATGGACAAAGCCGCCGGCAAGACAAATACACCGGTCGCCGCAGAGCCCCCTAAACCCAAGTTCCCCCCATTCCCGGTGCAGGTGATGCCGCTCGTGCAGCAGGACGTAGCCGTGCAGGACGAATGGTTCGGCACGTTGCGAGGGGAAGAAGAAACCGACATACGCCCGCAGGTGAGTGGATTCCTGCTCACGCAGAACTTCCGCAACGGCACCATCGTGAAAGAAGGCGATGTGCTCTACACCATTGACCCAGCCCCCTATCAGGCTGCCCTGGATCGGGCCCGGGCCAACCTGCTGGCCGCTCAGGCCGCACTTGAACAGGAAAAAGCCAAACTCGACCAGAGCCGCTCAGATCTGGAACGCTACACAAGGCTTGAAAACAGCAGCCCCGGCGCCGTAGCCGCCAAAACTGTGACCGATGCCCGCACCGCCCTGCAGACCAACGAGGCTGCTGTGCGCAAAGCAGAAGCCACCATTGCCCAGGCACAGGCCACCGTGCAACTGGCCGAAATCAACCTCAGCTACACCACCATCACCGCCCCCTTTGACGGGCGCGCAGGCATCAGCAATCCTTCCATCGGCGCACTGGTCAACCCTGCCGACCCACAGCCACTGGTTACAATTTCTTCCATCAACCCCATGCGCGTGGACTTTAGCGTGAGCGGCAAAGGAGCGCTGCAAAGCATCGAAACTCTGCAGCGCAAGACAGAGCCCGGCACCAGCCCGAAGTTTGACCTGGTGCTCAAAGATGGCTCCGTCTATCCGGCAAAAGGTGAGATGGTATCCATGGACAACGCACTGAGCACCACCACCGGTACTTTCGGCATAGTAGGTCGGGTAGAGAACGTGGACCAGGGGTTACGCAGCGGCATGCCGGTGCGTGTGCGCGCAGCCATGAACCCAATCAAAGGAGCCTTCCTGGTACCGGCACGCGCCCCCCTGAATGCCAATGGTCGCGACCTGCTGCTACTGCTCGGGGCAGACAATGCGCCCACCCCGCTCCCCATCACCAAAGGCGCCATGGTGATAGTACCGGTGAAAGAAGATGGCGGCAAGGAAGTAGTACAGCCCATGTATGTGGTGGACGTAGACCGCGACTCCATCGTACCGCCTATGCTGGAGAAAGCAAAGGCCACCAGTCTGGATGCCATGATACTGGGCGGAGCCGGAGTTGATAGCTGGGATTCTCTGGTACTGAAAAATGCCGGAGTGGCGGATTACCGAGCTCTGCTCGAAAAGCAGGCCGGCACTGCCCTGCCCGATGAGCTCCTGCAACAGGAACACGCAGCAGATTGGAAAACCCTCGCCCTGCGCCGCGCCGGCGTGAAAAACAGTAAAGAGCTCGTACTCAAAAGTGCAGGAGTTAAGGATGAGCTGGAGTTCATCGCACGCGGACAGGGATTCGGCTCCGCGATGGAGATGATACTCAAGTCCATGGGCTTTGAAGATATGGCCAATGTTCCCGTCATCGTGGAGGGCTCCCTCATGGCAGCCAACCAGACCATGGCAGCTAACATGGCGGCAAAAGCACGAGTCAACAAACTCAGCCCCACACCTTTCCACTATGTAGCCCCGCGCACGGTGGTCGACTCCATCACGGCCGATGCCGACACCACCTTAACTCCGCAGTTCAAATAAGCTCTTAACCAGCCAATCAATCAATCATGTCACCGTTTTTCATCAAACACCCCATCATTGCAGGCGTAATCTCCATCGTAACCACGATGTTGGGTATCATCTGCATGCTGGCACTGCCCATCTCGCAGTACCCCGACATCACCCCCGTCACCATTCAGCTGAGCGCCAACTACCCCGGTGCCAACGCGCAGGAAGTGGCAGACGCCGTGGCAACCCCCATCGAATTGCAGCTCTCAGGTATTCAGAAGATGGATTACATGAGCTCAACATCGTCCAACAACGGCTCGTGCTCACTCAATGTCATCTTCGAACCCGGAACAGATGCCAATACCAACCAGCAGCTCACCTACATGCGCTATAGCCAGGCAACATCGCAGTTGCCCAACACGGTATCGCAAATGGGGGTGACCATCAAGCAGTCAGCCGGTCTGCCGCTCATGCTGTATGCCATTGACTCGCCGGAAGGGTTCTTCAACCCCATAGACCTGACGGGGTATGCCTACATCAACCTGGTTGACCCGGTCAAGCGCGTGAAAGGCGTGGGCGACGTAATGGTATTCGGCGGGCGCTACGCTGTGCGAATCTGGCTTGACAGTGAGAGCATGGCCCAGAAAGGCGTAACCGTCGATCAGGTGTACAACGCCGTTTACCAGCAGAACAACATCAACCCCGGCGGCTCTGTGGGCGCCGAGCCTATGCCCGATGGTCAGGAATTCACCTTCACCATCCGCAACAAGGGGCGTGTGGAGAGTATCGAGGAATTCGGAGATATCATCATCCTGCAGAATCGCACCCAGGCCGTGCGCCTGAAAGACATCGCCAAGATTGAGCTCGGCTCGCAGATGTATTCCCTGGCCGGTCGTGTCAACGGCCAGCCCGCCACCTGTCTGGCCGTCTACCAGGCGGCAGATGCCAACGCCCTTGAGACCGTGAGCCAGCTGCGCGAACTCTTTGCCGAAAAAGAAAAGGTCATGCCCGAGGGCATGCGCGGGTTCGTGGCGCTCGACACCACCACTACGGTGAGCGACTCCATCAACGAAATCATCCACACCCTCTTCGAAGCCCTTGTTCTGGTGGCTTTCGTTGTGTTCCTTTTCCTGCAGGGCTGGCGTGCCACTCTTATACCGCTCATAGCCGTGCCGGTATCACTGGTGACCACTTTCTGCTTCTTCCCCATACTGGGGTTCTCGCTCAACACCATCTGCCTGCTCGGTATGGTGCTGGCCATCGGTCTGGTGGTGGATGACGCCATCGTGGTAGTGGAAGCCGTTGAGACGCACATGGAAAATGGCATGACCCCGCGACAGGCCACCTTCGCCGCCATGAAAGAAGTGAGTGGCCCGGTGGTAGCCATTGCACTGGTGCTGGCGGCCGTGTTCCTTCCCTCGGTGCTGCTGCCGGGTATCACGGGCACGCTCTTCCAGCAGTTTGCCGTGACCATCGCTGTGTCGATGCTCATCTCAGCCTTCAACGCCCTCACCCTATCCCCGGCTCTTTCTGCACTCATGCTCAAGAACAAGAAAGAGCACAAATCCCTCCTTACCCCGTTCTACAACGTCTTCAACAAGGGGTACGACTGGGTGGCAGACAAGTTTGCCGCCGTCTGCGGTTTTCTCTGCCGCAAATTGTGGATTTCCATGCCCCTGCTGGCCGGACTGGCTCTGCTCATCATCCCCACAGCCTCGCGGGTACCGGGCGGGTTCCTGCCGTCCGAAGACCAGGGCTTCCTCATCGCCGGAGTTATCATGAAACCCGGTACCTCCCTCCAGCGACTGACGGATGAAACCGTCACCGTGGAAAAAGTACTGCTGGGAGATTCCGCCGTGGACAATGTGGTATCCATCATCGGCATGAACATGATGATTGGCGTACAAACCACTAACGCCATGACCTACTTCGTGAAGCTACATGACTTCGCCGCCCGTGCCCCCATGGAAAACGGCAAGCAACCCACCGCAGCAGACATCAACAATCGCCTTCAGGCCGCGCTCCTCATGTGCGGAGCAGACGGTATCGTCTTCACAGCTATGCCGCCCGCCATCCCCGGCGTGGGTACCGGCAACGACATCGCCATGGTGCTCGAAGACCGTGAAGGTCAGGGTGTGGCAGTGCTCTATGAGCAGATGAAACGCCTTGAGGCGGCGCTGGAGGCCCACCCGGCCATAGCCAAGGCCACAGACATGATGCTGCCGGCCGTTCCCCAGAAAAGCATCGCTATCGACAAGGACAAGTGCCTGGCGCAGGGAATCGACTACTCCGGAGCCAACGCCCTGCTACAGTGCTTCAACGGTTCCCGGTTCGTGAACTACTACACGCAGTTCGGTCAGCAGTGGCAGGTCTACATGCAGGCAGCCGGCATCAGCCGTACCAGCACCGACCAGATTGCCAACTTCTACGTAGCTAACAAAAACGGAGAATCTGTGCCCCTCAGCACCCTTGTCACCATCAAAGATATCGCAGACACCGAGTTCGTACAGCACAACAACAACTATAACTCAGGTAAAATCAATATAGCACCGGCGAAAGGCTACTCCTCTGCCCAGGCAATGACTGCTATCGAAGAGGTGTTCAATGAGGTGATGGATAAGACCAAGTTCGGCTACTCCTATGTGGACATGAGTTTCCAGGAGAAAAAAGTGCAGGATGGTCTCGGCCTTGGCGCGATTTTCACCCTTTCGGGCGTGTTCGCCTTCCTCATCATGGCCGCTCTCTATGAGAAATGGACCCTCCCGCTGGCCATCTTCCTGTCGGTTCCGATAGCCGTTCTGGGAGCCTTCTTCGGGCTGTGGGTATACGGCCTGAACCTCGACCTCTACGCCCAGATTGGTCTGGTGATGCTGGTAGGGCTTGCCGCCAAGAACGCCATTCTCATCGTCGAGTTTGCCGTGCTGCAGATGGAGCGTGGGCAGAGCCTGCTCGACGCCGCCGTAACCGCAGCCCGCATGCGACTGCGCCCCATTCTCATGACCTCTTTCGCCTTCATTCTGGGCTGCGTACCGCTGCTCACCGCTGAGGGCTCCGGTGCCCTTGCCCGCAACGCCATTGGTGTGGTGGTGGTAATCGGCATGAGCGTGGCCACCGTTGTGGGCGTGTTCTTCATCCCCTGCTCCTTCGTCTTCATCATGAAACTCTTCCGCTCCAGGGTCAACAAGGCCAACCATGGTCCCGACCCCGACGAAGAGTTCGCATACGCCAAACTTGCTGAGAACGAAGAATAATCCCCCCCTTCCCTGAGCAAATGCTCACATCCCCCTGCGAGCCAATACTTGCAGGGGGATGTTTTTACTGGTGAAGGTGTATATAAAACTCAGGAGCTCAGCGCCCACCGCTCCGACCGGCAGCAGCACTCAGCTCGGCAATCCAGCGGCTCTGGGGCATGGCGGTTGCCTGTGCTGCGGTAAAAGGCATGCGGGGGCGCCAGTTGGTACCGCCCTCGGTGCCGGGGGTATTCAGGCGCACGGGGACATCAAACAGCTCCGTCCACATGAGAGCAGCATAGGCAGAGCGACAGGCGAGCAGCGCTCGGAAAAGAGCATCTTTCACCCCTGAGCTCCAGGGTTGAATAGCCTGCTCCGGTGTAAGCCCGGCGTAATCTCCCAGCCAGGTCAGCACTCGGGCACAGTCACGCCCCACGCGCAACAGTTCACGGCGGCAATCGGGAGCCAGTTTGGAGTCAGTAGCTGCGCTATTTCCGGCCTGCACATGGGCGAACCAGTCATTCCAGTCGTTGCAGATGGGCGGGAAATCATGCGTGGCATAGGTAGCGAAAGAACAGGGGTTGTAGCTTTCCCCCTTCACGATTCTCTGCTGACTGTCTATCTCCCAGTGCGGAATCTTGAACCCCGCAATGCGCAGGCGCGAGAGGTCGGGGCGCACATAATCCGGCACACACCCCAGGTCCTCGCCGACAACACGCAACCCGGGAGCAGCCTGCAACAGGCGGCGCAACAGGTAGTCCCCCTGCATAAGGTTGGCACGGCGGTTCTCAGGCGTATCATCAGGTCGCGGACGGAACCCCGGCCGATTACCACCGCAGCGGGCAGCGGCTTCATCCCCGCTGAGCGGCAGGAACTCGGGGTTGCGGTCAGGCATCCACGGGAACGCATAAATGCGATAGAAGCCCAGCACATGGTCAATACGGTACATGCCGAAAATCTCGGCCAGCTTGCGCAGACGGCGGCTCCACCAGGCAAAGCCGTCATGCTCCATCACATCCCAGCGGTAAAGGGGGATACCCCAGTTCTGCCCCCATTTCGCAGTAAATGGGTCTTCCGCAAAATTGCCCTCGGCAGGTGCACCACCACTCCACCCCATATCAAAGAGGTGCCGCTCAAAGAAAACATCCGCACTCGCAGCCGATACACCGATAGGTACATCCCCCATAAGCAGCACACCGCACTCTGCCGCCACTCGGCGCACCTGCGCCCACTCTCGCGCACAAAGCCACTGCAGCCACATGCGATAGCGTTTCTGGCGGCAGGCGGGTTCGCTGCCATTCACCATGGTGCGGGCGGCAGCGGGCTCCTGCACGGGCCAGAGCCACCAGGCGTTGCTACCATAGGTCAGGCTCAGCACGCAGAAAGTGGCGAAATCCTCCAGCCATGCCCCCTGCTCCTGCGCCCACCGGTCAAACTCACCACGAAGGTCGGCAAAATCGGGCTCACGCTCAAAACGCTCAAAGGCGCGGTTGAAAAGATAGCGCTTGTAACTGCGCACACGGGCGTAGTCCACCAAATCCGGTCCCCCCGGTAGCTGACGGGAGGGTAAATCCGTAGGGTACGGCGGCAGGGGCTGCTCGATACCCGGCACACGCTCAGGGCTGAGGTAAAGGGGCTCAAGCGCTACGGAGCTGATGGAGGAATAAGGCGAGGGTGCATCATCCTCACTCAGCGCATTCACCGGCAGCAGCTGCAAGAACTTCACGCCATGCGCTCCGGCCCAGCGCACCCACTCCTCAAGCGCCATCATGTCACCAATACCGCAATCCCCCTCACGCCGCATAGAAAAAAGCGGCATGAGCACACCTGTCATTCGTTGCAACTGCATCACCCTACCAGTCTCGCACAGCGTATGGGGTTAGTCAATAAAAAAATCAAAGATTGACAATTGAACAAGCCAAATGATACAATGCCAGCATGTTGCCCCCTCGCCCACTTTTCCCACTGTTCCTCTGTGTGCTGTGCACCCTGTCCCTGAGCTCATGCCGTCTGGCGCTTCATACCCTGCCGGATTCCGTCGGACGGCAGGACTTCTACACCAGGAACAATAATCGGGCAAATGTTTACCGCTGTGACGGTGTGCTCTACGTAGCTATGGAAGGCTATTACAGGCGCCCATCTGCCGGCCTGATAGAAGGGTATAACCTCAAAGACGGCGATTGGGCGCTCTGGCCTGAACTGCATGTCGATAAAAAACCGGCAAATAAGCAGTTCTACCTACCGATGACAGAACAACAAGTGCAAGAATGGAACAAGTCCAACAAAGCAACTGCCCGGCTGAGCTTCGAGCGCTATGAGCCCGGCGTGCTGACGGAAGAAGAAATGAAGAAAAAACACCCTCAGCGCGTGGCGCAGGGAGAAGCCGGCGACAAACTGATTGGGCTGCCGGAAAGTGAAGCCACTCAGAGGAGCTTTGCCCATTACGCCCTGAAACCTATCACCGTAGCGCTTGAACTTGCCGACGCCATCTCTGTCGTACCGATGACCGGAGCCGCTGTCGCGGCGGGTGCCGTATCTGCCGCCATCTTGGTTCCGTCTACGCAGATTGTGCAGGCTTTCGAAAGCGAAAATGTGCCGACGGCTGCAGATGAGCCGCAGGCGAATACCCCCTGAGCCGGTTCAGCCGCCCCATGCTGCTGTCACAGATAGCAGCAGAAAACGCAGATTTTTCTTGCATTCTCCGCGTGATTGTGATATTAGCAGACAATCGCTCGCGCTGTATTACACAAACAGCAGCGGACCTCTCGCCGAAAGACACTCTCACACATCACATTACGCACATGGCAACCAGCAAGAAATCCACGGCTTCTGCCGACAAGGCAAAACCCGCAAAGGCAAAGGCTACCAAGTCCCCCGAAAAGAAGACGGAGAAAAAAGAACCCGCCCGCAAGCCCGCAGCGAAGGAGACTCTCACCCCCGAGGAAAAGGCCCGCAAAGCCAAGTTGAAGGAAACCCTCGCCCTGCTCAAGGCTGACCCCGAGTGGCCGGCGTTCCTCGAGGCCCGCAAGCAATCCCTGCTCGAGCTGCGCGACAAACTGCTGCCCAACATGCAGGACGTCACACGCGATCACCTGCGCAGCGGCGCGTCAAACGTATCCTCCTCCTCCGGTCAGCACATCGGCGATGCCGGCAGCGAGGCCGAAGTGCGCGACCTCACCCTGCGCCTGCTGGGCAAGGACCGTGAGCAGCTCTTTGAAATAGACGCCGCTCTCGAGCGCATCCGCCTGGGTTACTACGGCATCTGCGAAATCTCGCTCGACCCCATCCCCAAGAAACGCCTGGAGGTTCGCCCCTTCTGCCGCCTTACCGTGAAATGTCAGGAGGAATTCGAGAAAAAATACGGCTCCTATGCCAGCTATCTGTCCAAAAAATCGGACGATGTGGGCTATTCCGGGCTGCAAAATGACATGGAAAGTGTTTTTGCGCTTGACGAATCCGAAGAATAGTGTAGAATAGGCGCCCGCAAGTCAACATTAATCACCGAATATGCCTAGAGATATCATCATCCTGGAATGCACGGAGGCCAAGGCCGAGGGTAAAACCCCCTCTCGCTACGTCACCACCCGCAACAAGAAGAGCCAGCGCACCCCCGGTCGTCTGGAGAAGGTTAAGTTCAACCCCTTCCTGA
>JAZNVF010000065.1:0-16847 GCA_045592685.1 Akkermansia sp. | reverse complement strand
CGTACAGTCGGGATTTCCCCTCGAACTTCCTTTCCCACGGTTCGTTACCTCCCCGCAGTTGTTCTTCAGGTCTGGGATTCCGCATCATCGCGGCTCCTCGCGGACTTTCACCGCAGTGCGCATATCGCGTCGGTCGTACACAGAAGAGGCAAGACTCCGGGAGTCTTGCCTCTTACAGATGAATATCCGGCAGTTTTACTTCTGCTCTTCGGCGGGAGCCTCAGCAGCCTCCTCAACAGCGGGGGCCTCAGCGGCAGGAGCCTCGGAAGAACCGGTGCCTACGGTTGTGGCGGGAGCCACGGGAGCGGTAAGCTGGGGCAGGTCGATGATCTCGATAAGAGCCATGGGGGCGCTATCGGTCATGCGCTGGCCGAGCTTCACGATACGGCAGTAGCCGCCCTGACGGTTCTTGGTAGCCTCGGCCACCACGCTGAAGAGCTTGGTGACAACCTTGGGCTGGGGCAGAGTGCCCAGAACCTGACGGCGGGCGTGCAGGGAGCCGTTCTTGGCAAGGGTGATCAGCTTCTCCACGTAGGGGCGCAGGGCTTTCGCCTTGGCCAGAGTGGTGGTAATGCGGCCGTGGGAGATGAGGCTGCAAGCCTGGTTGGCAAGCAGGGCCTTACGATGGGAGGCCGTGCGCTGCAGCTTGGCCTTTTTGACGCCGTGTCTCATAGTATTTTATTATGATGTATGGTGTTAATAATGAAGTTTTTTGGAAATAGCTTGGTGCTTTATTCGTCGAAATCGTCCTCGTCCTCATCATCGAAACCGTAGGCCTCGATATTGTGGGAGATGAGAGCCTGCAGGTCGGTAGCGCGGGGCTCGTCGGAGTCGCGCAGACGGGGGCTGCTGCCGGGGGCGGAGAGGAGCTTGGGATCGAACTGCATGCCCAGGGACAGGCCGTGCTGCACGAGCTTCTCCTTAATCTCGTTGAGGGACTTCTTACCGAAGTTGCGGTACTTGAGCATTTCGCTCTCAGTCTTCATAGCGAGCTGACCCACAGTGGTGATGTTAGCATTGTTCAGGCAGTTAGCAGCACGCACGGAGAGCTCGATTTCGTTCACGCTCATGTTGAGCAGCTTGCGCAGCTGAGCGGTGTTGGCATCCGTATCGCCACCGGCGGCGCGGTCGAAGGATACGCGGCGGCTGTCGCTCTCCACGAACACATCAAGGTGGTGGCGCATGATGCTGGCGGCCTGCAGCATAGCATCGTTGGGGCTCACACGACCGTCGGTCCACACGTCGAGCACGAGCTTGTCGAACTCGGTCATCTGGCCCACACGGGCGTTGTCCACAGCGTACTTCACGCGGGTAACGGGGGAGAAAATGGAGTCAATCGGAATCACGCCGATGGGGCGATCCTTGTCGTTGTTGTCGTCAGCGGTGTAGAAACCGCGACCGACGTTCACCTCAAAATCGCAATCGAAGATGGTGCTCTGGTCGAGGTGGCAGATAACCTGATCCTTGTTGACAACGGAGTAGATGTGGTCCTCCTGAATATCGCCGGCGGTCACGACACCCTGCTTGGTAACGCGAAGGGAGAGCGTGCGGGGCTCTTTACCGTGGTGGGCGAACTTGATTTTCTTGAGGTTAAGGATGATTTCGGTCACATCTTCCACCACACCGGGCAGAGAGGTGAACTCGTGCTGAGCACCAGCGATACGCACACTGGTGATAGCAGCGCCCTCAAGAGAGCTCAGCAGCACGCGGCGCAGGGAGTTACCCAGCGTGTGGCCGAAACCAGTCTCGATAGGCTCAGCGATGAAAGTGATATGGTTAGGATCCTCCGGATCCTCAATGCGCTTGAGGGTGTTCGGAATCTCGAAATGGGCCAGTTCAATGACCTCCTGCTCTTTGTTCAGATCGTCTGACATGATTTTTTGTTTGGTGTGACCGGGTTTCCCCCCATACGAGCCAACTTCCACAGGAAATGGAGGACCAACGGTCGGTTTTATGCAGCTCGCGCGGCGAAGAATACACGCAATTCACTCAATTTGCAAGACTTTTTTTGAAAAATGTCGCATTTTGTTCTATTTTTGCCTAATATCGGCGTTTTTGAACACATTTGCAGTATAAACACCAAAATAATTGCTTGCGCGCGCGCAAATATGATGCTAGATTGCAGGGTATGCAAACGATAATTTCACCGGCAGACGCGCCGAAAACGCAGCGAATCGAACAGGAATGGTACGGTAAGACAGTAAAACCACCGTATGTGTATTGTTTCACCCTCTCAGCGGACGGCCTGGAGTTCTGCGCCGCGCGCAAAGCCCCGGCACAAGTACACCCGGAGGGCAAATGCGGGGCTTTTCAGGCAGAACTCTGGCGCTACGATGCCGCAGAGTTTTTCATTTCCACCCCCGACGGCGGGCGCTACATGGAGTTCAATCTCAGTCCGAACGGCTCCTGGTGGGCAGCCGTTTTCAGCGCACCGCGACAGATTGCCGCCGGATTCGAAGACTGGCGACCGAGCGGCGTGTTGGCCACCGGTGAGAACAACAACGAAAGCTGGCTGTGCCGAGCTCTTATTCCCCATGCCGTATTGCAGGAAGCAGGCATCGACCCGCGCGATTGCCGACTGACAGCCGCCGCCATCCTGAACTCACCAGAGCAGATATTCCTGACCACCGCCCTGCCCTGCGACACGCAGCCGGATTTCCACCGCCCCGATTTGTGGGAAAAGTGCATTTGTAACGCCTGAGTAGAATGAGCAGCGGTACCTGCGGCTCTCTCATTCCGCAGGTACCGCGCTCGGCGTACCTTTCAACTATTATGAGATCTCAAACACGGGTTCACAGGGTAGTGAATGAGTATTCACAACAGTATACGCCCCGCCCTTCGGCAATCTTTCAGAAAATTGCAAAAAAAAATTGCATTTCGACGCCAAAACAAGTAAACTCCGGGCATGAACCGCCCGAAACTCGCCTTTTGCCTGATTGCCTGCACCCTGCTCTGCAGTTGCCTGAGTCAGCAACTCAGCAACCATGTGGCCTATGTGAAACACACCAAGCCGCTGCAGGCGCTGTTCTGGCCTACCCCTACGAAATATCCACACATCATCGACAGCTGGGTACACAAGGGGAGCAAATACACCATACGGGCAAAAAAACAGCAAGCTGTTTACAACTGGCTCATCGAAGTCGAGCACCCGAACGGCGACCGTTTTTGCCATCGTTGCCCCGAGCCCCCTTTCAGCAAAGCCCTGCGGAAACCCACCGCAAGCGCCCCAAGCGTGCTCCATCACCACAAAGGTGAGCGTCTTACCCTCATCCTCAAGCACCTGAACAACGCCCGAGTCTCACTCCACGCTCACAATCTGGGCGTCATCGCCCCCAATCAACAGCCCGATTCCGCCGCCACTGCCGCACTCACCCACGCCGTACAGCAGGGCGGCCACATCTCCCTGCGCTACCACAATGGCCGAGAATACCAACTCACCGAATGGGAACAAGAAGCGCTGCGCCGTATCCTCCGCGGCGCCATAGCCACCCCACAGCAGGCCGACTACTGCACCCTGCGCTTCCATTCCACCGATGGCGACCTGCTCTACGAACTGGCGCTCGGTGAATATTGGCCATACAACAGCGGCCCCCACGGCCCCGGAATACCCACCATGCAGGGCGCCATACTTGCCGGCGATTATCAGAGAACCTACCTGCACAGCTGGTGGAGTGCCGTCTGCTGTCGCCTCGCCCTGCTTGCCGAACAGAACACCCCGAACGCCAAAACATCGCGCAGCGGTCCGGGTGTCATCGATGGCACAACCCTCGATATCCTGATGAAAACGCCCTGATTTGTTAAAAAAAATGCAAAAAAAGGTAATTCGGGGCTTGAATTTGACAAGATGCATGATATACTGTAATCACGTATGCATGGTGATTTAGAAAAACTCGTGAACGCCGGTAAGATTCCGGCTGACTTCGCAGCCAGGCTGGACAAATTCTCTCCCGCCAACTACGTCATGCACCCGGAGTGGGGTGTAGGTAAGGTGGAGGCATGGTCTCTGGCCAAGCAGCGCGTTAAGATTAATTTCGAGAAAAATCCCAATTACGTGATGGGTCTTAAGCTGGCGTTCAACCAGCTCACCCCCGTGCCCGCCGGGCACTTCCTCGTCACGTGTTTTGAAGACCCCGCCGGCTGCAAGGCCAAGGCTGAGGGGAAGGAAACGATTCTGGAGTTCATCGCCTTTGTATTGGAGCACAACTACTCCCTGCGCGAAGGTGTGGAAGAAGTATTGGAAATGCAGCCCGAGGATTTGGAGAAGTTCCTCAGCGGCCGTGTGATTGCTGAAGAAAACTGGAAGACCTGGTGGGAGAAAGCTCGCGCCGCCATGCGCGATGACCCTCGCTTCCGTCTGCCCACCCGCCGAGGGGAGGCTATCATCACCCGCGAGGCAGCCAGCGCCGCAGAGGCACTGCTGGCCGACTATACTGACGCAACCACCCTCGAAAGCTGCGTGCGCATACTCGACCAGAGCCGCCTGGAAGTACTGGACGGTGAGTTTGAGATTGCCGCCAAGCTGGTGAAAGCCATGGAGGACGACATCGAGAAGGGTCATGAACCCCAGCACGTGCTGGAGCTCATCATCATTCGCGATGACATTCTCGAGGGCACCCACGGCAAGGACGAAGCCAAGCAGGCTCAGTTCGACGCGGCGCTCACCGCTGCCGGGGTCGACAAACTCACCACCCTGGCCGAGAAACTGCAGAGCATTCCCTCTGAGGAGTTGGTAAACTATGTGGGTGAGCTCTCCGTTGCCCGTCAGAACACCGTCTACACTGCTCTGCCCGAGGCCTACCCCGACAGCTGGCTGGCCTACACCACCAACATCTTCCTGTTCGGTGGTTCCCGCGCAACAGCAGCTGCTGCCGACTTTATCATCGCCAAAGGTGCCAAAGAACAGCTCTTCGCCGATATCGTCAACGGCATTTCGCGCCAGAACCTCAGCCCCGATGTGCTCATCTGGGTATGCAAGGAACGCAACGGAGTGGCCAAGGAACTGGTCGACAAGACCAAGATGGCACTCGGCTCGGCAGTCATCGCAGCTATCGAGAAAGACAGCGCCGATGGTGGCCCCAACCGCGCTCTGCGTCTGCGCAACCTGCTGATGGACGACAAGGAACTTGCTCCCGACCTGGTAAGCGGTATCTCCGAACTGGAGGCTCGCCCCTTCGCCAAGTCGCTGTACGACTCTTCCGTACTGCCTGACCTTGACCGCAACCTGCTGCTGGCCAACATGATGAAGGTACACCCCTCCCTTCAGGAGGTTGTACTCTCCCGCGTGCAGTTGAAGGAGAAGCAGAGCCTGTTCGTCTCCCTTCGCTCTTATGCCGCCCGTAAGGCCGAATATGAGGATATCATCAACGTGCGCATTCCCAAGAACAAGCACGACCTCGAAATCACCCGTGCTGAAGGTGACCTTCGAGAGAACGGCGGTTATCAGGATGCCAAGGCCACCCGTCAGGTACTTATGCGCCGCTCCGAGGAGCTCTCCCGTCTGCTTTCCCAGGCCGAGCCGACCGACTTCTCCGGCGTCAGCTGTGAGCAGACCTGCATGGGTACTCAAGTTACCTTCCAGACCGACAAGGGCAAGAAGGTGGTCTATACCATCCTGGGTGCATGGGATTCCATCCCCGAGGAAAATGTGGTTCCCTACAACTCCAAACTTGGGGCCAAACTCATCGGCAACAAGGTCGGCGACAGCCTGCGTCTGCCCGTCGAGTTTGGTGGCGAGCAGGTCAAGATGACCATCAAATCCATCACGCCTGCCCCGAAGGCTCTCATCTTCCCCGACGAGGCCTGATTCTGCGGGATTCAGAATTTAACCAACCGCTGCATGGCTCACATGCAGCGGTTTTTGTATTTACCTGAAAAAAGACAGCTCAGAGCTGCGCGCAAAGGGGGCAAGCCTCGACCATGTGACCGGGTGCGACCTCAACAAGCGGAGGCCGCGTATGGAGAGTGTGCCCGGTACGCTCCAGGCGCTGGCAAAAACGGCAACCATGCACATAATCCCGAATGGAAGCGACCTGACCGGGAATAGTCGGCAGATGGCTCTTGCGGGGATATTCCAGGCGGGGCATAGAGGAAAGCAACGCACGGGTGTATGCGTGGCGAGGGTTGGCAAACAGTTCTTTCACCCCGGCACTTTCAACCACACGACCGGCATACATAACAACCACACGGTCACAATTCTGGGCAATCACACCAAGGTCATGCGTAATCAGCACGGCAGACGATTCCATCTGTTCACGCAGTTCACGTATAAGCGCCAATATCTGCTGCTGTACAGTAACGTCGAGTGCCGTGGTCGGTTCATCTGCGATAATGAGTTCAGGGCGACAGGCCAAAGCCATTGCTATGACTACACGCTGGCGCATGCCACCGGAAAGCGCTCCGGGAAAATCTTTTGCTCGGGTTTCGGGGTCAGGTATACGCACGAAATGAAGCATGTTGATAGCCTCAAGCCAGGCGTTATCCCGACTCATACCGCGGTGCAGCATGAGAGTTTCGGCAATCTGGTCGCCGACACGCTGCACGGGATTGAGAGCCCCCAGAGGTTCCTGAAAAATAACCCCAATCTGCCCACCCCTCACCTCATTGAGTCGGCGGGATTTCATCTTGAGAATATCTTCACCATTAAAAAGCACCCGACCTTCAAGTACCCGCCCGGAGGGGCGCGGCAACAGGCGCACCAGGCTCATGGCGGTCACACTTTTACCACAGCCACTCTCCCCCACTATGCCAACACACTGCCCACGCGGCACGCAGAAACTCACATCATCTACCGCACGCAACAACCCCACTTCAGACTCAAAGGCAGTGGTGAGGTGATGAACTTCAAGCAGGTTTCGATGTGACTTCATATCAGATTGGTGTTTTAGAGAGCATCATGAGCACGGGGGCAGCGGTACGTCTATTTCCTGCTCAGGGAAGGTTTCTCCTGCGGCTCGGGCACGCAAAGTGCGTTCCTGCTCGGCGGAGTCAATCCAGTACAGGTGGCTGTCGAGAGGGTCGAAGTAACGCGGCGGGCAGAAGTTGCAACCAGGCTCCTGCGGCCATTTGAGCCAGCGCCACTGGGCAAAGCGCGTGTAAGAAATGGTCCAGCCCGGCACCCAGCAGGCTTCATCGTGTATAAGTTGCTGAACCCGGTGGTGAGCGGCTATAGCCTGTGACTCCGTTCGGGCAGAATGACAGTCGAATATAGCAGCATCAAGCTCCGGCGAGGCTGTTGCGGTCACATTATTACCGGTCTTCGCAGGAGTGCCATCGGGGTTATAGGCAAATTGAGACAGGAAGAAGAGAGAGGGAGCCGGCATGATGGGCGAGAACCCCCACGAGAAGATACCGGCCGTGTAATTCTTCTCTTTCATCTTGCTGAAAAACACAGTGTCATCCATCTGCTCAAAGCGCAGATCCAGACCACAGGCCGCAGCATCTTCCCGCAGAAGATTCATACAATTGGCATAGAGAGGGTCTATCCTCGAACTTACCACCACCTGCAATCTGGTACCGTCGGGGCGGCTCAGAATACCATCGCCCCCCTCTTCCGTATAGCCGGCGCGCGCAAAATATTCACGAGCCTTTTCCGGGGAATAGGGGCGAGCCTTGATTTTATCGTTAGTATAGGGGCCAAACCCCATGAAGTATGACCCCATACGCTCATAGTCACCACGGAACACGCTGTTAATGACCTCCTGTATATTCAGCGAATGCTGCATACCAAGGCGCACATCCTTGTTATCGAAGGGCGGGCGTGAGCAGTTGAGGTGGAACCCGAAACTGCTGCGAGGCCATATATTGCTGAAGTGAACCCTCTGTATATAGCCACGATGCACCGGCTCAACCTCCAATCCCTCGTACCAGAAATCAGCATCGCGAGCCGTAAAAACATCCAGCAACCCTACCCGGAAAAGCTCGCGGGCTTTCGACTGTTCTGCAATGAATGAGTATACGATTCGATCCACATTGCAGCTGTAGCGAGTATAGCGGCGATTGTTGCCCCACCAGTCCGGTACACGTTCCAGTGTAATTTGCCGCCCCATAATCAGACCATCTGCAGCCACACGGTAGGCCCCGGTTGTGGGCGCCGGCCGCCAGAGGTAACGCGTGGGGTAATCCGGGCCGAACTCAGCGTAAAATCGTGTACAACTAGCCGGAACGGAGGCATAGTAGGGCGCCGCCGGCATGGGGTCTTGCAGGGTAACGGCGATAGCCTCATTGCCGAAGATAGTGATTCGGGAAAAACGATCCAGATAATACCCGGCGTAAAATGGTTCGGCTGCATAGTCAGAGGTACGCACAAATAGAGCCGTAACGAAATCACGCGAGGTCACCGGAGCTCCATTGGTGAAACGAGCATTCGGGTCGATGCGGAAATAAACCGTTCGCCCATCCGGCGAGATTGCCCATTTCTCTGCCACGCCGGGTATGAGTTTACCGGTGCCCGGGTGTATACGCACCAGGGGCATGTCTATATCATCGTATATGTAACGGCGAGTAGAGTTGCTGCTGTTCGGGCCAAACTGACACAGAGTGCCGGGGAAAGAGCGTTGCAATGACAGGCGCAGGGTACCGCCACGCACGGCCGCAGAACTGCCGAGTTCAGGCTGCTCACCGCCATCTTGCCACTGCAGCTCCGGTGGCATATCATCAAACTTACGGAATACGAGGTAGTCCCCCTCACGGCGGCGGTCCCCCATCGACAGGCATTTCTGCATGGCAGAGCGCATAGCCACACGAGCCCCCTCAGTTGCGGAGCTACCGGGACAACCGGCAAGCCTGCGACTGAAGGTACTCAGGCACTCAGCTCGATGCTCAGCCAGAGTTTTGAGCACATGGGCCTCATTGCGCCTGTTCCAGCGCTCGGTAAAACCGGCAAAGCCCTTTGGCATAGTCCACTCGCGAGCGTATGGCGGTACGACCTCAGTATCAGCAAAAGCCGCAGGCATGCTCTCATCTGCCGGGGCTTGCCAGGCAGGACCGTCAGAGTCTCGCCCGCCATCGCACGCAACCATTGCCGACAGGGCACAACTTACCACCACGGTAGCCCGCAGGCACCGCCACAATCGGCTCAGTCTGGCAGGTACTTGTTTCATCATTCGTAATAGGTATGGCGGCGGGGATCTGTAGCCTCTCTCACGGCCTCTCCTACAAAGGTAACCAGTACCAGCACCGTGACCAGCGCAAAGAAGGCCGATGAGACCACCCAAGGAGAGGAAAGCTTGGAGAGCCCATCATTCAGCAGGCGCCCCCAGCTGGGGTAGGAATCCGGCAGACCGAACCCCATGTAATCCAGGCCGGCAAGAGAAAGCACTACGGCAGCCAGACTGAAAGGCAGCAAGGTAACAATGATACCAGTCAGATTGGGCAGTATATGGCGGCAGAGAATATGAATAGTTCCGGCTCCCATCACGCGGGCAGCTGCCACATATTCCCGGGTCTTTTCTTTCATGGTGGCCGTACGAACCAGGTAGGTGATATGAATCCACCCGAAGGCAGCCAGCATCCCCATGGTGAAGAACAGGCCGCGCATCTCATGCGGCACAAAGTCCGAAAGCACCATCACAACAAACAAAAACGGCAACTGTGAAAACACCTCAATCACCCGCTGTGTCACCAAATCGAAGGTACCGGCAAAATACCCCATGAACATACCCAGCAGCACGCCAATAACATATATCATCGGCACATAAAACAGTGCTGCCTTTATATTGACCTGCAACCCTCCGAACAGGTAAGCCGCAATGTCGGCTCCCTGACTGTTGGTTCCCAGCAGGTGATTTCCGGTAAGCGGCGGAGCGGGATGATAGTATACCCGAAATATCCTATCAGCCGGAGAGATGGTCAGGAATTCCTCCACGCTGCCGGAACCATAATAGTGTTGCGTTTTAAGCTCGCCCTGTTCGTAAGTTGCCGAATAGACCTCGCGCCCGTCATCTGTCCAGCCCTGTGCATGACCATCCGGCAGACCACGGCGATAGCGCAGCCGCAGGTGAGCCCGGCCATTCGGATACAGGCGACTGGCCTGACCATTGTAAAGAGTCTTGCCATCCGGCTCGCAAAGAAGCCCCTCTCTGAGCGGTAATTGTTCTGTGGGAAAAGGAACAGCATCCATCGTAGCGTCATAGGGAATCAGCGGCATGAGCACGAGCGAAGGCATCCCCGGCTTGCCACTCTCAGCCTTGAGCTTGCGATAGTCGGCCTCGGCATGAGCATCGTTCCCACACAGTCCGAACTGGCGACCGGTGTAAATATCACGACTGAAAGCCGGCAGGTATATGTGCTCACCATCATACACCAGCAAAGCTCGCTTGCCCACGATACACTGATCAAGTCCGGCCAGCAGCAGCAGTGCCAACAATGCCATCAATGACCAATAACCACGCCGGAACTTGCGGAATTGCACCCAGCGGCGCTCCACCATGGGAGCTACACGCATGCTCTCGCGCCGCCGCAACAGCAGGTATACCCCCGCAGCAAATACCAGCGCCATGCATAGCCAGCCGAACCAGTGCACTCGCCCATCAGCCGCAGCCAGCGGGCAGGTCTCTACCGACAGAGAAAGCATGTTCATCTCGCGGCTCACGGTAAAGGGCCATGAGATGGTGGGCAACAACCAGCCATACAGCTCGGCCAGGCTACCCAGCACGGCAGCCAGAATCAGCAGCAGGGCGATGAGATTCTTCTTCTTCATCAGTCAAAGCGTATGCGCGGATCTATGAAAGCCACCAGGATATCCGAAAGTAGGTTCCCCACTACTATAAACACCGAGCTGAGCAGCAGTGTTCCCATAATGAGTGAATAATCCTTATCCATAAGTGCCTGAAAACTCAGCATTCCAAACCCCTGTATATCAAACACCCGCTCGATGAGCAGAGAACCGGCCACCACCCCACAAAGCGTACTGCCCAGAGTCGAGGCCAGCGGTATAACAGAGTTGCGGAAAGCGTGCCGCCATACCGCACGACGGAAAGGCACCCCCTTCGCCACAGCCGTACGCACATAATCAGCCGAAATCTGCTCCATGAGATTGTTCTTCATCATCATGGTAATCATGGCGAAAGAACCAACAACATAGCAACAGAGCGGCAGCACGGTGTGGTGTGCCAAATCCTTCACCTGCTCCCACAGACTCATACCGGGGAAATCCGGCGAAGTAAGCCCGTAGAGCGGGAACCACTCCATCCTGGCTCCCAGGAACACCAACAGAACCGCCCCCAGTGCAAACCCGGGAACCGCATAGCCGAAAAACACGAAAAAGCTCGACACCCCATCAAACCAGCTATTGTGGCTCAGCGCTTTGTAAACACCAAGCGGCACACTGATGAGGTAGGATATCACCACCCCCAGAATACCCAAATACAGAGAAACGGGCAGACGCTCCAGCATCATACTCCCTACGGGTTCATTGTACTTATACGATCGCCCCAAGCTGCCCTGCAACAAACCGTCAAAAGCCTTGCGATATGCCACCACTCGCCAGCGTCGACAAGACGGGCTCTCGGCATGCTCTGCAATCACGGCTTCATCCGTCACACCATTGCGGCGAGCCCAGCGCTCAGCCCGCTCCAGAGGCGACTCCAGGCGCATACGCCAGCCCTCCTCCTTGAACCATGGCTCTGCCAGGTAATTGACGGAATTTCCCTCGCGTTGCACCTCAATAACGGCGGAATTACCGCTGAGGGAAGAAATGGTGAGCACGGCACTGTCATCCTCGCCGAACTCAGCCTTGGCTATCTCCACCTCGCGGCGACGAATGCCCAGCCACTGCAGATAAGCAAGCCACACGGGTTTCTGTAAGTTGAACAGCTCTTCCAAGCGCTCAATATCAGCCTCGCTGACCATGGTTCCGGTCGAGCCTGCGGAGCGCTCTCCAGCCAGCGCACCGATTGCCTGCTCTTGCAATATGCGCTCCACTGGCCCCCCCGGCACCATACGGGTAAGGCAAAACACCACAAAGGTGATACCAATCAGCGTGATTGGCATCAGCAACAGGCGGCGTATAATGTACTTGCGCATTGACGGGTGTTATTCTATCATATTATTCCCGCTACCGCAAGCACTTAGTATGCCCGGAGATGCATCATTCATCAAAATTATTGCTCAGAGCTGACATCTGCTCCCAGCTCATCATCCATTTCAGCCGGCTCCTCCGCCCCTTCTGCGAAGAGTTCGTATGCGATGGAATCCACAATCTCCACATCAGCGAACTCGCCCACGGGCAGAGCGGGGTCAACATGAATGGTGCCGTCGACATCGGGAGCATCCCACGGGCCGCGGGCGATGCCGGGGGAGTCCACCAGCACACGTATCGTCTGCCCCACGCACTCCTGCCCGATTTCATCGGCAATTCCGGCCAGAATCATAGACAACTCATTTGCGCGGCGCTTGCGGGTGGCATGGTGCACCTGCCCTTTCATATTGGCAGCCAGAGAGCCTTCCTCCCTCGAATAGGGGAACACGCCGGCTCGCTCGAAACGGAACTCGCGGATAAAGTCGCGCAGCTCAGCGTGGTCTTCCTCGGTCTCACCGGGCAAGCCGCTGATGAATGTGGTGCGCAGGCCGATACCGGGTACGGCCGCGCGCAGGTCGCGGATGAGGTCGCGGATGTAGTCACCATCAGTCTTGCGGCGCTGTTCCTCAAGTATATGAGCGGCAATATGCTGCAGGGGGATATCGACATACTTCACCACCTTGTCGCAGGTGGCGAAGACCTCTATGAGCTCGCGGCTCCAGTGCGCCGGATGGGTGTAGAGCACGCGCACCCAGAAATCACCGGGCAAGTCATTGATTTCTCGCAGCAGGCTTGCCAGCGATTCACCGCGCGCAGAATCCACGCCGCTGGTTTTGGTTGCCTTCTGCTCCCATTTGTCCATGCCGTAGTAGGTGGTATCCTGAGCGATGAGGTTAATCTCGCGGCAGCCCTGCTCCACCAGGGCGCGCACCTCGCGCAGGATATTGGCCTGCGGGCGGCTGCGGTGGCCACCGCGTATACGGGGAATCACGCAGTAGGCGCAGGCGTGGTTGCACCCCTCAGCAATTTTGACGTATGCCGTGTGCGGAGCCGTCAGGCGGTAGCGCATGTCACCGAAATCAGGCATGAGTTTTGATACTTTCGTGCTGTACACCTTCTCCGCCGTACCGCCCAGACAAGCCGTGGCAATCTCTGCAATCTCGCACACCTTATCCACACCCACAAAACAATCGACCTCAGGCATGATTTTCACCAAATCCTGAGCATAACGCTGTGACAGACAACCGGCTACAATGATTTTCTGCTCAGCGGGAGCCTCTCCGGCTTCGCGGGCACGGGCAGCGGCAAAAATGGTATCGATGGCCTCTTGCTTGGCGGGGTCAATGAAGGCACAGGTGTTTATGATGAGCACAGCAGCCTGTTCGGGCTCTGTTTTCACAAACCCCGCAGCCAACATACGGTCGACCATCACCTCCGAATCCACCAGATTCTTAGCACAACCAAGCGATATTATAGCAAACTGAACGGCCATGACCGAATCATACCTGAACCGTTGCAAAATTGCAAGCACAACATTCGGGCTGATGGAGAGCCCTCTCAGTTATCGCCACTCGCCATTCCCGGTGTGGCTACCCTTTGTTCCACGCGTCCACTCGGCGGCTGAAGGTACTGACCACACCACCATGGGGGGAATCATCCGCGCCCTGCACCAGAGAATCAAAATTAACATCGAAGCCATACAGGTGCGTGGGCGGAGCCGCCACAAAATGCTTGCGGTCAACAGAATAGTGCACCGAAGTCTCGTATCCTATGCGACCATAAGATACGGTCAGGGTGCGGTCAGCATTGGCACGTACCCATGGAGCCTCGTTCTCAGCCAGCAAACGGGCACAGAGTGTTTCATCTTCGTATTTCACCACATGCAGCGCCTTACCGGTGAACGGTAAAAGCCCCACGTGTGTCCAGGAAAAGCGGCCGAACTGAATTGTCTGACTCTGCACCGCCACAAGCACGGCCGCTACAAGCATAGCCGCTATTACCACTACTGCTGCCAGATACGTTTTCATCCACCGTTGAGACTCCGCACAGCTTCCCGACGTTCAAAAAAAATGACCGTTGCAGTGACATACTGCAACGGCTGAATTAACAAAACAAGCAGCAGGTGCTCAACGATGTCGGATTGCCGACACCAGCAGCCAGAGCGCCCACGCGATATCAAGCACACTAAAGGCGTAAAAGGCTATCTGATATCCACCGGAGGGCATGTGTAGCGCATACCACAGAAAGAACACGCCCAATACTGCAAAAAAAGCACTACGAATGAATTTTCCCAAACGAGTATTCATGGGTATAGAAAAGCGCCATCTGCGGGCGGATTCGCCGCCCGCAGATGGCTGAAAGGTTTACTTGGTGAGACCGAGCAGCTCCATCTCGAAAATAAGAGTGGAGTTCGGGCCGATACTGCCGGGGCCATTGGCACCGTAGGCCAGATTGGCGGGAATGGTCACACGCCACTTGGCACCCACAGGCATGAGCTTGAGAGCCTCAGTAAAGCCGGGGATAACCTGGCGAATGTTGAACTTCACAGGCTGGCGGGACTGATCGAACACCGTGCCATCTACCAGCGTGCCCTTGTACATCACCTCAGCAGTGGGAGCCTCGCCATGCACGGCGGGGTCATACTTCTCCGTACCGCCGGCGGTCAGAACCTCGTACTGCAGGCCGCTCTCGGTGGTGGTCACCTCAGGGCGCTTGCCGTTCTCAGCCATGTACAGGCGACCTTTCTCAAGGTTGGCCTCACCGACTTTCTTGCCACGCTCCTGCAGCATGGTTACGAACGCCTGCTGGTACTCCTCAACCTTTTCGTCGATGATGCTCATGTCAGCCTCACCGGAAATGCCGTCTTTCACACCTTTTGCCAGCATGTCAGCCACCACGTCATCAGCTTCGATTCCGGGGAGCATCTGCGGCAGCATCTGGCTACCCAGGCGGTACCCGATGAGATACCCCATCACTTGTTTCATTTTGTCCTGATCGGTCATGCGCGCATTCTACCACACACCCTGCCCCATGGCAAGCCACAGCCAAGTCATACCCTTTCATTTGACTTGATTCCCGGAATCGGATCATATATACTTCGTATGTGTTCCTGATATTGCATTTACTGTACTTAGTCCCCATTATGCTGGCCATTGTCATAGCATGCAGCACGAAAAAGGATGCATGGTATCTGCCCTACCTCAAATTGCTGACGGCTCTCCTGTCCATTGCGCTTTCCTTTCCCCTCTACGCCATAGCAAGCTGCGTCTTTTTTTATTCCGGGGTCCCACTTTCCATCTGCGTCATCACCTGGGTTATCATCCAGGTTCTTGTGCTGTATCTGGGCTATCGACTTATCGATATATGCAGGTACCTGATTGACCGACTAATCAGATAAGCGCCCCATTTTACGCATTTCTTTATTGTCAAGCGCAGCGGGATGAGGTAGAATACCAGGCATGATAAGAAAGCTGGCAGTGGAGGGCGTAACCGTGTTTCCGCAGCGTGAGGTATTTCACTTCGTGCCGGGGGTGAACATCATCGTGGGCGGCAATGATTCAGGTAAAAGCCACCTGATGAAACTGTGCTATGCGCTCACCAAATGGGGCTGCGATGGCAACCGCCGCGAACTGCCCGAGGTCTGGGCCGAGGAAACACGCCTGCGGCGCGACTTGTTGCGCGTGTTCGGCACACACAACCTCACCTCCCTCACCGCCCGCAATCGCGGTAACGGGCAGGCACATGTGCGGGCATCTCTGGTGGGCAACAAGGTTCCGCCCGGTGCTGCTGAGCTGGATTTCCACTTTACCGCCGGCCAGGAGGAGGAAGGGCTGCACATCAAAAAACTTCCGCAACGTTTTCTGGAGGAGAACGCAGTCTTCATCTCACCACGCGAGGTGCTCTCCATTTACCCCTGCTACATGCAGGCAGGCAAACGCTACCCGGAGCTGCTGGATTCTGCCAGCTGGGAGCTCTGCCGGGCACTGGAGGAGGAGCCGGGCGGCACTCCCATCCCGGAAAGCCTGCGTTTCGTTATTAAGCAGATAGAAAAGTTGCTCTCCGGTACACTGCAACGCATCAACGGCCGTTTCTACCTGAAGCGCCCCGGTCAGGAGCCGCTGGAGCTCAACCTGGTAGCAGAAGGGTTCAAGCGCATCGGCACACTGGGGCTGCTCATTGGCAATGGCACAGTGCGTGCCGGCACCTCCCTCTTCTGGGACGAGCCGGAAATGAACATCAACACCACGCACCTTCCTGTCCTCGTGAGCATCGTCCTGGGGCTCTGCCGTGCCGGGGTGCAGGTGATGCTCACCACGCACAGTCTCTTCCTGCTGCGGGAGCTGGTTATCCAGCTGGCAGAGCCCGCCAACGAAAAACTGTCCCGCCGATTTTTCGGCTTACAACCTCCCGGCAACAGCCAATGCGGCGTGCGGACCTCCACAGGTAATTCGCTGGATGAAATTGACCACCTCGACAGCCTGGAAGCAGAAATGGAGCAGGCCGACCGCTACCTCAATATGAACTTCGAACCCACAGAGCCGGCCTAACGTGTTCCAGGCCGGTACCAGTTGTGTGGAGGGGCTGCACCGCTTCAATTTCGAGGCGGGGTACTATGTGTGCCGTTTCGAGTGCTCGCCCTTCTACTCCCACCACGCCCAGAACTTCTGCAACAGCTGCAAGGAGATGGATTTCGTGCTCTACCACCCCGGCAAGAAAGAACTCTGGCTCATCGAGGTGAAGGACTACCGCTTCAACGCCCGCCCCAAGGTGCGCGAACTCGTGGAAAAGCTCTGCCGCAAGGTGCGCGACTGCCTCTTCCTGCTGCGCACGG
>JAZNVF010000064.1:0-7110 GCA_045592685.1 Akkermansia sp. | reverse complement strand
AGCCATTGTGTACTCAAAATCAGCGTGTTTTGCCGAATTCTCCTTGGCCGGGTATCATACAGCCCGTTCTTTGGCACAATTTTTCTTTTATCCCAACATCGGCGTAAGCCGCTTACTTTTAATTCGTAAATCGTAAATTGTAAATCGTAAATCAACGTGTCCCAAATCTTTGGGATACGTATGACTTCTGCCGGATGTGATGTTAAAAACACTCCCCCTGTCGGGAGAACCTGACAGGGGGAAGTAAGACCGGCGGTGTGTATGGCTCAGCAGTTGTACATCTTGGTGTAGTACTCGTCTGCCATGCGATCTGAATTGAACGCCGGGCTGATGTCACCCATGGCGTTGAATACGATATCGTTCCAGGCGTCTCGGTTATCGTAGTAGAGGGGGAGTACGCGAGATTCGAGTATGTTGTAGAAGTTATCCCGGTCAGAGCGGTCACGAGCCTCGGGGGAGAGCCCTGCTTTGGCTTCGGGGATGATGTAGCAGTTCTGACCATCGCGGGCGAACTCGCGCACCCAACCATCGTTCGTTGAGATGGTGATGGAGCCGTTCATTGCGGCGGACATACCGGAGGTGCCGGAGGCCTCTCGGGTGACCACAGGGTTGTTCAGCCAGATATCGGAGCCGTTCTTGAGCAAGCGGGAAAGTGCAAGTTCATAGCCGGTGAGTACGGCGCAGCGAGGATATTTCTCGCTGAGTTTGTTGAGCTTGTTGAAAATATCCACCGCTGTGAAGTCGGTCGGGTAGGGTTTACCTGCCCAGATCATCTGCACCGGGCGGTTGGTGCGCTGCAACATGCGCTCGAACATGACCGGGTTTTCGGTAATGAGTGCCGGGCGCTTGTAGGCCGCAAATCGGCGGGCCCATACAATGGTGAGGGTGTCCTGGTCGAAGAGGTGCCCGGTCTGTTCACCAACAAGGCGGAAGAGGTCTTTCTTGAGGGCGCGCTTGCGGTCCATGAACGCGCGCTTGTCGCGGGCGGCGTAAGCCTCTGCCAGCTCGGTGTCTTGCCAGTAGGTGAGGTTCTGAGCGTTGGTTACATGGGTGATGGGGCAGATGTCGCTGTAGCCCTGCCACATCTGGCGAGAAACTTCACCGTGCAGCTCGCTCACACCATTGGCCATGTGCGAAAGTCGCAGCGCGGCGAGGGTGTAGTTGAATGTTTGTTCATTCGGGTCGAGCTTGAGCATGCTGCGAACATGCTCAAGGGAGAGCCCGTCGAAGAAGGAGAAGTTGGCCATCAGGTTGATGTCCATCTTTTCGTTGCCGGCTTCTTCGGGAGTGTGGGTGGTGAAGACGAAACGCTTGCGCACCTCTTCCACATTACCGCCGTTGCGGGCGAGCATATTGAATGCTGCACCGATGGCGTGAGCCTCGTTCATGTGGTAGATTTCTGGCTCGATCCCCAGCTCTTCGAAGAGCCTTGCCCCGCCCTGACCGAGCACGATGTACTGGGAGATTCGGGTCATGGGGTTGCTGTCGTAGAGTCGCTGGGTGATGGAGCGGCTCACGGCGTCGTTCTCCGGCAGGTCTGTGGTCAGGAAGAACATCGGCGCGGTGTCGAAGACCTCCGGGCGCAGGTAATAGGCTTTCACCCACACGGGGGCGTTGCAGATGTGGATGAGGAACTTGATGTTGTGGTCTTCGAGGAAGGCGTAATCTTTCTTGCGGTATTGCACAGCCATGGAGCCGTCCTCCGCGCGAATCTGGTTGTAATAGCCGTATGACCACAGTATACCCACGCCGACGAGGTTCTGGCGCAGGGCTCCGGCAGAGCGCATGTGAGAGCCGGCCAGATAGCCGAGGCCGCCGGAATAAATCTTGAACACGTTGTCGATGGCGTACTCCATGCAGAAGTAGGCTACCGATTTACTGTATTTGGGGTCAATCTCGTACGGGTGTGCGTACTGAGCCGGTAAAAAAGAGGAGGTGCTCATCTTTCGGTGTGTATCTTTTGCTTGTTATATCATGGGATGCCGCTGCTCGCCGGAGCAGACGCATTCCACAGTGTCTACTTATACACTAACACGGCACTTCGTGAAAGAAAAAAATGTGCCATTGATGAAAAAAACGGGCGTTGTTTCAATCTGCCGACTTTAACTTTGATTCTTTTCAAAATCACCGGCAAATCCGTAACCGTCTCATTTCAGTGTACGCTCTGCGCGAATCCGTGTGCTGCGTTCTCTTGTAATACCCTCTTACATACTGAAATACAGGGTTTGAATGGCACTGGCGGCTATGGGCTCGCTGCCCCGCCGCGCGGGGGAGAAACGCCAGTGCGCGAGTATGTGTTCTCGGGTGGCTGTGGCAAAGGCGGGGTGGGTGGAACTCAGAATCTCAATCTTTTCAGGCTTACCAGCGGGGGAAATGTGGATGCGCACGCGCACGGTGCCGCTGCGACGGCTGCTGCGCAGCTCGGCGGGGTATGGCGGGGGCGGACCATGCAGCAGGGTCGGGGGCTTGGTTACAACTGCGGCTGGTTTTGCTGGGGGTTGCGTTTTTCGGGGGCTTGTGGCGGGGGGCTCTGCCAGTTCGCAGTCGATGAGCAGCGGCAGGGGGGAGTCTGCATATTCACCCGATTCCGTTTCGATTGTAGCAAGCTGCTGAGTTTCCAGAAATTGAGTTGTTTCAATCGTCAGTTGAAAATCCGCTTTCGGGGGAGGTAACAGTGCAAGCTCGAACGGTTCTGCCTTTTTGCGGGGCTGAGGGGGTACGAAACTTGCCTGTAGGGTAGCGGTGAGCTCCGCTGCTCGTTGACGAACAGTAAGGTACTGCCCGCCGACGGTGAGCAGGGTAAGCAGCAGGATGGTGATGCCTGCCGCGCCGACGGGGGATTGGCTCCGCTGGTGCCGCTTCATATCAGGGGGCAGATATCCACAGTTGGTGAGATTCCGCGATGTCGTACGGTCCGTGGTAGGGCGTCGGCAGGTGCACGTGTTGCCAGGTGGCGATGTTGGCTCGGTTTTCCATCCACCCCGGTAGCCAGATGGCGTGGCGGTACACCAGCTCATCTATGCGTGCTGCTGCATTTGCTGCCTCTTGCAGAGATGTGGCCTGTTGTGCAGCGGATAGGGCGGTATCCATATCACTGACCTGCAGACCGAAGGGAGCATCGTGCCCGGTGGCCTGGCTGTGGAAAAATCGTGCGTAGTCGGGCAGGGGGAGTGTGGGCATGGTGGCCCAGAAGGTAAGCTCGTGGCCACCCTCTGTCAGTTGGCGGCTGATATTCTGCCAGGGGAGTGGTTCGGGCTCGATTTCTGCCCCGCAGGCTGCGGCGCTCTGCACCAGCAGGGTGGCCAGGGTGTTGAGCTTGTCGGACGGTGTGAAGGAGAACCGCACGCTCAGGCGCTTGCCGTCGGGGCGGCACAATATGCCGTCCGGCCCGCACTCGGTGTACCCCGCACGGGAGAAACAGGCGCGGGCCTCCGCCGGGTCGTAGCGGTACTGCGGGGTATGGTGCGACAGTTTTCCGTAACCGGTGGTAAACTGCGGCAGTTGCTCCGCATAACCACGGAACAGTACCCCGATGGCTGCCGGCATATCCATGGCCTGCAACAGCCCTCGGCGCAACTCTGGGTCCGTGAGTGTGCGGGTGTTGAGCGCGATACCGTATGGGGGCATGGGGCAGGAGATGTGCAGACTGTGTAAGGATATGCGGCCTTCTTCTGCGGCGGGTACTCCCTCCAGTTTGCTCTGCCAGGCGGCGACGTTGCGGGTTTGCATGATATCGAGCCGGGCGTTGATGAAGGCCTGCCAGGTCTGAGCTTCATCCGTAAAGAAATGGTGCTCTATTCGCTCCACATTGTGCGTATGGCGGAACCCAGGCAGCTCCTGTGCCCACCAGTCGGGTACACGTTGCAGGGCAATGAGTCGACCTCTCTGAATTTCTGCCACTGTGTAGGCACCAGTGCTCGGGGGGATTCGCTGCGCGTAGTGCTCTGCATAGTTGCTGCCGAACTCTGCATAGAACCCCGGCTCGGCCGGGGGAAGCTGCCGGCTGATGGTGAGTACATCGGCATAGCGGGGAGCTGTTTCGACCTCCACCACGCTGTCGCCATAGCAGCGCAGGGCTGTACATGGGGCCTGTTCTCCGGTGCGCAGGCGCAGCATTAGCCCCAGCGCGAAATCTGCTGCACGCACGGGGCGCCCGTTGGTGTAGCGAGCCTGCGGGTTGAGGCGGAAGTACAGACTGCCGCCCTGCCGACACCAGGCCTCTGCCACGCCCGGCATTTCCTGGCCGGTGGCCGGGTGAGCCCATACGAGCGGCACGTCTATGCGCTCGAAAAGATTGTAGTGGAAAAACTGGGGCGTAGTGCTGCCGAAGCGCAGGAAGTTTGCAGGGAACGGACCTGTGTTGCTCAGTCGCAGGGTGCCGCCCCGGCGCGCCTGCGGATCACCGATGACCGGTGCCGGGCTACCGCTTTGCCAGGGCAGGTCGGCGGGCAGCTCCGCAAGCGGGTGCAGGGAGATGTGAGCACCTTTTTCGCGGGCGAGCTGCTCTGCAAAATTTGCCGGGTAAGGGGCAGGGGGCAGTAGTTGCGTGGCGGGACCGGCTGTATTTATTTTGCCGGTCGGGGAGGAATGCTGTGCCAGCCACAGCAGCAGTACTGCTATGGCCAGCATCCACATACTATAGCGTATGTACTTTAACATCAGAATTCAATGGTGCAGCCACCATACACCCCCATGCCCGGTGAGGTCATGGAATAGGCAGGGGTGAAGTTGCTCTCAGTTACAAATCGTTGGTTGGTTATGTTCTCCACTCGCAGGTGAAGGGTAGTGTGCTCGCTGAGTTGATAGCGGGCAAACCAGCGCAGGCTGTAGTAATTGTCCACACGGTTCGGGCTGTAGTCTGCATAGTTACTGCGACCTATTGCTGCCACCAGGCCAATACCGGTGGTGAAGTTTTCCCACGGGCTGGTGTGCAACTCCGCACTCCAGGTCTGGCGGGTGCTCCATGGTATTTGCCTGTCATCAGACGTTTTGGGCTGCGTGTAGGTCCAGGCAATTTTGTAACCGGTGTTCCAGGCCTGTTCCAGTGTACCTTTCAGGGCAAGCTCTACGCCACGGGTGGTCCAATGGCCGTGTGCATTGGTGTAAGTGGAGTTTGTTCCATCAATGGGTAGCGGGGAGATGGCGTCCTCCCGCCGCTGGGTGAAAAAGGTGGCACTGAAGGTGTGCTCGGTGGCGATATCGTGCTCGATGCCGGTATCGAAACTCAGGCTGTTCTCCGGTTGCAAGTTCGGGTTGCCGTGGTAGGTGGTACCCCAGGAACTGAACGTGGAGTTACTGCGCTGGAAGGAACCCGGTGCGCGATAACCGGTGGCTGCGGAGGCGAACAGGCGGCTGCGCTCATTGTTGAAGCGGTAGCTGGTGGCTGCTCGCAGGGTGGTCTGCGAATCGTACAGGTTGCTCAGCTCCACTCGGGCTGCCAGAGAGCTGCTCCATTGCTCCGTCGGGCTGTAGATATGCTCGGCGTACAGGGCGTAGGTGTTCTCCAGATTGTTGTCTGTGCTCTGTCGCTCGCCACCTGATTTTACGGAGAAATCACTGCGGTTCCAGGCGAACCCGGCTGTGGTGGTCTGGTGCGGGCACCAGCGGTAAGTGTTGTTCCACTCTATCTGCACATTGCGAAGATTCTGGCAGTAGCCGGTGCCCAGCGTGGCGTCGTAGCCGAAATAGCCGGCCATCAGGCTGCTGAGCCAACGTTCTGTGAGCTGACTCTGCCATTTAGCTGTTACCAGATTAGTGCGGAAGGTGTAGCGATTGTAGTATTCTACCGGGGCGCTCCCCATGTCGTACAACCCGCCCATGCCGTATTCGGAATCTTCCCGGCGGTAGGTCAGGGTGAGACCGTTATCATCGTTTGCCTGCCAATCCAGCCGAAGGGCCTGTTGGTAGCTTTCGTACTCGCCGGCGTTCGGGTGTTTGAGGTGGGAGCCGTTGGCAAAGCGTATGTCGTTGTCTGTTCGGGTGTAGGTGCTGCTCAGGAACCAGGCCAGAGATTCTTTTTCGCCCCGGGTGGTGAGGTTGCCGGTGTAGCTGTCGTGGCTGCCGGCTTCGTTGAAGATGCGTGTTTTCGGCATGCCTTCGCCCTTTGCCGTTTCCATGCAGAGCACGCCCCCCATGGCGCCCCCACCGTAGACGGCGCCCTGGCTCCCCTTCAGCAGCTCGACCGCTCCCAGCGAGAAAAGGTCAGTGCGCGCCACGGTGTTACTTGTGAGCAGTCCGCTGCCGCCGGTGTTGAAAATCCGCATGCCGTCAATGATGGGCAGGGTGGCGGTGTCGTTGTTCATGCCGCGTATCGCCAGATTGGCGACATTGCCGCGCTGGTTGGCTCCGCCGCCGGGGGGGAGTTCAACGCCCGGAACCTGCGCGAGAGCTTCGGTCAGGTTGTAAATGCCCTCTTTGCGGAGTTCTGGCAAATCAAGTATTTCAACGCTTACGCCTGTACTGTTGCGGGGGATGTTCAACCCCTCGTGTGCACTCACGGTGATGGGGGGGAGCTCTAACTCCGGCCCGATTGACTGTGCGTAGCTGAGACTACCTGCCAGAGCAATGGCAGGCACGACCACTGTGGCCCCGCGATAGAGGGGCTTTTGTTGTTGTATCATTCTGTTGTGTGTCAGTTGGGCGGTGCATCGCCACCCTGTTCAGACCTGTACTCCCGGGCTGGCATTCCGACTGAACCTCCTGCGCTCCATTGTGTGCAGGCGGTATCACGGTTGCGGCACAGCGGCAGATTTTCACTGCCTTCCCCATCTATTTCCTGCGGCTTCGTCACCGCCTCCGCGAGAGTTCACCCCGCTGGGACTTCCCCCGGGGTTGCTGCGTATTTAACCACAATTCACCCTGACTTGCAAGTCAATTATCCCCATGACCTGGTAGAAAATCAGATAAATATCTATATATCAATCAGCTTTCTGATATTTACGCTTCCTTCTGTTGGCTTATTCGAGTCCTCGATTGAGTAGGGGGCTTTCGCCCCCTCTCACACCACCGTACGTGCCATTTATGGCATACGGCGGTTTCTCGGCGTGTGATTGGTCCCGGAGCTAATGTTCCTGCCGCAACTCTTTTATCTCTCCTCGCCGGATACCCTGT
>JAZNVF010000063.1:0-28898 GCA_045592685.1 Akkermansia sp. | reverse complement strand
AGATAATTGGTATTACGTGCGCGTGACAACCAATAACCGCGCATCGACTACCTCAAGTTATGGAATCAGGGTGGATATTGACCCCAGCTCAGTCTCCGGCGACCAGTACGAGAAACTCGGCGGCAAGGCGAACGACAATGCTCCCTCCCGCGCTACCTGGGTGACCCTTGGCAGCAGCCAGATTCACAGTATACACACCCCCGGTGACACCGACTGGGTGGCGTATAAGGCCGCGAACAATTCCAGTGTGGTATTTACTGCCACCAATGAGCAGGCGAGGGAAATGCTTCTTTTCGTATACGAGCAGAATGCCGATGGTTCGCTTTCCTACATCAGACAGAGCTTTACCGGTACAAATGGATATACTGCCACGACGGTGTCTACCGAAGCCGGCAAGACCTATTATGTCAGGGCTCAGGCCTTGTCTCCGACCCAGACCATCAGCAGCTATTCTTTCAGTGCGACGTATGTTAAGGATCAGTATGAAGATGACGACACGTCGCTCAGAGCAACCACCCTTGCTCTCGGCAGTTCGCAGACTCATAATATCCACAGACAGGGAGACGAGGACTGGTATAAGTTAGTCGTAACGTCTGCCGGTACATACGAATTCGAAACTACCGGTAATGGCAATACATACGGAATTCTGTATCGCAACAGCGGCGGCAGCAATACGCTTGTCACTCGCACTGGCTCCGGTGGAGAGGGCTCCAATATGAAGATTCGCCAGAACCTGTCTGCCGGTACTTATTACCTGCGTGTCACCAGCGAGGATAACAGCCCCATCGAATCGTATACCATTGTAGCCCGTCGCCCGATTACTCAGTATGATGAGCCCAATAATTCTCAGGCGGCTGCTACGCTGCTGGGCCTGAATACCACCAAAACAGGCAGTTTCCATTCCTCTACCGATGTGGATTACTACAAAATCACGGCCTCGGCTGCGGGTACCTACAAGCTGACAGCCAATTCGTCGTCCGTAGCGATTGAGTTGTATTCCGGTTCTCAGCGGGTAAGCAGCAGTGGCAGTGCCTCCATCACTCTGCCGGCCGGCGGCACCGTGTATGCCAAAGTGCAGAGCCAGAATGGAGCGCTGATGGAGAGCTATACCGTGAAGGCCGAATATACGGCTCCTGTAGTAACCAACAGGGCAGAGGACTACGTAGTGCTGTTTGCCGGTGGTGTAAACACAGCATCGAACACCCCCCGTTATTATTACGGTATTCGTGATATTTACATGACTCTGGTCGAGGATTACGGTATTCAGAGAGATCATATTTACGTGCTGTATGCTGACGGGACCGATTCCACTGCGGATTTCACGCACAATGGCACAACGATTAACTCTGATATGAGCTATGCCAATGGTTCGAAAGTCTACAGTGCGACCAAGTCGATGACTCAATCTGTCATGAACGAGCTGGCTCGTATAACGGATTCCAATGACCACCTGTTCTACTACGTGTATGATCACGGGTATGACCCCAGAGATAGTGATACATCAGATCTGGGCAACGAGTACATTTGTACCTGGATTGACCACAATCCCTGGGGGTATTCTGCATCCGACTTCATTAGTGCGCGTGAATTCAGTTCTTGGGTAAATAATATTGGAGCCGGATATCAGACCTATATGTTTGCTCAGTGTTATGCCGGTGGTATTCTGGAGGCATTGAACTTCTCTCGCCCCGGTATTCAGACCTATGCAGCCGCAGCAGATTCTCACTATGACGGCTCGACTTCCTACGTTGACCGATACTCCGGCAGGGAGATAGGTGGGTTTACCTACGAAACCAACCGGGCTCTTTCAGCCGGAGTGCAGTATACAAATCAATTCAGATCGTATGTGATTAATTCGAACATATATACAGGTAACTATGATGATCCGTACGAACGTGGCAGCAGCTTCAGTATATTTGCTCAGTCGTAAGACAAAACCACGCCTGTTGTAAAGCGGGCATTTGACATACGCGCGACCATGGGGTGAGAGTATTTGCCCCATGGTCGCTGTGTAAAATTCGGAGAACTTTGTATTTAATCTTGACTATCCCCTGATTCAGTCCTATAACTCCACCGCATCTGATATAAAATATATGGTGAAAATCGGTTTAATCATGCTGGCGGCTTCTCCTCTGTGTTTTTCGGATTTCTGTGGCAAGGTGTATCACTCCTGCACAGGCGAGAGTGCTGTTTTCTCCGCTGCAATGATGAGGGGGTGTTCCCGTTCATCTAAAAAGTTAAAACCGTTGTTACGGTACGGGGACGATGCTGTAAGGTTATATAATAGTGACAATCGCAGGTGATTCAGAAGATAACTCCTTGCGGGGGGCTCAGTTGTTTTGCAGCTTCAATTCGTAGTCTACGACGTCAAGCAGTTTGCCGAATTTTTCCCCTACTGTGTGAAAGTGCGAAACCTGCCTGAAGCCCAGTGATTCGTGAAACCGGCAGCTGCGTTCGTTCCCCTGTGTGATGCAGGCTATGAGCACGCGGCAACCTTGTGCGCGGCAACGAGCGATAAGCTCTTGCATAAGCGCTGTACCCACTCCCTGACTGCAGGCCTGTTCGGCCAGGTAGATGGTGCTCTCCCAGGTGTGGGCATAGGCGGCACGCTCTTTCCAGCGGTGGGCATAGCAGTGGCCGAGCACCACCCCGTTTTTTTCGCAGACCAGGTAGGGAAAATCTGCGGCAAATCCGGCAATACGTTCTGCCATTTGCGAGGTGCTGATAGCTTCCGTTTCGAAAGAAATGGTTGTGTTCAGCACGTATTCATTGTATATGGCGGCCAGAGCCGGGGCATCTTTTTCTGCCTGAACTTCACGTATCCTCATGTGCACCATGCTACACCATGCTGCACTGTACGTCAAGCACTCTCTTTTCTGCGCGGAAAATCTCACTTGTGCTTGCCAAAAGGCGGGGAATGGTGTATGCTGGTCGGCGTAACAACTTATTTATTTCACTATGCAGCTCAATACTGAAGTACTCGAGAATAAAGGCCTGAAGCTCAACCCTGCACCTGCACCGGTTGGTTCCTATGTGCAGTGTATCCGCACCGGCAATTACCTGCACCTTTCCGGTGGAATTTCTGTGAATGGCGATGTGGCCGTTTATGGCAAATTGGGGGCAGAGGTGAGTATTGAGGATGGTCAGCGCGCCGCTCAGGCCGCCATTCTGAACCGCCTGGCTGTGATTCAGGCCGAGCTTGGTGGGTTTGAGAAGATGACTAAAATCGTGGCAGTGAATGGTTTTGTGAACTGCACGCCGGACTTTACCGATCAGGCGAAGGTGCTCAACGGTGCCTCTGATTTGCTTGTAGAGCTTTTCGGGCCTGTAGCTGCTCACTCCCGCTCCGCTGTGGGTGTGGTGAGTTTGCCGCTGGGGGTGGCAGTGGAAATCAACATGATTGTTGAAATTGCCGATTGATACAACTTACTGAGGGAGATCGTTCATGGCAACCATCATACTGGGTGTTTGCGGTTCGATAGCCGCTTACAAGGCGGCAGACGTGGCATCTCGCCTGGTGAAGCTGGGGCATGAGGTGCACTGTGTGTGTACCCCGACGGCTTTACAGTTTGTTACACCGCTCACCCTTATGACGTTGTCGCGCAACCCGGTCATCACAACCTTCGAAGATGAAACGGGCTCGTGGGTGCCTGTGCATATAGACCTTGCGCAGCGCGCCGACCTGTTGGCCATTGTGCCCGCAACTGCCAACACCATGGCATGCATGGCGCAGGGGTTAGCGCCGAATGCTCTCACCAGTCTCTACCTGGCTAATCGGGCTCCGGTGCTTATTTTCCCGGCCATGAACGGCAACATGTGGAATCACCCTGCCACGCAGCAGAATGCCTCCATTCTGCTCGGGCGGGAGGGGCACCTCATCATCGGGCCGGATGACGCCGGCATGCTCGCCTGCGGGGCTGAGGGGCAGGGCCGCCTGGTTCCCGTCGAGCGCATTGTGGACGAGATTCTCGCGGCACTCTGAGAAAACGGCCGTTTTTTTGATAATAAAAAAGGGCGCCGGAGCCGTGGCTCCGACGCCCTGCGTGTTACATACACGTTACAGCACAGAATTTTTATCAGAAGGAGAATACGCCCTGTACGCCCACGAGCACGGCATCGCTGTTATCGGCATCGTATGCCGGGTTGGCGATGTACTGGATGTGGGGAACAATCTTGAAGTAGTCGTTCACCTGGAAGCTGTACATGGCCTCGGCTACGAATTCCCGATTGTTGGCGGTGGGTTCATCTGCAGAGCTTGTGCCCTTAAACACGCCCAATGCCACGCCGAGGAAGTCGTTCTCGCGGGAGGGGATGAGCTTAACGTTAGCACCGCAGGAGAAGTCGAAGGCATTGCCGAGTTCCTGCTTGGCACCGAAACCGGCGCGGGCATACACGGTGAGCTCGTCGCACACCGTGTATTCGATACTGGCAGCCAGACCGAAGTTTGTGCTGGCGGTGTCATCGCGCTCATCGATGTGGCGGAAGAAGGGATTGATACGGATGATGGCGTTACCATCGAGAATCTGCCGGCCGTACTCAGCAACCAGCAGGTAGGAACCGTCAGAGGTTGAGAAGGGGTTGTCCCCATAGCCGGTGGCCTCGCGCGAGAAACCGAACATGCCGTAGCTGCGGTTGTTGATTTCGGCCTGGATGATGGCGCCGAGGTTGGCGTCCGGCAGGCCGAGGACGGAGGAGTTGATGAAGCCGTCGTTGGTGAAGCCGGCAAATGAGTCATTGGCAATGCCCACGGCATCGAAATAGTTGGTAAGGTTGACCAGACCGGCAATAACACAGGCGCGCTTACCGGCAAAGTAGTGCATGAGTGCCAGCTCGGGAATTACTGCGTCGTGACCGCCATAGATGTCGGCATGGGGGCCGGTTGCGGAGGCAAAGCCGTCGGTCAGCATGTATTCCGATTGTGCGGAGTCTCTGTCCAGCCCCCAGGACCCGGACAGCTCAAAGCGAATCCAGGTGCCGCCGTTCACGCTGTCCTCAATGACTCGCTGATTGAGCTGAGCATGCAGGAGTGCCAGATTGGCATTGCTGTGCATAGCCTCTGCAGCGTTGTGACTGTGCCAGTAACCGTATGCCATATCAACAGCCCACTGCGTGCCGTACTTCTCATTGGCCGTGACTTTGTAGGCAGGGTCACCCTCAGCGGGGGAAAACATGTTGATACCCTCGAGGATTTCGCCTGCCGCGACGGCGTCCTGTGCGAAGGCGGAGGGTGTCATGAGGACGGTGAGGGCGAGTGCGAGGATGTGTTTGTTGTTCATGTTAGTGTGTGTGGTGTTGTTATTGTAGAAGTGATTTGGGGAGGGCAGTAGCCAGGGCAGGGTTGTGTGGTAACTCTGCGAAAAAATGTTTGTTGTTTAATATCAATCAGTCGTGCTTGTCGTCTTCCTTTTTGTGGGATCTGCAGCCGCTGCACCCGCAACCACAGCCGCCACCATCACCGCAGGAGCCGCAACGACCCTGCGCTCGCTGCCTGAGCAGACTGCGGATGATTAGGAATGTTATAGCTGCCAGTACCAGAATGATGATGATGTCGGCCATGATGATGAGTGTAGGGAGTTAGGGTTACTGATTATCTTTGCTGATGTGCGGGTTGGGGCGTACGGCCATGTAGAGTATGCCTATGCCGAGCAGGCAGGCCAGTACCTGAGCGGAACCGAAGATGTCCTCTGTCATCCACAATCCGAGCTGGAAGGTGAGGAACGCTACGATATAGGCCCATGCGCACATGAACCCGATGGCGAACCAGGTCCAGCGGGCGCTGTTCATTTCGCGTCGAATGGCACCGCAGGCGGCAAAGCAGGGGGCACAGAGGATGTTGAAGAGCATGAAAGAGAGCGCGCTCAGTGTGGTGAAAGCACCGGCGGCCTTCACATTGCCGGCCACGCCGCTGGTCTCGTCATCTTCCTCCACTTCGGGGAAGAGGAAGGCTACGATGGCATTCAGGTGATCCAGCCAGCTCTTGTCGGTGGTAACCTCTTCTTCGGTGGCTGCGGTTTCCCCTTCTTCCACCTCTTCGGCGTCAACGGGCAGGGTCGTGCGTACCTCGCTGTCGCACTGCCACACGGCGAGGGTGAGGGCGGTAAGGGCATTCACCTTGCTGAGGTCACAGCTGCGGGGCAGTTCATCCTCGGCGGCGGCTTCTTCAGCAGGTGCTTCTTCCGTGCTCTCAGGAGCGGGGGATTCTGCTGCGGGGTAGAGCACGCCGAAGGTACTTACCACGTTTTCCTTAGCAATTAGGCCGGTCACAGTGGCTACAGCGGGTTTCCAGTCGCCCCAGCCGAGGGGGGTGAAGAGAGGGGCAAAGGTATTGCCTGTATCGGCGAGCATGCTGTGGTTGATAGGCTCACCCTCCAGACCTTCCTGCTCAGGCAGGTAATTGAATGTCCAGTTGTAGTTGGAAAGGGTCCAGATGAGAGCCGAGGCCAGGAAAATCACGGTACCGGCTTTCTTCACAAAGGCCTTGCAGCGCTCCATGGCACGCAGGTTGATGTTGGCACCGTGCGGCAGGTGGTAGGCGGGCAACTCCATGACGAAAGGCGTGTAGCTGCCGGCGAACATGTGGGTCTTGCGCAGCATGAGACCGCCCAGAATCACAGACCCGAAGCCCATGAAGTAGGCCACTGTCGCGATGGTGGCTGTCTGGCCGACCATGGCTCCGATCATCGCCAATATGGGCAGCTTGGCTCCGCAGGGAACGAAGGTGGTGAGCATGACTGTCATACGACGGTCTTTTTCATTTTCAATCGTGCGGGTAGCCATCACGCCGGGTACACCGCAACCCATACTGACCATGAGCGGAATGACGGATTTGCCGGACAGACCAATGGCGCGGAACAATCGGTCGAGCATGAATGCCACACGGGCCATGTAACCACAGTCCTCCAGCAGGGCCATCAGGAAGAAGAGTACTGCCATTTGCGGCAGGAATCCCAGCACCGCCCCCACGCCGGCCACGATACCATCGCTGATAATACTCTGCAACTGCACACTGCAATTGAGTGTCGCTCGCCCCAGCAGCGCGGTGCCAAGGGCGGTCAGGCTCATCACCACAAACCAGAACCAGAACTCGGTTCGGCTGCCGCGACCGTTCATTTTCATGGGGTTGCGGGCAAACTCCCGCGTGCGGTTGCCGTAGTCATTCGCCCCGCGTTCACCGGGGCGGGCCAGGCAGATAATCAGCAGCACGGCATTGGCTGCCAGCAGCAACCACATGAGTGCTGTGTGCAGCACCCCGGGCAGGTGCGGGCAAACATGCTCCAGGGCGAAGGGGGCTATCACCAGGTAGAGCCAGGCGCCGTTCAACCCCACATCATGCAGGCGGCGCAGCATGCTCGGGAACACCAGCACCATACCCAGCACCGCGCTGAACATGGTGAGCGCCTCTGCGCTCGCTGCTTCATTGCCGATAAAACCGGCCAGCCACCCACCCACTACCGGGCCGAAGAGCACATCATTTGCCCAGCCCGTCCCCCAGTCGCCTACCGTGTTGATGGAGAGGTAATAAATAGCATACATCACACCCACGAAGATGATAGGACCGAGCACACGGTGAGTTAATACCCGGTCGGCGCGTTGTGAAAAACTTTCTTTCGTGCTCCGGCGAGTATAGACCTGCGGTATAAAGGAGCAGATAGCATCGTAACGCCCGCCGGCAATGATGGAGGCGATGTCGTCCTTCTGCTCGGCCTCGACTGCCATACGCAGGTCTTCGATGGCATGGCGTTCATTCTTGTTCAGCGGGGCGAGCAGTTCGGCATCTCCCTCCAGCAATTTAACAGCCGCAAATCGTGTGCAGTTGTGAGTGGCGCGTATTTCACCGAGTGCTGTCTCTACAGCAGGCGCGTAGGGCAGCGCTTTACCGGGGGCAGGGGGGGCTGCGAGCATGTGCTCCAGCAGTTCGGCCATACCTACGTGGGTGATAGCGCTCACCTTCACTACGGGGCAGCCCAGCTGAGCGCTCAGCGCAGCGGCATCAATCTGTTCTCCGCGCTCCTCCACCAAATCTATCATGTTGAGCGCCACAATCATAGGCAGCCCTGTCTCGAGCAGTTGGCTCGTGAGGTACAGATTGCGCTCCGGGTTCGTGGCGTCCACCACATTCACGACCAGGTCAGGCTGTTCCTCCAGCAGGTAGTTGCGGCTCACTACCTCTTCCGGCGAATAGGGCGAGAGCGAGTAGATGCCCGGCAAATCCTGTATCTCTACCTCCTCATGGTCTTTCAGAGCTCCGCTTTTGCGGTCTACTGTCACCCCGGGCCAGTTACCCACGTATTGGTTCGAACCTGTCAGGTCATTGAACAGCGACGTTTTGCCGCAGTTCGGATTACCGGCCAGTGCTATGCGCTTCTTCATTCTTCTTTAAAATCTGCTTTGTTGTTAAACTTACTGCACGATGATGCACGCCGCCTCCTGCTTGCGCAGGGAGAGTTCGTACCCCCGCACCGTTACTTCTATGGGGTCACCCAGCGGAGCTACTTTGCTGATACTGACCTCCGCTCCCTTCGTTAGCCCCATGTCCAGTATCCGCTGGCGCAGCGCTCCCTCGCCCTCTACCTTCACGACCTTCACCTGCTCGCCTACGCGGGCATTTTTCAGCGTTTTGACTGTGGATGATACTTTCATGTAGTTAGTGATGACTAATATTGCGGGCGTAGTTTAGTCGAAACTAACTTTTTTGTCAAGTTTTTTTTAGGTTTTTTTAGATACCGTCTCCGAAAAAGAGCGCAAGGCGCGGCTTGACGCACGAATTCCGAAGGTCGGGGGCTCGCACGCGAGGCGTAGCCACATCGTCCTTCGGAATTCGAATATCGTCATTTTACTTGCGTCTGCGGCGTGCGGCGAGGGCAGCGAGAGCCAGCAGGCTGAGGGTGGCAGTAGCGGGCTCGGGCACGATGATGTAGAGCATGTTCTGAGAGCCCTGAATACCGAACTGCGCATACAGAGTAGCGGAGTCAATCCAGCTTGCCGTGATATCTTCGCCGTGAATGTCGAGCATCAGGCGCTCGGCGTCAGACATCTCGAACACACCGTCAGTCGTTTCGAACATGAACTGCCCAGTGACATTCTCGAAGTCGCAGTATTCATTGTCACTGCCGCCTATCTGGATGGCAATGACATCGGCTCCGGCGCGCCAGGCTTCGCCGAGGATATCCTGCTGCAGCTTGATAGTCAGTCCGGTACCTGCCAGATTGTCGACGTTGGTTCCCTGGAATTGGTCGGTCTTGACGGTGTAGACTTTAGCGCGGGTACCCAAATCCGTTGTTCCGGTGTAGGATGCCCTATCACCGGCAAAGGTCATCTCAACCGTGGTGTTCTTACTCACGTAGGCCGTTTCTTTCATGCTCCGGGGGGCGATGAGTTCGAAATCTTCTATCGAGCCGACTGCGCTTGAGAGTGAGTAGAAGTCTTCGTTGAAGTAGGTGGCTCCCTGACCGTAGACGATGGAGTCCTTGTCGATGAGAACGGAATCCCCCATATCAACGGTGCAGCTGCTCTCGAGCTCCACCAGTGAGTTGTACAGGTTGATGTCGTGCACGTAGTTGTTCACGGTGGCGGTGGAGTCATGCACGGTGATGTGTACGGCCTCGGCCTCCGAGCGCAGGGCACTCGTACCGCCCAGGTAGTAGCTGTTCTGTGAGCTCGTGTCGGTATGGATGGTGCTCATGGTGCCCACATAGCCTTCGCGGTTGCTGACACTCATCTGCACGCCGTCCATGTCCACATTCTTCAGGCGATTATCCCCGGTGCCGAGACTGAGTTTCTCGCTGCCGCCCAGCAGCAGGCTGCCGCCATTCTGAACGATGAGGTTATTGACGTACTGAGTCTTGCCGTGAATGGTCTGCATGGCGGCATCGGGGCCGTTGATGGTGGCATTCATGGCGGATTCTGCGCTATTGCTGTGCAGCACCTGCAGTACGGTTTTGTCTTTCACCTGCAGGTCACCGGTCATGGTGTTGTGGTCCTGTATGGCCACGTAGCCCATGTACTCGGCGGTGCCCATCTCTTCTTCCGTGGCACCGGCGCTCATCTGCTCGTTGTTGAAGATGAGGTGCACATTGTTACCCGTGAGCTTGCCGTCAAACTGCATGATGTGGCTGTAGTTGAACTTCTCCGCCTCGGCAATGAAATGCGCCAAGTCTTCCTTGGTTGTCTCATTTTTTGCGTTGGCATGAAGTTCACGCAGTTCCGCGAGTTTTGCGGTAGATATCCACTCGTCGGGCGAGTAGTTGTGCGTGTTGAATGTTACCGTGGCGTTGTTGTCAATATCGAGCGTCTTGTCGTAGCCTTTTTCCTGGGTGCCGAGAGCCTGCCAGTCGGAGCGAGCCGTAACGGTGGCGCCATTTTCCAGGTTGACCCAACCGGCGAGATTGTCTTCATCATTATCCAGACCGGAGTGTACATTGACCCAGGCATCCGCCCCGCTGACGCCATCTGCCGTCAGGCTGCCGTCGCCGTACATGGCCAGTATACCGCCTTTACCCACGGTGAGGGCATACACGGTTTCTCTCAGCTCGGGAGTACCTACGATGACGTGTGCACCGGCGGCACTGGTCTCGATGTCGGGGTTGATACCGGCATAGATATCTTTCACCACCAGGGCGTGGTCAACCACGAAGTTACCGGCCTCCACCTTGATTTCGTTAATCCAGGCATCGTAAACGCTCTGGGTGGTGGAGGTACCTTGCTTGAGTACATTCAGGTCACCGATTCCGTGAGCTCCCAGGTGGTGGTGAGCCTGACCTCCCAGCATGGCATGACTGCCGTCATAGTCGACGGATACCTGGTAATCGCCATAACCGAGGGCGCCCTTGTAGCTACCGTCACGCAGACCGACAATCTGGAGCGTCACGGCGCGGTTATGGCTCATGTTGAGCACGGAGGAATTGATTTTGCCGCTGCCGCCGGCACCGTCATCGCCGGTGATGGTGTTCACCTGGGCGTACTCGCGCTTGTCGGCCAGCTCCACGGACTCCAGCGGGTCGAGAGCCAGCACGGTGCGGTTGGTGCCGAAGTCTGTGGTGACGGAGAGGTCGATGGTAGCGTTGAGCCAGTCATGGTGTGAGCCTTCTTCCTCCGTATTGGACTTGGCGGTGGTCATGATATCCAGCTGCACGTTACCGCCGAAGGGCTGACCGTCAGGGGAGGGGTATTTGTACTCACGCTCCTGCCAGATATTGCCGTCCATACGGATGGTGCCGTAGAAATCACCGGGGTCGAGCACTTTGAATACGGCGTAGGTGTATTTGCCGTCTTGCTCCGCCGCCGAGGTGCCGCGCAGTACCACTACGGTGTCGTTTTCACCGGCCAGCTCGGTCAGTACCAGCTTCTTGTCGTATGCATTGGTGATATAGGCGTCATCCTTCGTGGCGTAGTTCGGGTCTTCCGGGTCATAGTAGGTGTTGACGTAGACCTTGTTCTTGATGGTTGTGGTACCGGTGAGGTCGTAAGGGGACTGTTTTGTTGAATCCGCGAAGTCACCCTGCAGGGCAGCACCGTTGGTGATGGTGATATCACCCGTGCCGAGAGCGTTCTCATGCTGCATGACCAGGCGACCGCCTTGTATCAGGGTGCCGCCGGAGTAGCTGTTATCCGTCGCGATGACCAAGGTGCCGCTGCCGTACTTCTCGAGGTTCGTTTTCCAGCTGTCCCCCTCAAAGCCGTTCTGGTACTGGCTGAACATGGCGCTGAGTTCATCCCCGTTGGCATCTCTTATTGTGCCATTGTCATTGCTGTAGAAATAGTAGTTCGTGCCGTCCTCCAGCACTTGCTCTCCGTTGGTGACGTCCACATACTCCGAGTTTACGATAACGGAAAGCGGGGCTACCTGACCCACAATCTCAACAGCCTGGTATTCCTTGCCGAATTTCTCCGTTTCGCTGAATCCGTTGACCTGCAAGTTGTCGGCCACGGTGCCCGGTTGCAGACTGTCCTGGGTGGTTTCCACACGCACGGTTTGTTCGCCTGTCAGGTGCTTGGTTTCCTCCCACTCGTCCGGGGTGTAGAGGTTGCCGAAGAGCACCACGTTACCGTTGGAGAATGCGGTGTTCTCTTTCCAGTGATAATCGTAGTCCGGGGCTTTATCCCGGTCAGTGTGTTCCCAGGTGAAGTTGTTGCCATTGAGGTCCACCATGCCCGACCAGGTGTTGCGCGGGTCGCCCATCACGGTCATGACCAGGTAGTCCTTGCCGCCGGTGTTGTGGTTACTGTTGGAGCTGTCAAGCGTGTCCACCATGCCGAAGTAGCCGTAACCCAGCGAGATGAGTCGCTCGGAGAAAGCGGATGAATCGCCCGAGTTACCCACGGTAATCTGGTCGGCCTCGGCCAGGTAGTACATGCGGTTGCTGTACGGGGTCAGGGTGAAGTTCACGCCGCTGAAGTTGATGTTCAGCTTGGTGGTATCGGCCATCAGGTTGAGGGTGCCGTTCACCGTCATGAGCATGTGCTCGCTCGGGCGCTCGTGTCCGGTGATAACAGTTTGGGAGCTGTTGTATTCCTGCCACCAGGGCTCCACCTCGTTCACGATAAAGGTGATAGCCGAGCCATCGTGCATATTCAGCGTGCCATCGACCACGGCTGCGGTGGGCACGTTGACATTCGGTGCCGGGGCAGGGGTGTAGACGGTGACGGTCTTCCCGCTGTTGACGGCGATGGTGGCGGAGGTTCGGAAGTCACCGCTGGTGATATTGGTCCACCCCGGGCTGGAGACGGTCGGGGTTCCGTGTATATCGCGGAAGGTTTTGCCGTCATAGACCCCCAGACTCAGGCGACTGCCGCCGGTGATGTTCAGGTTGCCGCTGAGACTCAGGTTGTTGAAGCCGATAAGGCCCTGAGCAATGGAAAGATCATTGACCGAGGCGGTGTGAATGTACTGGTTCGAGGCGCCAAACTTGGCAATACTGAGCATCTGCGACAGGCCCATGCTGTGGCCGCCGAAGCGCTTTTCATAGTCACCGGAGGAGGTGGATTCATCGAACCCGTTACCGAAGCGGATGTGCCCCTGACCCGGTTCCACGTATGCCTGAGCATAGCCCATCGAGCCGGAGTAGACGTAGGTTTCATCCTTCGTTTCATGCTGACCGAGCATGAGGGTGGTTTCGGCGTTCACCACGGTGCGCACGCGCCAGCGCTCATCGCTCTGGGACAGGTTGCTATTGTAGGAGCGGCTGACGGAGGTTCCGGTGGTGGTGTAGACCCAGCCTTCGCCCAAGAAGTCGGCGGAAAGGCCACGCAGCGACACATCACCGTGAGCCACCAGGATGCTGGCATAGCTCTGGCGGTCGGTGTCGCCGTTGGGAGCCTGCTCCACCCAGTCGCGGGTGAGGTCCAGCTCGGCGTATTGCAGCTTGCGGTCGCTGAGCATCACTTGCACGGTACCGGCTGTACGAGTTTGGGTTTTGTCGTTCTCCAACAGAGAATCGTTCACCGTATTGAGGGTTTTCACCGTACCTGAGAAGGTGGTCGGCTTGCTCGGGTCAGCATCGTACAGTGTGAACGATGTTACATAGCTCTGATCGTCGAACTCAGTCCAGGTGGAGGAGTAAGCCTTCAGTACCAGCGTATCGTAGCGGTTGTTGGGCAGGGCGTTGGTGCTTTCTCGCCCTTCTGTACCCACGATGGTGCCGTTGAGTGTCAGGTTGCGCCAGTGGCGCGGTACGTCGGATTCCACGAACCCACTGCCACTTGCATTCAGGTGGTTGAAAGTGGAGCGGGAGAAAGAGAAGGTAATCTGGTTATTCGTGGCGTCGCCATCCGTGTCTTTCAGCTCGATACGGTTGGTGAGCACGGGGTTGCGGAAACTGGAGAGGTAGTCATCGCTGTGGGTGTAGCACACCATTACCTCGGTGCCGTGCTGCTGTATATTTTCCCAATTTTTGGTCTGGCTGTTCCAGGCAGGGTAGGTCCAATCCTTATCGGCATGCAGGCTGAGGGTGCCGGTACCGGCAGCGCGTGCAATACCCAGGTAGAGGCCGCCATCCTGCACGTCAATACCGCCGGAGAAGGTATTGCTGGTGTTAAGTACCAGCAGCGCTTTGCCTGTTTTGATGATGGAGGTGGGATTTTTCGCATCAAAGTCAACAATCGAGCCGCCACCGTCTTCCGTGCTTGTAAAAGCGTATCCGAACTTCAGCTGGGCGTCAGCAGTTGTGCCGCCAACTCGCCCCAGGTTTTCATTGACTTCTATGTAAATGGTGCCGGGGGCTACCTGCCCCTGGATATTGACGATACGGCCGTCGGCTTCTACTTTGTCACCGTGCATGTCGGTGTCTTTGAAGGTGACCTCGCGGCCATTCACGAACACACCCTTGCCAGCGCCCATATCCTGCTCATGCCAGCCGGTGTTGGTGGTATCTCCATCCGCTCGCCATACATTGCCGAGTGTCAGGTTGCCATGCGCGGAGCCGCCTTGGGTGCCGACTTTTTCACCGCTCCATACAAAGACGGGCCAGGCCTTGGTGAGATCGATGTACACATAGCCGCCTTCGGTGCGCAGGGTGCCATCGTAACGCACGCCTTCTGTGGAGGTGACGCGGATAGCCCCGCCATCCAGCGCGAGGGAAGCGCCGGTGCCGGTGAGCTCTGCAAAGGTCATGGTAGCGGTATCGCCGGTTACGTTCACGCCGGTGAGGTTCATACCGGCACCGAAGCTCAGCTCCGTGCCATTGAGGGTGAACCAGGCATGTTCGGCAGATTGATTGAAGCCGGAGTAGGTGAACACGTTGTTGACGGCTAAGCTGCCACCGGAAAGGGTGAGGGCGTTGCCATCATACAGGTTGCTCATGGCCAGGGTGTCCACCGTCGTGTCGTCCCCCAGATTCCAGGAATTGCCGAAAGTGATGTTGGCTGTGCCGATTTCGGTGAGGGCGCCCGTGCTCAGCGAGCCGGTGCTGTAGTTGAGCGTATGCGCCGTGAGGGAACCGCCTACACTCAGCGAGGAGTCGATAATCTCTGTGGTGCCAACAATGTGGGCATCCTCCAGAATGCTCAGTTCTGCGTTGTTGAGCTCCAGATGCCCGGCGGTCAGACTACCGGATATGAGGTTGCTGGCGCTGTGGTCAAATTCGGCTGTCTGGGTAACGGTTACATCGGCCCCGGCGGTGAGTTGCCCCTTATTGACGGTGAGTGCAGAGGAACTAAAGGCTCCCTGCACGGAGGTCGTGCCGCCCATGAGCTCAACGGCATCTGCCACGGTGACGGTAGAGCCGAAGTTCAGGCCGCCGGCCTGCTGGGTGAGTGAGCGCAGTCGAGCCGGACCGCCCACACTCTGTGTGTTGCTGCCTATCTTGGTGAGCGCCAGGCTGAAGGGGTCGGCCAGGTGGCCGGTATCATTTGCACCGCCGGTGTAGTAGGTGCGGCCGCCCAAGGCGCCGGCGAACTCGTAGTCGCTGTCGGCGTCATCCGTACCGATGGTGAGGTTGAAGGAATTTCCGCTGATGGTGTTATTGGTGGCGACGGATGCGCTCTCTGTCTCGCTAATAAGCCCCTTAATCTGGGCATCTCCCAGCACGGCCAGCACGGTGTGGATGGAGTTGCCCTCCACACCGGGGTTATAAATACTGCCCTGCGGGTGCCCGCCGAGGTTGATGAGGGTGTCTTTCCAGCGCGTATCGCTGATATTGAGCTGCATGGTGCCGCCGTTGGGGGCGGAGAGCCCCAGCTTGCCGCTGAACCAGTTTTCGTCCGGCGCTTTTGTGGTGAACTGGAACACGGTGCTGCCCTCGCTGTTGTGGGCTACCAGCATCACATGGCCTTCTTTGCCGTCCTCGACGGTGAGCTGCCCGCCGAAGTTCCACTCGCTGGCGGTGTTCTCGGCATGCAGCTTTACCAAGCCCTCATCGCCGACGATGCGTATATTGCTCATCAATGCGGCCGGGGTGGTGTTCACGCTGTCACCGCTACGCATGTAGACTTCTGCACCTCCGTGTACCAGAATGTTGTGCAGGTCTTTAGCCTCCACTGTGTCGCCGCTCCAGCTGTAGTTGCCGTTGTACGTGGCGTTGTTCAGACCTTCGTGGGCGTGTCCTTTCTGGCTGCTGTGTACCCACAGTATCTGGCCGTTGAGGACCTCGACCTTGGCATTCGGGTCGGTGAACTCGAGCTGCAGCACATTGTCAGGGCGTACCACGGCAATGGCCAGGTGTTCGTTACCGTCTGCTCCCACTACGGTGATGGTGGACGGTCCGAGGTACTGGGCGCCGTTGCTCAGCTCGGCGAAGTCGAACGTGGCGATACTGTCGAAGTCGGGCAGGGTGCCGGTGAGGGTGAGCGTGTCGCCCACGGTCATGTGAGTGCCGTCAAGGGTAATGTAGGGACCGGCGAAATCCGCGCTGTACCCCTCGAAGTTGATGGTGGAGGGCAGCTCCCACTCTGCAGCCTTGATAGTGGCCGTGCCGCTGCCGGCTGTCAGGGTGAAACTATCCGTTATTTCGGTCGTGCCGCTCATCTGCCAGGTGGCTCCGCCATGCAGGTTCACATCGGCAACAGTAGCACCGCCGGCGGTGCTGAGGGTGCCGCCTTCGATGGCGAGTTTTTTCACCGCCACATGCTCGGTGAACTCCTGGGTGCTGCTGCCCACTTTGGTCAGGTTGCTCAGCTTCACACTGCCGCCGTAGCTGTAGGTTTGCTCTGTTTTGTCGTTACCGATGGAGAGGGTGACCCCTTCGCCTTCTACAGCAGCATTGGAGGTCGAGCCGCCGTGCAGGGCACCCACGGTGGCATCTGCCTTCATGGCCAGAGTGGCCTTTGAGGCTGAGCCGCTGCTGAATACACTTGTGTAGGCGGTGGGCGTGAAATCCACCACGGCATGTTGCAGGGCATCCCCCTGCGTATTGAGGCGCACCGCCTGATTCGGGGCAGACATGCGGATGGTACCGTCGAATTCGGTCGTGCTGCCGATGGTGAACTGAGTCTCACTGCTCGTGCTGTTACCGCGCAGCAGCACATCACCCTCGCCCAGCAGGTTGGCAATGCTGACGTTCGTGGTGGCGGTGTCGTAGGTGGCAATGACGGCTTGCGCCCCTTCATCGCCGGGGCGTACGTATACAGTGCCCTTGTAGTTTGCACCGCCCAGGTAGAGGGCGTTGCCTTCCTTTATCTGGATGACGTTGAGGGTGTCGGATATACCGTCGGAGGTCGTGTAGTTTCTGTCGTTGTAGCTGCCGCTGTAGGTCGGTTCGTTTTCGCCTTGCCAATAACTCAGGCTGCCGCTGCCTTGGCTGCCGCGCTTTGCGTTGTTGAATGAGCCTTTGTTGGTTTCAGTGTATGTGTAACTGTTATAGCCTGTGCGGGTGAAGGTTTCTTGACCGCTGGCGGTGAGCCCATCGCTCATTATATAGATGGCGGCGATATTGGTGACCTTGAGGTCGGCTTTCAGCTGCACTTCGGCCACGGTGAACTGCAGCATGCCACCGTCTGAGGTCGTGACATCCATGGTCAGCACGGAGCCGCCTTTATTCAGTTCAAAACTGTCGGGGCCAATATAGGTGGCGTTGTTCAACTGAGCGAAGTCGAGTACGGAACCCTTCACCAACGTGCCGTTGTAGCCATTGAGGGTGAGGCTGTCACCCATGTTGATGGTGAGGTTGCTGAGATTGAGCAGCGGGGTGCCGTTTGTGGGGTCGAAGTCAGTCAGGGTGATGGTTGAGGGAACATTCCATTCGACTTTCGAATCTGTGCCGGTTATGGTGCCGGTACCCTTGCTGATACTCAGGTCACTGATAGAAGTAGTGCCGCCGACATGCCACTCTGCGTCGGCCTCCAGTGTGGCCCGTGTGGCAGTGGTACCGCCGAGTGTAGCCAGAGTTCCCTGTTTTACCTCAATGGAATCGGCATTGAGCACAGTGCTGAAGCTCTGGGTGTTGCTGCCTGTTTTGACCAGAGCGCCCAAATCTGTGGTGCCGCCGTATTGATAATTGTTGGTGGTTGTATCACCAACAGTTAGCGTGTAATTGGCACCGGTTACCTTGGCCACGCTGCTCTCGCCGTTGTCCAGGCCGGCGAAAGTGACATTATTCGTGAGGTTGAGGATAATGCCTCGGGCGTCATCGGCTTGGCTGTCTATCAGACTGTTAGAGGCCGCATTGGTAAAGTCGACCACGGTGCCGCTCCAGTGTTCTCCGCTGGCGTTGAGCTGCACGTTGGCGTCATTGGCCGTCATGAACACGCGCCCGGTGAAACCGCTGGCATCTACAATCGTGAACTCAGAGGTGGTGATAGTCTCCCCCCCGTACCAGTTGGTGGTTGTGGAGTTGTGCCCGCGCAGCAGCACATCGCCGCTGCCGGTCAGCGCGTGAATTTGTAGCTTGACAGCGTCGGTGTTGAAGGTGCCGATAACGGCTTTTGCGTTTTCGGCGTTTTGGATATCGATGGTGCCGTAGTAGTCATCGTTGGAACCACGGTCGTACAGGTACAGTGACCCGCCGCCATTCAGGGTGATGCTCTCAATTCTTTTGCCGGCCAGAGACGTGCCGCTGTTGGTATTGAAATAACCGTTATTCGCTCTGTAACTGATATTGCCCTCTCGACTGTAACGGCCCCCGTTATTGCTGTTGTATGTACTGTATCCGGTCTGTGACTGCATGCGAATAGCCGCATTCCCGCCGTTTTCAATGGTCAGCGTGTAGGTTTTGCTGTCATACGAAGCCTGCGCCTGCGGGAGCAGTATACCTGTACTTGCCACGGTCAGTGACAGGCAAACGGTGGCGCGAATGGCTTTCAGCAGGGAAACAGGAAGGTGCGGTTTCATGGAGACGATAAATGGGTCACCCATCGTATCCTCGCGCGGGCGATAAGTCAAGACTCGAAATTGACTGCCGGCGAATAATATTCGGCACCGAGCGGCGGTTCCGATTTTCCGGTGATTACGATAAAAGTAAAAGCGAAAAATAATGTTAGAATGAAAAAAATGATAGCGTGTTTAGTAAAGATTTGTCGTTAATGTGTTTGTGACGATGGGCAACAGTTTTTTTTGAATATGAATCGGGCTTTTGTGTGCTACGGCACGCAAAAGCCCGATTCATACAACGGTTGCACGTTTGTTTGCCGTTAATTTTCGGCGGTGGGGGACAGCACGCTGATGGTGTCGAGCGTGATGCGGGGAATACGGCCGTAGATGGGGTGGTCGGGGCTGTGGAAGATGAGCATGCCGCCATCTTCTTTCAGCGGCACGTAGGTGATGGCGTGCCGGCGGTCATCGGAGTCCGCTATCCAGATACCGCAGATGCTGCGGGTGCCGTCGGCCGCCATATCATACCGCACGCCCCACACATTGAGCGAGTGCATGGCAGGGCGCCCCTTGGGGGAGACGTAGGACACGCCAATCCAGAAGGCGGCACCGGCGCGGGCTCCCTCGATAAAGGCGGTGGTGGCACTCTGCGCCGTGACATCTTGGCCTCTCATCTGGGTGAGCAGGGTGCCTTTGATGCCGGAGCCCTCAGGTAAGCAGGCTTTTAGGTATGCGCCGGGGGCATCGGTCTTGCGTGCGGCGCAGTCCGGGCGGCCGGGGTGGTATTCGCCGGTGAACCACCAGTTGATGCCCTCGTCCGGGTCGCTGCCGGCATTGGTAAAGCTGCTCACGAAGCGGCGCACCACCTCATCGCCGCGCGGGGTGTCGGGCGGTAGCTTGTCAGCCTGCTGGTTCTGCCACCAGTTGATGAGGTTGGCGGCGGTGATAGCCCAGCATTGCTCGTTGTCGGAGCCATCGAAGGTCTTGTTGTAGTCGTACCAGCCGGTCTGCTCGGATACCCCCTTAGCCCACAGCTCGGTGGGCTCGGCGGCAGCGCACAGGGGGAGGAACAGCAGGGCAATGAGGCAGCGGTGCATGGCGGGGATTAGTCTTTCTTTTTCTTGGGTTGGCGCAACACCTTGAACATGGCGCGGGCGAGGGAGGCCTTGTGTTTGAGGGGAAGGTCGGTATCGTAGGCCCATATCATCACGCCGCCGTACTGCTCCTGCTTGGCCCACTTGCACTTGTCGCTGATGAGTTTCGGGCCGTTGAAGGTGTGCACGGGGCCGTTGGTGCCATCCTGATTCTTGGAGACGAACTCGTTGACATCCGGTTTGATACGCGGGTGCCAGCCGATAATCTGCGCGTAGCCATACTGGTTGGTGAGGGTGCCTTTCTGGTTGCTGTAGAAGGGGAGACCAATCACAATCTTGGGCTTGGGCATCAGGAACTTATTGAGGCACATGTTGCCGTCGCGCTGGAAGAGTCGCATGGAGGCGTGGTTATCCGGCGTGAGGTCATCGTACGACATGGTCATGATGAAGTCCAGCTGATCTGTTACCCAGAAGGTGGGCGTTTTGTAGCCTACGGACGAGGCGATGCTGACGGAAATGCCTGTGCCGGAGAGTTCTTCGCGCAGGTCGGCTATGAAAAAGCCGAAGTTTTTCCAGTCAGCTTTGGTATCCGGGTATTCCCAGTCGATGTCAATACCGGAGTACCCCCGCTCGATGGCCCAGGTTGCCATGTTGCGTGCGAGGGTGCGGCGGGTCAGCGGGTTTGCGACGGCGGTGGTCATGGGGCCGTCCATGTGGCCGAACCCGGCAATGAGCCCGGCGCGTGACTTCGCTTCGGTATGCAGACGCTTGATTTCGTCCAGGGCTTCATCTGCCACGGTTTTGTTGTCGCCGCCACCTGCCCATTGGTACTCGATACCGCCCTGGGCATTCACGGAATAGGCGAAGTGAATGAGCTCAGTGAATAGGTTGAAGTGGGTCGGGGTGAGGTGTACGGCTTTTTCGGCATTCCCCCAGCCCTTGACCCAGCGTGGGCGATAGTAGGGCACCACGCGGTAGGGAAAGCGGTACACCCGGCCGATTTTGCGCTCATTCAGGGCCTCTGCCAGCACGATTTCCGGCTCTGTTTTTTCGCCATCGGCGGTGGTGATGGCGGTGCATACGGCGTCTATCTTTCCATTGCGGGCGGCTTTGGCTGCTAGGTCGTAGCTCAGCCAGATGTAAAGCGGGTTGTTGCCCAGGGTGTATTCGTGTTTGAAGGTAATCTTGCCCTTGGTGGGTTTGCCTGTGGCGTTTTCGTAGATGTAGTTGGTGGTGTTGAAGGTGTAGCCGTTCCAGTCATCGCGAGAGCTGAGACGCACGAGCGAGATGTCGGAGGGGCGGCTGGTTTCGCCCATGCTGAACGTCAGGGCGGTGATTTTCTCGCCCGGTTCACCGGTGATTTTGAGTTGCAGGACGGGCTGGCGCTTTACTCCGCGGTAGAAGACGCCGTGCGTATAGCGCGCCTCGGCTGTCAGCGCGAGTGTGGTGCTGATGTGACAGAGGGCAAGAGAGAGCGAAAGAAGCCATTTCATAAACCTTATTATACATTCCGCTGCGGGTTTGCCAAGCGGAAATCTGTTTTTGACGTATTTTTTTTTCTTTTGTCGGGAGCGAATATGTGTTAGTATGCTTTGCAATGAATACGGGAGTGATAGCAACATTGAGGTCGGCTTTCATGGCCGGTGTGTGTGTGGGTATAGCCGGTTTCGGTTATTTGGCCACGCGGGACATGGTGGGTAGTGTGCTCTTTGCTTTCGCTCTGTTGGGAGTGGTGCATTATCAGCTCAATCTCTATACCGGAACGGCCGGTTTTATCCGCAAGGGTGAGGTGGGTTACTTGTTGCAGGTGCTCGCCGGTAACATACTCGGCTGTCTGGCTGTGGCTCTGCTTACCCGCGCCTCTGCCATGCCCATGCAAGAGTCCGCACAGGCCGTGCTGGCCGCCCGTCTGGATGTGGGCCCGCTGCGCGGTGGTCTGCTGTCTATCGGTTGCGGGTTTATCATGACCACGGCGGTGACCTTTGCGCGAAAGGGTAGCTACCTGCCGTTGCTGTTCGGTGTGCCGCTCTTTATCGTCTGCGGGTTCCCCCACTGTGTGGCGGATGCGTTTTACTACCTCGCGGCTCCTTTCGACTACTGGCAGGCCAACTGCGGTTCTATTCTTGTTTTCTATCTTTCTATTGTGCTGGGCAATTTTGTCGGTTGCAATTTTTACCGGTGGGTGATGGGCGATACCGGAAGTTGACCGACGGAGCGTTGCCCTGCGCTGCAAATTGGCGATAGTAACCGCATTGAGACACAGAATGTGCTTGAAGTGCGGGCCGCAACCTGCTAGAATGACGCGAGCGTATGAGTAGCAACGAAGGCAATACACCCATTTATCTGCAGGAAAACCCGAGCAAGATTCAGCGAATGTTCGGGGATTATTACCTGGAATACGCCTCGTACGTTATTCTGGAGCGCGCCGTGCCGCATATCATCGATGGCCTGAAACCCGTGCAGCGCCGAATCCTGCACTCCATGGAGCGCATGGATGACGGCCGGTTCAACAAGGTGGCCAATATCGTGGGCGATACCATGAAGTACCACCCGCACGGCGATGCCTCCATCGGCAGTGCTCTCGTGACTCTGGGGCAGAAGGGGCTGCTCATTGATACCCAGGGAAACTGGGGTAATATACTCACCGGCGACAGTGCCGCCGCCGCCCGATATATCGAGGCTCGCCTGTCGACCTTCGCCAAAGAGGTGGTGTATAGCCCCAAGGTGACGGATTGGAAACTCAGTTACGACGGTCGTAACAAGGAACCCATCGCGCTGCCTATCAAGTTCCCGCTGCTGTTGGCGCAGGGGGCTCTCGGCATTGCCGTGGGCATGAACTGCCTGATTCTGCCGCACAATTTCAATGAGATTATCGAGGCCGCTATTCACTACCTGCGCGATGAGCCTTTCGAGCTGTTCCCCGATTTCCCCACCGGCGGTCTGCTCGATGTGAGCGGCTACAACGATGGCACCGGCAACAGCCGCCTGCGCTCCCGTGCTCGGCTCGATGTGAGCAGCAAGCGCGTCATCCGTATTACCGAGGTGCCCTATGGTACCACGACCGATTCGCTCATCGAGAGCATCGAAAAAGCCATGGAGAAGGGCAAGCTCAAGGTCTCGCGTATCGAGGACAACACCGCCGCCACGGCTGATATCCTGGTGCACCTGGCCCCGGGCGCTGATGTGGAGAAAACCTGCAATGCCCTCTATGCCTTCACCGATTGCCAGAAGAGCATATCGCCCAAGGCGGTGGTTATCATGGACCGCAAGCCCGTTTTTATGGGCGTGAGTGAGATTCTGAAGCACAATGTTGACTTCACCCGCGAGACTCTGCGCCGCGAGCTTGAGGTGCGACTGGGTGAGCTGCAGGAGGCCTGGATGCTCGCCAGTCTCGAAAAAATCTTTATCGAGAACCGCATATACAAGGTGCTGGAAGAGAGTGACAGCTGGGAGCAGTCCATTACCGAAATCGGTGAGCGCCTGGCTCCCTTCGTGGTCGACTTCATACGCCCCGTCACGCGCGATGACATCGTTCGCCTGACCGAAATACGCATCAAGAAAATCGCCAAATACGAAATTCACGAGGCCGAGCACCACATCGCCGGGCTGGAGGCCGATATCGAGCAGACCCGCAAGCATCTCGCCCAGCTCACCCGCTACACCATCCGCTGGTTCGAGAACCTGCGCAAGAAGTATGGCGATGCCTGGCCCCGCCGTACTGAGCTCGCCACCTTCGACTCCCTCACCCGTGCCGAGGCTGCCGTGGAAAACGAAATGCTCTATATCGATGAGGACGGTTTCGCCGGGTATGGCGTGCGCAAGGGTGAGGTGGTCGAGAAATGCTCCACGCTGAGTGATATTCTGACGATTGACAGTCAGGGTGTGCTGATGGTTCGCCGCGTGCAGGAGAAATTCTACGTCGGCAAGAAACCGCTCTGTATCCGCGTGCTGCGCCCGGGGGATGACTGGGTGTTCAACCTCATCTACCGCGATGGTAAAGAGGGCGTGACCTACGCCAAGCGCTTCCACATAGGCGGGTTTACCCGCGACAGGGAATACCCGCTTACCATGGGGACTCCCGGTAGCCGTATTTTCTTCTTCTCGGTGCATGATAACGAGGAGGACAGCGCCGCGCTCTCCGTCAATGTCTACCTTAAGAACCAGTTTAAGCGCCTGCGCCGCCCCATTCCCTTCGACTTCGCACGTCTGCGGGTGAAGAGCCGTACCGTTATGGGCAACATGGTGACCAAGAACCCGGTGGAGCGCATTGCCCGTATCATGCCCGCAGCAGCTGAGACTGAGGGGGCTGCGGAGGGAGGCGAGGCTTTGCCGACTTCGGTGGAACCGCAGCTGCCGCCGTCGGCCCCCGCCGCAGAGCAGGGGGGCGAACCGGTACCGGCCCCTGAGCTTGAAATCGCGACCCAGCTGCCGCTAGAGCTTTTCAATATTACTCCGGAAAACACTGAACCCACTCAGAATGATGAAACTTAAAGCATTGACAATGATTGCCGCTGCGGTGCTCACCCTGACGGCCGAGGGGCAGCAGGTGCTGCCTGTCGCAGGTGATGCGAACCACGCCGCCGTTACTGAAACGAATGATGAGCGCGATGTGCGCATGGCCTGGTGGCGCAAGGCTAAGTTCGGCATGTTCATTCACTATGGTCTGTACTCCGGTCTGGCCGGTGAGTTCAAGGGGGAACCCGGCGGGTCGGAGTGGATTCAGACCAACCTCGGGCTGGATACGGAGACCTATGCAGCCGAAGCTCTGCCCCTCTTCAAACCCGCCCCCGGTTGTGCTGAATCCTGGGCTGCCCTGGCAGAAGAAGCCGGTTGTCGCTATATGGTGCTGACTTCCAAACATCACGATGGTTTTGCCCTGTTCGATACTGCAACAAGCGACTATAATTCGAAGAAGGTTGCAGGGCGCGATTTAGTGCGCGAATTTGCCATGGCTGCGCGCAGGCATGGTATGCAGGTGGGGTTATATCACAGTGTGATTGACTGGCACCACCCGTCGTACGACAATACAATCTGCCCCGACCTCTGTTACCCGGTTAATCAGGCCAAAATGCTCAAAGAAAAGGGAATCCCCCGCAACCAGGACCTCTACAAAAAATACCTGCATAGCCAAGTGCGAGAGTTGCTGAATAACTACGGCACCATCGATATCATGTGGTGGGACTACTCTCAGGGCGCTGCCGAGGGTGAGCGCGCCTGGGCCGCACCGGCTCTCATGAATATGTGCCGCGAGGCTAACCCCGGCATCATCATGAACAACCGCCTTTATTCCTTCTCAGGCTTTGACCCCTCGCGCGACAGCGTGCAGCTCGACCTGCGCTGCGGTGACTACACCACCCCTGAAAAACGCCTGCCTGCCAAGGGCTATCCCGGCATTGACTGGGAATCCTGCATGACCGTGGGCGACAAGTGGGGCTACAACCGCTACGATGTCAACCTCAAATCCCCCGCTACCATTATTCGCCAGCTGCAGCAGTGCGCGGCTAAGGGCGGTAACCTGCTGCTCAATATCAACCCCATGGCAGACGGTACCGTACCCGTTGGCGTGCAGGAGGTTTTCCGCCGTGTGGGTAAGTGGATGGCGGTTAACGGCGAGGCTATCTACGAGAGCACGCCCGCCTACAGTGTGACTTTGCCCGAGGGGTGGATGTGCAGCGTGGTTTATGAAGATACCTATATCTTCCCCCCCGATTTGTTTACGCCCAACGATGTGGAGCTGCTGATTCCCGCTCACGAGATTGATACCGTGGAACCCGAGGTGCTCGGCCAGCCGGACTGCAAGGTGACGGTCGAGCGAATCGAGCTGCCCGGGGAGGACGAGCCGCAGGCCTTCATGCGCTTTGTAATCCCGGCAGAGGCCTGGCAGAACGCCGTTGAGGGCTTGCCGGTCATCAAGCTGATATACGCTCACTAATCCGCTCTTTATGTCTGCCACCGCCTTTGCTCTGCCCAAGCTCGTTGGCGAGCGCTATGTGTTTTCGGCCGTATTGCGGGAGAGTGCGGAAACCGTGCTTTATACCGCTACGCAGAAAGATATGCGCCGCGATGTGGTGGTGGAAACTCTGCGCCCCAATCTGGCAACTGATGCCGCTTGCGTGCAGGCCTTCCTCGACAAGGCTCGTGCGCAAGCCGGCATGAGCGGGGGATTTATCGCCTCTACTCTTGAGCTTTTCTATGCCGAGGGAACCTGGCACCTTGCCAAAGAGCGAATCGAGGGCACACCGCTCGATGTCATGGTGGCAGAGGGGCGCCAGTTACCTGCTTGTGACATTTGCGAACTCATGCAGATGTTGTGCCATATCTGCATCGGCATGGACATAGCGGGTATAGCCGGGGAGCCGTTTCTGCTGCGTTACCTGTACTACAAATCGCCGGGGTTCCGGCTGCGTAACCCTGCACTGGGCGGTACGCGGGAGCGCGCCACCAGTCGGCGCGTGCTCACTGCTGCCGCCGCCGATTTGCTCGAACTTGTCGACCTCTGCTCGCCGAATGCCGCCGAGCTCTGCGATATCCTGAATCGCATGCAGTATCCCGCTAACTGGACTCCACTCAGCCCTCTCTACTTCGATGAGGAACTTGTGCGGCTGCAACAGCACTGCTGCGAGACTCGCCACGGAGCAGATGACTGAGCCGGATTTGATGGGGTGAACTCTGTTCCGGTGGCCTCTACCTGATTGACGGTGAGCTGTGTTCTTGCACTCATGACACCTGCAATGTGGTAAATCGTTACAAATTGTCAATACTAACGTATTCCTGAATTATTACGGATTGACAAAAAAGAATTTTAGTGTATAGGGTGCGCCGTTATGGCATGTCTTATCATAGCGCCGAAGTCTCGCATATTCCACGGACATGATTGGGTATATGGCACGGAGGTTCGCTCGGTGTTCGGCAATCCGGCACCTGGCGATGTGGTACTGCTGAAAGATCAGCGCAATCTACCTTGACCAGCTGCAGAACTATGCTGATGTGGCTAAGTTCGCACGCGGGCGCAGGGGGCTGGATTGTTTCTGTAACCAGGGTGGGTTCGCCCTCGCCTGTGCCAAAGCCGGAGCTGCCAGTGTGACGGCTGTGGATATTTCGGAGGAGACTATCAGCGCTGTGCGACGCAATGCCGAGCTCAATGGAGTACAGGTCGAGGCTATAGCCGAGAATGCATTTGATTTCCTGAAGCGAGAGGGTGATGCTGTGCGCAAGGGGGCAGCCCCCAAGTGGGACCTCATCATCCTTGCCCCGCCCAGCTTTACCCGTAACAAGAAGAGCCTGAATGGTGCCATGCGCGGCTATAAGGAGATTCACCTGCGAGCCATGCAGATGTTGCCGGTCGGGGGTGTGCTCTTTACTTTCTGCTGTTCTCACCATGCCAGTGCAGGGGCTTTCAAACAGACGATTGCCGAGGCTGCTGTGGATGGTCACTGCACACTGCGCCTGGTGGCAAACCATGGTCAGAGTCCCGACCACCCGGTGTTGCTGAATATTCCCGAGACGGAATATCTGAAAGGTTTCACCTTTGAGATGGTGCCCGGTCGTTAATTTAGCCTGAAAAAATATGAAGTTCTCGCTCTACTTTTGTGAGCAAGTTCGGAACATTGCGACCCGGGTGGAGATAATACAGCCCCCATGCACACAACATTGGCCGATGCTGAGTATCAGGCTCCAATCACGAGATTTTCCGCCGTGCTGTGAACTTCTGCCGACTCAAAGAAAAAGTCTGCTGACAAAACTACCCCCGAGCCGTCTGGGGCAACTGCTCCGCAGGAACAGGCTGAGTAAGGACTCGGCCTGTCCGGCGTGCGGGCGATAGGTGGGTAAGTCACAAGTCATCGACCAGAGAGGTGCTTTTGGCATAGGCTGTGCTGCGTGCCTCGAAGAAGTCGGTTTTTATCATGTTGGCATTGCTGTACTGCGACACCCAGTTACAGTCAGAGGGTTCGTGATCGTGCCCGGAGTAGATGGGCTCAAAGCCCAGGTTGCGGCAGCGGAGATTGGCCAGGTAGCGAATATAGGCGGTAATCATCTCCCCTGACAAACCGGGTATATCGTCGCCTATGACATAGCAGCCCCAGGCTATTTCCTGCTCGGCGCCCTCGCGAATCATCTCCCGGTATTCCGCCACCAGTTCGGGGGTGAAGAGTTCCGGTTGTTCGTGCCGCAGTTCACGTATGATATTGCTGAAGAGCCAGAGGTGGGTATTTTCATCTCGGTTGATGTATCGGATTTCCTGTGCTGAGCCGGGCATTTTGTTGTTGCGGCCAAGATTGTAGAAGAACATGAACCCGCTGTAGAAGTAAATGCCTTCGAGGATGTAGTTCGCCACAAGCGTGCGGGCAAAAACCTGTGGGGTGCGGTGTCGCTGGAAATCGTTGTAAAGATTTCCGATGAAGGTGTTGCGACGCAGCAGGTGTTCATCCGAGCGCCATTGGTAAAGTACTTCCTGGCGCTGCTGAGGTTCGCAGATGGTATCGAGCATGTAGCTGTAGCTCTGGCTGTGCACCGCCTCCTGGAAGGCCTGGATACAGAGGCAGAGGTTCACCTCGTTGGCGGTGATGTATTCGCCCACGGAGGGGAGGTTGGCGGTCTGGATGCTGTCCAGAAAGACGAGGAAGGAGAGGATTTTATCGAAGGCGCGGCGCTCGGCGGGGCTCAGGCGCGGATAGTCCTTCACATCGGCCGCGAGGTTGATTTCCTCCGGAATCCAGAAATTGTTCATCGCCTGGCGGTACCACCCGCTCACCCAGGCGTATTTCATGTTGTTGAAATCGTTGAGGTTAGTGGTGTTGCCGTTGATGATGCGGCGGGCGGCGGTGTCGGAGTCGCCCTGCGGGTTAAAGAGTGGTCTGCGGTTCAGCTGGCACATAATTCACATTCTTCTACTTCTAAGCTTTTGGATCGGATGTAATAGATGGTTTTCACCCCGCACTCCCAGGCGAGGATATAGAGGTTGAGTATCTGGCGGAGGGTGTATTCATGGGTAATGTAGAGGTTCATGCTCTGCGCCTGGTCAATGTGGCGCTGGCGCACCCCGGCCGCCCGCACGGACCACGTCT
>JAZNVF010000062.1:0-21761 GCA_045592685.1 Akkermansia sp. | reverse complement strand
ACTCTATTATTGCTTGTTTACTCATTTTGAGTGACATGTGTATATATTAGTGCCTGATTTATGAGGCATCCAGCTTTTCACGTGTCAGCCGAACTCGTGGGAAGTGTCAGTTCGGTGACTGGATTTTTGAGGCAATGCGTCTTAAAGATTTAGGGGTAGGCACTCGTCAAAGCGTCATTTTCCGATTGCAAGCGCACCGACAGTGTGGTAACATAACGGCGTTATGTTAAAAGGAATTTCCCCCGTTATATCCCCTGAGTTACTCAAGATACTGGCCGAGATGGGCCATGGTGATGAGATAGTGTTCTCCGACGCTCACTTCCCCGGGCACACGTTCAACAGCACGGTTGTGCGCGCTGATGGACTGGGGGTCGATACTCTGCTGGCCGGCATTATCCCCCTGTTCGAGCTGGATGCTTATGCCACCCCCGTGGTGATGATGGAGGCCGTGCCGGGTGATACACTCGACCCCGCCGTGGAGGCCAAGTACCGCGCCGCCCTGGGCTACGAAGGCGAAATTGAGCGCGAGGAACGCTATGCTTTCTACGAACGCGCCAAGAAGGCCTACGCCGTTGTTGTCACGGGCGAAACCGCCAAGTACGGCAACATCATCCTCAAAAAAGGCGTAACCCCCGTTTGCTGAGCCGGCCGTGTACCGAATCTGCAAAACCATTGAGCTGGAGAGCGGGCACCTGCTCTCCAAGCACCCCGGCAGCTGCGCGTTCCCGCACGGGCACACGCGCAGCGTCGAGCTTGTTTTCGCCGCCGAAACGCTGGATGAAAACGACATGGTGCTCGATTTCAAAGCCATCAAGGAAATGATGGGCGAGTTTCTGGAGCAGTTTGACCACTCGCTCTGCATGAACACCACCGACCCGCATTTCGATGAGTTCCGCCGTATCTACGGCGAGCGCATCATCCCCTTCGAGCAGCAAGACCCCACCAGCGAGGCCATGGCCCACACCGTGTTCCGATTTGCGGAGTCTGCCCTGGCTCGCGCAACCCAGGGAATCGGCACCGCCTATCCCGTGCGTGACTGCGTGCACCTGGAGCGCGTGCGCGTGTGGGAGACCTCCTCCAGCTGGGCGGAATACAGCAAAGACTAAATAAACAGATGGAAAAGCAGTGGCTAAAGCAGTCTGCGGAGAACCCTGACCTGATTATCTTCATGCTCGGGTGGGCTGCCACGCCGAATGCTGTGCTGCACATTGAACCGCCCGGCTGCGATGTGCTGGCCTGTCACAACCACTGCGGCGAGCCGGAGGTGCTGCAGGCGGCAGATTTTGCGCGCTACCGCCGCATTTACCTCTTTGCCTGGTCCTTCGGCGTGTGGGTAGCGGAGCAAAGCTGCCGCGAGCTGCCCCTGCACCGAGCCGTAGCGCTGAATGGCACGCCCTACCCCGTTGACCCGCGCTGGGGTATGCGGCTGAAAGTGGTGCTGCGCAGCATGCAGACGATTGCCCGCAATGGCGGAACAAATGAGTTCGCCGCCAGCGGTGCAGCAGACAAAGGGCGCTATATCCCCACCGGACCCTACCCCGACCGCACGGCGGATGAAAAGGTGGCGGAGCTCATCAACCTCTCCGAGCGCGCCAAAGCCCACTCCGCCCCCCACCTCACCTGGCACCGCGCCTATATCGCCGATAAGGATGAAATATTCCCCCCCGCACGCATGCGCGATTACTGGGGCTCAGTGGGTCTGGGCACAGAGTTCGACAGCTACCATTACCCTTTCAGCAATCCCGCCATCGTGCTCAACGAACTGAAGTGATGTGCGGGCTGCATTCCACCCCGGCCAGCAAGCGCAATGCAGGTGAACAGCTTGCGGAACCCCGGCAGCAATCTGCCTATAAGCAAATAACAGACAACACTTAACACCAGTTCGCCCGCTCCACTGCCCGGAGCATGTCGCACTTACACCTTGCCAGAGCAGGGAGATTTTGGTAGAATACCCGAACTCACTTTTTTATGTTCAAGGGAATCATATTCGACATGGACGGCACGCTGGGGGATACCCTCACGCTATGCATAGAGTCCTATCGCCGAGCAACGGAAGAACTGATAGGGCGCAAACCGAGCGCCGACGAAGTCGTAAGTTACTTCGGACTGAGCGATCGCGGAGTATTGGGCGGTCTGCTGGGCATGAACCCGGATTCCCCCGAACTCCCCATTGCCACCTTCGTTCGGATATATTGCGAGCTGCATGACGAGCTGGCTCCTGTACCCTTCCCCGGAGCGGTGGAACTGCTCAAAAACCTGAAAGCCCGCGGGCTGAAGCTGGCTCTGCTCACCGGCAAAGAGCATTTTACCGGTGAACCCACGCTGGTGAAGTTCGGCATGGAGGGTATTTTTGACCTGCACCTCTACGGTGATCCTTTCTATAACTGCAAAGCTGACAACCTGAAGCGAGCCATGACCGCCTGGCAGCTCAGCCCGCAGGAAATCATTTACGTGGGAGATGCCCCCAGCGACATCTCCCTGTGCCACAGTGTCGGCGTGCCTATCATCAATGCCGCCTGGGGTAGCAACAGCGCAGCTGAAAGCGCTGCCTGCACCGCACTGAACCCGGAGTTCCGTCTGGCCGGTTTTGCCGAGCTGGAACCCTTGCTAACCAAACTGACATCATGAACAAAAACGCACTGATTGCCGGTCTGATGCTCGGCTGCGCCACCCTGGTAAGCGCCGCGCCCGATATCTTCCCCAAACCCCAGCAGGTCAACCTGCAGGAAAGCTACACCCACATCACCCGGGTGCAGATTGAAAAACGCAGCACCGACAGCAAAGGCGGCATGTGGGAGCGCCTGCCCGCCGACAATCCGGGTGCCTACGCTCTCGAAATCACCGACGGCACACTGACCGTATGGGCCAACTGCGACGAGGGTCTTTTCTACGCCAAACAGACTCTCAGTCAGCTGCTGCGCGGCGTGGTCGGTGCTGACAATGCTCACAGAGACCCCTTCCCCGGACTGACGCTCGCCGACCTTGCCACCCGAGGTGCACTCCCCCTGGGTACTGTGCTCGACTGGCCCGACCTTCCCTTCCGTGGTACCGTAGAGGGTTACTACGGTGCTCCCTGGAGCTATGCCGCCCGCAAAGCTCAGTTCGATTTCTACGGGCGCAACAAGCTGAACACCTACATCTACGCCCCCAAGGATGACCCCTACCACCACGGCATGGGGTGCTACGAACCCTACCCCGCCGAAAAAGCTGAGGAAATTCGCCAACTCGTCCAGCACGCCCACCGTAACCATGTGCGCTTCGTATGGGCCATTCACCCGGCCAATACCGTCGAATGGGAGGACAATGACGGCAAAAACCAGCTGGATGCCCTCTGCCACAAACTGAAGCTCATGTATGACCTGGGCGTGAGAGATTTCGGCGTGCTGGTGGACGATTCCGGCGGCGAAATCGGCAAAGCCGAGCGCCAGGTACAGCTCTGCAACTACATACTCGAGCACTTCATCCGCAAGCATGCCGACGTCAACCAAACCCTGATTATGTGCCCCACCGGGTACAACAAGGCCTGGACCAACGAAGAATTCCTGCAAACTCTCGGCAACGGACTCGACCCCTCCATTCCCGTCATGTGGACGGGCGATACCGTTGTACACGACATCACCCTGAGCGGGCAGAAATGGGTGAATGAACACGTCAAACGCCCGACCTTCATCTGGTGGAACTGGCCCTGCAACGACTTCAAGCGCAGTCGCATCTCCATGGGGCGCACCTACGGCCTGGAAACCACCGCCGAAATGAAAAATGAAATGAGCGGGTTCGTGGCTAACCCCATGGAACACGCCGAGGCCAGCAAGGTCGGCCTGTTCGGTGTGGCTGACTACACCTGGAACATCACCGGTTTCGAGTCTGACAAATCGTGGCGCGCCGCCATCTCGCGCCTGTACCCTGACTGCGCGACGGCCATGCAGTGTTTCTGCGACCACAACTCCTACCTGCTGCCCAATACACACAGGTACCTGCGCGAAGAGTCCGTGCAGTTTGCCCCTATTTCGGAGGCCTACAGAAAATCGCTGCTCGACAACACGCCGAACACTGTCGCAGCCGCTACCCTGCAAACGGAGTTCAAGCGCATGGAGCACGCCGGTATCACCCTGCTGAATGCCTCGGGTGCCGCTGAGCTCCGCTCCGATATCGAGCCCTGGATTACCCAGTTTATCCTTGCCGGTCATGCCGGCGCAGCAGCCATGCAGGCTATACAGGCCACAGACAAAACCTCGCGCATGCAGCACTTCTTCCGCGCCGTGAAAACTCACGCCGACATGGAAAACGCCCTGCGTGACGAGTGGACCCCCGATGGTACCATCTACGTGAAAGACACCGAGGTGGCCATGTACCACATGACCCCCGCCATGATGTCCACCCTGCACTACCTGAACCCCTCCGTCATGGCAGAAATAGCAGGTTGCCGCGACACACGAACCACGTTCACCATCAACGGCACTGAGCACCCCATGCCCGCCTCCCCCGAAGCAGAGAATGAAAAAACTCTCCGGCAGCAGGCGGGTGACTGCTACTGCCTGAACTTCGGCAGGCTCACCGATATTCGCAACATCGTGCTGCAGACCAGCCGGTACGCCCCCATGGTGAATGGCCTGTTCGAATTTTCCACCGATGGCAGCAACTGGCAACCCATCGGCTCGGCTATCGGCGGCAATACCCTGGTGAAAGACACCTCCGAGACTCCCGTGCAGGCCACCATGCTGCGTTATCGCGTGCTCGAGCCGCAGAGCGCTCCCACCACCATCCGCGAGTTCAGCATCAACCGAACCCTCCCGCCCTTCACCTCTCACAAACTGGCCAAAGCTCCCACGTTCTCTGCCTATCAGAACGAAAGCCATGTGGGCTTCAACCGAATTATGGAGGTCTTCACCATGAACCCCGGAGAGCACATAGAGCTGCATGTGCCGGCTGCTATCATTCCGCAGGACATGCTGTTCAATCTGGACAACACCACGCTGAACGAATGGGCAGAAATCACCCTCATCCACAGCGACGGCACCCAGACCCGAGTAACAGGCGAGTGTGAAAACGAATGGCTCATCTTCGACAAAAAACACCTGCCGACCAAACCCGTAACCTCCGTACGCCTGACCCACAAGGGCAATACCGCCCAGGAAGTCAAGCTCACCTACTTCCGCCTGGGGCTACCCGCCGAACAGGCAGAGGTAAACCCGGCGCTGCTCACCGACGGTGACCTGACCACCTTCTACAGCAATGGCAAGGGGAATATGCAGCTCAAGTTGGCACTTTCGCCCAATACGAAAAAAATTATCGTCGTCGGTACCGCTGCCTGCACCATTAACGGAGCACAACCCACGGCCACTACCGGGTTCACACAGGAATTCGCCGTCCCTGCAAACTGCAGCCACGTGCAGCTGGCAGCACCGCAGCAGCCCGGTAAATACACCTTCGAAGTCATCTTCGCACACGATAACAAATGACATCTGCCATGTTGCGCACTCTTTACCTGTTCACACTTCTGCTGCTGCCGGTAGCCTGCACCCACAAGGCGCAGGCTCCGGCCGAGCAGCCGCCGCTCATGGCCGGAGAGGCTCGCTTCTCCCCCATAAACTCCGCGCAGCAATCGGAACTACAGCAACTTCTCGCCCCCTACCTGCAGCAGGGGGCTACTGTCGAGCTTTGGTACAGCGCCAACAAGACGCGAGATAACGGCACATTCGAGTGGTGTATCTCCCCCGCGCCCTCAGAAGCCGTATGGGTCAACCTGGGAACCATGCCCCACGCAGAACTCGTAAAACTGGCAGAGGAAACCACCGCTGTCGAATATGGTGATACCCTGGACTACTGGCTCAGGTTTGAGCTGCGCTGTGGTGACAAGCACCTGCCCCTCTCCCTCTGCCCGTCAGAAGAGTTCGGCGTGAACCTCGACGGCTGCTCTGTCTCCGTGCGCTCACGCTCTTTCCACCGCGCCGTCTGGCAGCTCATGGACAGCCGCTACAACATTCAGAAACGCTTCGATAAAATCGTGCTCGAGTAAAAACGGCAAATGGTATTTGCCCGTTTCCCGTATCAGCTACACAATTTGCAGAGACACGGCAAACAGCTAAAAGGCCACGGTTCCGAAAGGAACCGTGGCCGCAAAGTTTAGGCTGTCAGACCGGGCTTAGCAGCAGGGCTTGGCCAGCACCTTGCGCAGGCGGGCGAAGCGGGGCAGAGCCTGAACGGTCTTCATGCCGGTCTCGCCCTGAATGAGGGGCAGAGCATAGTCGATGAAGGCGCGCTCGATGCCGTTACCGGCGGCGTTGATCCACTCGCGGGGAACCTTGCGCTCGAAGTTAGCCACGCTCTCAAGGGGCAGCAGCTTGGTGTTGCACACATACTGACCGTAGAGGTCGTTGCGCTCGAAGGCAACCATCTTGTCGGTGTCGCCATTCACGGCAGCCTGCACGGCCGTCTTGCCGGCGAGGTAAGCCTCCTGAGCGTCCGTGGTGGAGGCCAGGTGAGTGGCGCAGCGCTGCAGCAGGGAGGGCTCGATGGCACGCACCTTGGCAGAGGGAACGCGCTCGCGCACCACCTCAGCCAGCTTGTTGGCCAGACCGCCCAGCTGAGCGTGACCGAAACCGTCGTTGCTGTTGGTCTTGGCCTGGGAGATGAACTGGCCGTAGGCGTCGTGAATACCCTCGGAAACCACTACCAGGCACTTGCCGGTGGCGTTGTAACGCTTCTCCACGTCATCGAGGAAGGTGTTCATGTCGAAGTCCACCTCGGGGAGGTAGATGAGGTCGGGACCGGCACCAGCGTAGTTGGCCAGAGCGCTGGCGGCAGTCAGCCAGCCGGCGTGACGGCCCATCACCTCGATGATGGTGATCATGCCCGTGTCATAGCAAGAGGCATCGTGCTGCACCTCCATGCAGGAAGTGGCGATGTACTTGGCGGCGGAGGCGAAACCGGGGCAGTGGTCGGTACCGAAAAGGTCGTTGTCGATGGTCTTGGGAATGCCCATCACGCGGCACTCGTAACCGGACTTCTGCATGAACTTGGAAATCTTGTTGCAGGTGTCCATGGAGTCGTTACCACCGTTGTAGAAGAAGTAGCGAACGTCGAACTTCTTGAAGGTCTCGAGAATCTTCTCGTAGTCGGTGGGGTCCACATCGGGATCCTTCATCTTGTAACGGCAGGTGCCGAGGGCGGAAGAGGGAGTGAACTTGAGCAGCTCAAGCTCAGCGGGATCCTCCATACCCATGTCGTAAAGCTGTTCGTTGAGCACGCCCGTGATACCGTGGGCGGCACCCAGAACGCGGGTGATCTGGGGGGAATTGAGGGCCGTCTGCACGGCGCCGAGTACGCTGGCGTTAATCACAGCGGTAGGGCCGCCGGACTGGCCGATGATGCATGCACCTTTGAGTTCTTTCATAACTGAATGACGTGTGTACGGATTAATCATGCCCGCCGCCGAAAATGACTGAGCCGACAACGGGACGCGGCATTCTACACATTTTTTTGCGACTTGACAAGCAAAATATCAGCCATCAGGGCAATATTTATCATTTTTTTACAGTTTAATGGCAATAAACACTTGCATTATGACACAGTCTGTGATAGACTGGGCGCATGAAGAGCTCCTACATACTCGCTGCAGGCGGCGCTCTCCTTCTTTCCGCCTGCGCTCCGATGCAGTTCCCGGGCCTTACCCCGGCACCCGCTACCAAGCCGCAGACTCAGGCAGCCAATCCGTACATACAGTCCGCCGTTGCTCAGCAGCCGGCAGTCTCCCCCGCCGGCTACGCACAACCGGCCACTCAACAGACCTACGTACCCCAGCAGCCTGCCCAGCCCGTCTATGCTACCGATCCCATGACCGGTCAGCCCGTGCTCGTTCAGCAGCCCACTGTGGCTCCGCAGCCCGTCTACACTACTGACCCCATGACCGGTCAGCCCGTGCTCGTTCAGCAGCCCACCGTGGCTCCGCAGCCTGTCTACACCACGGACCCCGTAACCGGCCAGCCGGTACTGGTGCAGCCGTCCGTGCAGCCCTACCCCACCCCGGCCCAGACTCAGCCGGGTATGGCTACCATTAACGGTGTGGGCAATGACCCCGCCGCCACGGCAGCTCCCGCTGCTCCGCAAGGCCCTGCCCAGCCTCAGCCCGTAGCCGGCAGCACCGCCAACTATGCCGTGCAGATGATTAACGGCACAACAGGCCGTCTGTTTGTGGAGGTATTCGACGATTCTGACAACGTATTCCCCGTGGGCTATATGTTCGCCGGTGCCAACCTGAGCACTCCGCCTTCTGAGGCCCGCCCCATTCAGGGTCAGCTGACCGTGGTGATTCGTGACCCCGATAAGCCCGATGCCCCCGAGCTGCGCCGCTACAAGGTGACTCCCCCGGCCAACTATGCCAATAAGACTATCGGCATTACCATTCTGCCCGGCGGTCGTTACCGAGCCAGTCTCGATGGCGAGGTGTACTACGCCTCCCCGGACCCCAAGGCTGACAGCCCTGAACCCGCTCCGGCTGCCCCTGCGGCCCCGGCAGCTCCGGCAGCCCCCGCTGCTCCGTCCACAGCTCCGGCTAATATTCTGTAACAAGCGCGCAACCTGTTACCAACCAAAGCATAACAGGTTGACAGTCGCCGCGAAGCCCCGTTTCTGCATTGCAGGAACGGGGCTTCGGCTGTATAAGGTGTGTATGTGCAAACCTTTTCGAGATTACCTCAGCCTGCTGAGAGATTATACCCGTGAAATCGTGACCTTCGGCGGTTTCTGCCTGATGTGCTTCGTATACAGCGATTTCAGACAACTCGCTTGTGAACAGTCCACCACTGCCGCCCACACCGTCGATGTGCTGCGCAGTATGGACTCCCGACTGGAACGAATCGAACACTCCACCGTAATCACTACCGGCCATGAAAAATGATATCGCCCGTATTCAGAAACACATCGGCGTAACGCCCGACGGCATCGTGGGTCCCCGCACGGTGCATGCCCTCAAGCTCGCCCTCGGTCTCCCCACAGCCACCACTCCCACCTGGCCCTCACAGGCCGAGGTACGCAGCGGAAAGAGCATATTCGGCCCCCCGGGCCGCGAAAGTGAACTCACCGCCCTGGTTCCACCCTATACTCTCTACTTCGAGGGTGAACCGGTACGCACCATACGAGTGCACAAACTGATAGCCACCCATGTACAGGCTGCTCTGCGGGAAGTGCTCGAACACTATGGGGCTGCGGAAATTCGGCGCCTGGGGCTCGACATCTACGGCGGTTCGTACAACTACCGCAGCAGCACGGGCAGCAGTGCTCTCTCCATGCACGCCTGGGGAATCGCGCTGGACTTCTCGCCAGCCGCCAATTCGTACGCCACCCGCGCCCCGCGCGCCACTCTCAGCCACCCGGACTGCGAGCGCTGGTGGCAGATATGGGAAAGCCATGGCGCCACCTCACTCGGCCGAACCCGGAATTACGACTGGATGCACCTGCAATTCGCCAACCTGTGAGCCATCACCACGCAGGCGATAGGTTGAAATTCGGCCTGCCGACAGCCGGCCCCCTTTCAATCTATCGCCTCAACTTGCTTCTGCCGCTCGGCATTTGCCTTTTCAATTTCCTGCCAGGCTTCGTGCAACCCATAGCCACACAGCAACGCCAGCACCACATGCAGTACCGGAACCAGCAACGTAGCCAGAAGTGCCCGCCACAGGCAGAAGCGCAACAAACCGCGGCTCAACCAGAAGGGCAACAGCAAATGTACACCCCATATCACGCAGAACACCACCTTCACCCAGAGCGGAGTGGGCCCCTCGGCCGTAACCGCACCCAGCAACAATAAACAGAGCCCCACCAGCACAAAAGAGCATACCGCATACAGCCCCGGTGCCAGAATGCGCCGCCACCAGGCCACCCCGGCCCCAATCCCCGACAGCATGAATGCCGCGGCCGCCAGCAGCGAATTCACCAGCGGTATCCCGAATAAAACCGCTGCCATTACCCCCAGAAAGGCTGCTAACAAACCGGCCGGGTCATGTGCAAGTACGACGTTCATGCCACCAGTATAACATACTGAAACAAAATGGCAACAATTTATCTGAACAAAGGCTGAACATTTGACATCGTAACAGGTATGAGAATGCGGATTCTGCCCGAGGTCAGCACTCGTGAGAAAGTCACAGCTGCTCTGCTGATGTACGGCGGGGCGGTATGTGCCGGGTTCGGCTACCTGATGCTCGTGGTAGCCACAGGCGGCGAGCGGGGATACCATGTTGCGGCTTTGCTGGGTACTGTAGCAACCGTAGGTGGTAACGGGCTGCTGGCTCTTGGGCAATATGCCAAGCGAGTGAACGACTACCGATTGGCCCCGCAGGTACAACACCCCCGCTGGTGGAAGCGCTGGCTTGCGCTGCAAGGGGTGGCTGTGCTGGCTATGGGATGTTTTATCTTGCTGCTGCTGGCGGTCAATCATCTGCTGACAGTCGGAAACTGAGCCCCCCCCACACATCAAAAAAAGCCCGCCCGGCGGCTGATGTTCCATCAGCACCGCCGGGCGGGTTCTTTATGTCATGCACCGGGGCACATGCCCGGTGGGTTGAAATCAATTCGCAGCGTGGTACTCCTGCAGGGTACGTACACCGGCCACCTTGTTCTTGTTGTGCAAGATAGCGGCGGCACAGGCACGGGCGGAGGAGAGGTCGGTGGCGTAAGACACCTTGGTATTCACCGTAGCGGCGCGGATGGCCACTTCATCCTCACGGGCATCGTGCGAACCGGGTGTATTGATTACGAATGCGATATCACCGTTCTTAATGCGGTCAACGATGTTCGGGCGGCGACCTTCAAGCACCTTGTAAGCGCGCTCACATTCGATACCGTGCTGAAGCAGGTGAATCATCGTGCCCTTGGTGGCGCAGATATCGAACCCGGCAGCCGCAATGTTGCGGGCAATGTCGAGCACGGTATCCTTGTCGCGGTCATGCACGGAGATGAACACCAAGCCCTTCTCAGGCAGCGGGTTGAAAGCGGAAATCTGGCTCTTCATGTAGGCCAGCTCGGGGTCAGTGTCGATACCCATCACCTCACCGGTGGAGTGCATCTCAGGCCCGAGCACCACGTCGATACCGGGGAAACGGTTCCAGGGGAACACGGCCTCCTTCACGGTGTAATAGGGCGGCACCACCTCCTTGGTGAAACCGAGCTCCGTGAGTTTCATGCCGCTCATAACCTTAGCAGCCAGCTTAGCAAGCGGCACGCCAATGGACTTCGATACGAAAGGCACCGTACGCGAGGCGCGCGGGTTCACCTCAATCACGTAGAGCTGCTCATCCTTAATAGCGAACTGGCAATTCATGAGCCCCTTCACATTGAGCTTGGCAGCAAGTTCCTTGGCAGCGCGCATCATTTCAGCGTGCATCTTGTCGCTGACCTTGTTCGGGGGAATCATACAGGCAGAGTCACCGGAGTGAATACCGGCCGGCTCAACGTGCTGCATGATAGCACCCACTACGCTCATCTCGCCGTCGGCGATAACATCCACATCGATTTCAAGTGCGTTCTGCAAGAAACGGTCGACGAGCACCGGACGCTCGGGGGAGGCATCCACAGCTTCGCGCATGTAAGTGCGCAGCTCCTGCTCATCGTACACAATCATCATGGCGCGACCACCCAGCACGAACGAGGGGCGTACCAGCACGGGGAACCCAATGCGCTGAGCCACGGCCACGGCCTCCTCTTCATTCGTAGCGGTACCGGCCTCTGCCTGGCGCAGACCAATCTCATCAAGAAGAGCGGAGAAGTACTTGCGGTCCTCTGCAAGCTCGATGCTGCGGGGGCTGGTACCGATGATAGGCACACCGCGCTCTGCCAGAGCGGCGGCGAGGTTCAGCGGGGTCTGACCACCGAACTGTACGATAACGCCTTCGGGTTTCTCCACGTCGCAGATGTTGAGCACATCTTCGAGAGTCAGCGGCTCGAAGTAGAGCTTATCAGAGGTATCATAGTCGGTGGAGACGGTCTCCGGGTTCGAGTTGACCATGATGGTTTCGTACCCCAGCTCTTTCAGAGCGAACGAGGCGTGCACACAGCAGTAGTCGAACTCAATACCCTGGCCAATGCGGTTCGGACCACCGCCGAGAATCATAATCTTCTTGCGGTCGGAGATGCGAGCCTCCTGCTCATCACCGTAGGTGGAGTAGTAGTAGGGGTTGACGGCCTCGAACTCAGAGGCGCAGGTATCCACCAGCCTGTAAGTGGGCAGTATACCGGCAGCCTTGCGCTCGGCGCGGATGTCATCCTCAGAGCAGCCACGGGCGTATGCTATCTGTCGGTCGGAGAAACCGAGCTTCTTGGCCTCACGCAGGTCGAGAGTCTTCAGCTGCATACCGGCCTCTGCCAGCTGCTGCAGCTGGTCGATGAACCAGGGGTCAATCTGGGTGAGGTCGACGATTTCCTCAGCGGTGAAGCCGTTGACAAAAGCGGTCTGAATCCAGAAGATACGGTCGGCATTCGGCACGGAAAGCTTGGCAGAAATCTCCTGACGGCTGGGATTGACGGGGTCTTTCGCATCGAACCCGAAGCCCCAGCGCCCCGTTTCAAGCGAGCGCAGAGCCTTCTGCAGGGACTCTTTGAAGGTCGCGCCGATGCTCATCACCTCGCCCACGCTCTTCATGGCAGTGGTCAGGCGCTCATCAGCCTTCTTGAACTTCTCGAAAGTGAAACGCGGCACCTTGCACACCACATAGTCAATGGTCGGCTCGAACGAGGCCGGGGAGGTCTGGGTGAGGTCGTTCTTCAGCTCATCGAGCGTGTAGCCCACGGCCAGCTTAGCGGATACCTTGGCGATGGGGAAACCGGTAGCCTTCGACGCCAGGGCCGAGGAGCGGCTCACGCGGGGGTTCATCTCGATAACCACCAGGCGGCCCGTGCGGGGGCAGACGGCGAACTGAATGTTACTGCCACCGCTTTTCACGCCGATTTCGCGGATAATGGCGAAGGAGGCCTCTTTCAGTATAGCGTATTCGCGGGCGGTAAGGGTCATGGCCGGGGCCACGGTGATGGAGTCACCCGTGTGCACGCCCATGGGGTCAAGGTTCTCAATGGAGCAGATGGTGATGCAGTTGTCCGCACAGTCGCGCATGACCTCCATCTCAATCTCCTTCCAGCCAAGCAGGGACTCTTCAATCAGCACCTCATGCACGGGGGACAGGTCGAGCCCTCGCTGCACAATCTCCTCATACTCAGCTTTATTGTAAGCTATACCGCCACCCGTACCACCCAGGGTGAAGGCGGGGCGGATAATCATGGGGTAACCACCGATGACGTTCTTGGCGATGTCCCAGGCCTCGCTCATGTTGTGAGCCACGCCGCTGGCGGGCACGTCGAGACCGATTTTGAGCATGGCATCCTTAAACCGCTGGCGATCCTCACCCTTGTCGATAGCATCGGCATCTGCACCAATCACACGCACGCCGTACTTCTCGAGCACACCGCTGCGGTGCAGCTCCATGGCAGCGTTCAATGCCGTCTGACCACCCAGTGTCGGCAACAGGGCATCCGGCCGCTCGCGGGCGATAATCTTCTCAATGTACTCGGGGGCGAGCGGCTCGATGTAAGTGCGTGGTGCTGTCTCCGGGTCCGTCATGATGGTGGCGGGATTGGAATTAACAAGCACTACCTCGTAACCCTCTTGTCTCAATGTCTTACAGGCTTGGGTGCCGGAGTAGTCAAACTCACAACCCTGCCCGATGATAATGGGGCCCGAACCGATGACCAATATCTTCTTGATAGATGTGTCTTTAGGCATGGTACAGTGTAAACTTGCAGATATATGCCATACTTCCCCCCGAATTGCAAGCCTTTTTTTTAATTTTCTTCGAACGGGGAGCAGCAAACCGCTCGCCAGCTGGTGCTACCGAGTGGCTTACAACGCTTAACCGCGCATTTTGATAACCGTTTTAACTGTATAGAGCGGTATACAGTCAAACAGATATACACGCGTGCGCACCCCCTTGCGTACTATTTTAAGAAGGGGTATGCAGCCGAAAAGACGCACACGGGTGGTATGCTCCGCGCGCATGAGATACTCTTCGTACAGGGCGGGGTTGTCCGCCTTCGCAAACGCGCGAATGGCATAGGTAGCGCGATCCATCTTGTCTGCCTGGCTCTTCGAAGTATTGTTGGCGTGGAACCGATAGCGGAACAGCACTTCGGGCAGATTGTGGAACTGCGTGTGGGGAATCAGGCGGCACCACAGCGCATAGTCCTCGGACGGAGAGAAATACTCCTCATAGCAGATGTTATTCTTCACCAGCAAATCGCGGCGTACCATGGCTGCCGAGTGGGTTATCATGCACCCCCACATCAACCCCAGGCGAATCTCTGCATCGTTCTCCGGGTAATGCACCTCTTTACCGCTCGGGAACTCGCGCACCCCGGCCCCCAGCACGCCCACATCCGGGTGAGAATCGAGATAGGCCACCTGACGCTCCAGGCGCTGAGGTTCGCTGATGTCATCATGGTCGAAAATAGCAATATACTCACCCTCGGCCATCTGCAGCAACTTGTTACGGCTCGGAGTGATACCCACGTTCTTCTCATTGCGAGCATAGCGAATGCGGGGGTCGGCGTATGAAGCCACAATTTCATCGAGCTTCGTATTATCCGGCGAATCATTGAGTATTAAGAACTCAAAATCGCGGTAAGTCTGGTTGAGAATACTCTCCATCGCCTCGCGCAAGTGCTCTTCGCGGGTGTTCCAGATGGGCATTAATACAGATACTCTGGGCATAACAATCAAATGGTTTGAACCGGTTACAGAAAATTCCCAATCACTCAAAACGAGCTCTTACTTTCTTTCTCAGTGAACGGAATGGTATAAAAGCAGCAAAAAAACGCCCCAGTCGCCGCCGCAAACGTCGGCGACGAGTATCGGGCAGACCAAACTTTCGGAAGATGGGGTCAATATACTTCTCTATTCCCCTGAACTGAAGCGGAGAACTCGCGCGAGTATACAGTTTGTATACATGTATATGGTTGTTGATGAATTCGTAATGAGTTTCACCCTTCTTCATGGTCGGGTCATGAAGTATGAACAGAAAGTCTATATTCTTACCGAAAAACCTGCACAATGTCTCTGCATCTTCCACCATCGAATCCAGACCGGGTTCCATTTCCGGAAAATGGCTCAGATACACCAGTAACACCCGCTCATTGTTGCGGATGTTTTCGTAGAAGCGGTTAATTCTGCGAGCATACTTGGCCTTTACGTCAGGCAACGCCTCTTTTAACGGCACCCCAGCCGGGAAATCGTGCGGAAAATAGAACCCCGTTCGTTTATTTTCGTATGCATCGCAAGCCTTATCATTCGGCGAACCTTCTATTTTCTCGAACGGCACCAAATCTTCCTCGTTCAGAAAGTTTTCAAAATGCGATGTAATGAAATCAACTCGACCGGCAAACGAGGGTATGGCATTCCAATCCAGTGGGCCTGATGTTTTTCTCAGCAGGTGCTTATTCAGATACGACGCTGCAGCACAGTCCCTGCCGATAGAGTAAATGATATCGTATATTTCCATAACTTACCTATACTTTTTTATGTCCGGCGGCAAATCACTTCCCAAGATTGCAGGAGTAACGGGCAAAACCGTCCTCCTCATCATACAGATACACAAACCCGCAATCCTCATACAACCTGACAGCAGACATATTGTCCTTCTTCACATCAAGGTACAGGGTATGCAGCCCAAGCTGCTCACGTGCCATAGATATTGATTTCGTCAGTACCGTCTTTCCTACTCCTTTTCCTCGCAGCTGCGGAAGGTGTATATAAATTCCCCAATCAGCTATTCCCTTCTCTCTGTCGATGGAATGAAAATACACCACCCCGGAGTGCTGCTCGTCAACACATATAATATAGGCCACTATCCGGGGCAAAGGTTGCGCCTGGATGTTGAGCCAGTTGATGTGAGTAGCCTCGTCTATATATTTTATTTTGAAATAACGAGCCACTTTTTCCGAGTTACGCCAATGGCGGGTTTCCATCTGTAACTCGCGCGGAAGTTCCAGCAAGGGGATAAGTTTAACGGTCATGTCTGAGAGAATCAAATATTGCCAGATATTTATTTACCACGGCATTGCGTTCGTAATGAGTTAACCAGTATTGGTAATTCTGTTCCACTGCGGCAGCTCTCATTTCGGGATTTCTCAGCAGACGGAGAATTCCCTGCTTCATGTCAGAAACATTATCATACATGTATGCGTAATCCGGCGACATGTATTCATGGAATGTATGCTCCGGCGATTTCCGGTTTATATAAACAACCGTCGGCACCTTATTGCACATACAATCAATCTGGGTCATGGCTGAACCGATGGGGACTGAGTCGATATATAAATCCGAACACTGGAAAATATATTGATACTCAGAAGACGGCTGCAACAGCAGCAGCCTGGAGCGCTCTTCCGGGTAAGCAGCAAAAATACGCTCAATGGCCTTCAACTCGCGGTTTCCCTTCGACGACATCATCACAATGTGTCTCAATTGCGGAAGTTCCCGCAACAGCTCCAAAATCATGTTAAAATATTCAGATTCATCATTCGGAGCAAAAAATTTACGCGCATTCCCCCCGCTCACCGTAAGCAGCCCCCCCTCAGGAACTCCGAATTGCGCACGCCCGGCAGCTTTTCGCTCCTCCGGATAGTACTGAATTTCCTGTGCCGACTTTGACTGCAGACCTATCAGTCTGCAGTTGTGCAGGCGCCGCCGCTCTTCCGTAATGCGGCGAGTGGTGGGCGTGCCCTCCAGAATACAATGAGCAAAGTGCATGCCGACATTGGGGAAATGGCTGGCATGATTCCAGAAGAGCAGATTGATATCTGTGTACCTGCGCAGCAAATGCAGTACCATGGCCGAAAGAATATCATTCTGGTGAATGAAAATCACCAGATTCTGCGGTGCAAAACTCACAATCTGATTGTAAAGCGCTATCGTATTCTGAACAACAGTCGTCACAGAATCATTCACCCCCGTCACCAGCCCCATGACTGTGCGCAGCCGCTGAATGATAGAGGGCACTCCTGCCTCCGTCTTCTGCACGCGGGAGAGAAACAGAACCTGCCCCCCCTTCTGCCCTACCATGCTCTCAGCCAGATTGACAACACAGGGAGTATGCCCGCCGTTGGAATAAAGCTCAGTCGCTATATATGCAACCAATGGCCTATCTTCCGACACGGCAGCAAACTGAGCCCTGTAACGCTTGTATATATCCTCTGCCAGTTGCGCTATGCGGGTATCAATCTTTTCCGTATCGAAGTCCAGACGCTTGAACTGCCTTCTGAAACACCTCAGAAGGCTCTTGTATCGAAATCGGGCTGTTATGTCAAAAAAGCTCATATCTCCGGCAATGAGTTTTTGAGAGCGACCTGTATCTGCTCTTGTATTTCACCATTAATATCATAATACATGGGCATACGAACCAGGGAATCGGACACTCTGTCTGTCACACTCATATCACCGCAGAATCGCCCATACCGTAATCCGGCAGGTGCAGAGTGCAGCGGTATGTAGTGGAACGGTGTCGTAATTCCCTGCTTTTTCATTCCGTCAATGAACTCCGTACGCTCTTTCAGCCCCTGCATAAGCACATAGTACATATGTGCATTGTGCTTGCACTCTGCAGGTATGACCGGGCGGCGCAGAATACCCGCAGCCTCATACGGTGCAAAGAACTCATGGTAAGCATTCCAAAGCTCAAGGCGCTTCTGCTGAATGGCCGGAGATTGCTCCAGAACAGCATACAGATACGCAGCTATGATGTCAGATGGCAGGTAAGATGACCCCTTGTCTACCCAGGTATACTTATCCACCTGACCACGGAAAAAACGACTACGGTTCGTTCCCTTTTCGCGGAGAATTTCCGCTCTCTCCCCCAGCTCCTGTGAATTGGTAACAAAGATACCGCCCTCGCCGGACATGATATTCTTCGTCTCATGCAGACTGAACGCGCCCATATCACCCCACAGGCCGAGCGGTTTCCCCTTATACTCGGAGTCCCAGGCCTGAGCAGCATCTTCCACCACCAGCAGGTTATATTTCTTCGCAATTTCCGTGATAGCCTCCATGTTGCAACCTACGCCGGCATAATGCACTGCACAGATGGCTCTGGTACGCGGCGTGATGGCAGCCTCTATCTTCTGCTCATCCAGGTTCAGCGTATCCGGGCGAATGTCCACAAACACCGGTACAGCGCCCTGCAACACAAACGCATTGGCAGTAGAAACAAATGTATATGAAGGCATGATAACCTCATCCCCCGGTTCGAGATTGCACATAATCGCAGCAAGCTCAAGTGCTGCAGTGCCGGAATGCACCAGCAGGGCCTGCGTACAGTTCCACTTCTCTTTCAGGTAGGCACTACACATTTTCGTATACTTTCCGTCGCCAGATGCGTGGCCGACCTTGAGAGCATCCGCTATATACTCCAATGTTTTTTCGGGAAAGACAGGTTTGTTAAAAGGTATCATGACTGTTATTGTTCAGAGTTGATTAAATTAGAATGTATTATTTTTTGATAAATGAACGGTATTTGACCACTTTACAAGGCACCCCCACAGCAATCGAATCTTCCGGTTGCGAACTCACCACTACCGATTGAGCCCCTATAACCGCGCCGTCACCCAGAGTAACCCCCTTGAGCACTTTTACCCCGGCACCCAGCCACACATCATTTCCGATTCGCACCTCACCAATGGTGAATCCCTGAGTTCGGATCGGGCGCCCCTTCTCTATACCATGATCACAATCGATAATATAACAATTAGCCGCTATGGCACAGTCGCGACCGATATGCACTCCGCCCTCGCGGCTGCTGTATATAACGACGTTGTTGCCAATAGCCGTGTTATCACCGATAACGATGGGACCATCCCCGAAAAAACACACGCCGGGATAAATTATCACCCCCTTGCCCAGAGTTACATTCCGATTCACGAGATGAACATTCCCCAACAGCTCAAAGCGCCGGTGGGAACTGGACGTCTCATAAATAAATACCTTCTTACGCCAGCTCTTGAGCAGCTTTTTCAGGAATTTATCTATTTTGTAAATCAGATACATATCAACCTCAATTGGAATACTGCGTAAGGAACTGGTATAACTCGCACGATTGACGTGCCCATTCGTATTTCTGTGCCCGCTTCATCCGCTTTGCTCTGGTGAAAGCCAGTCGCATGTGCAGTTTCAGCCCCAGCAGTCGCCACGGGCTTATATTGTAGGGCTCCACCATGCGAGTTCTCTGCAAATCTTTCACAATGAGAGACAAGTCATAATCCGCGCAACAGGCCTCTATGTGTTTGAGCACACTGAGCGCAATGGGCGAATACAGAGAATAGCCCGTCGCAGACGGATAGAAAATCCGGCGCTTCACCAAGGGGAAATAATCCTCAATCAACATTCTGTCCGTACATATCAGGGGCATCATATTGGTCGCCCACAGCCCCTTGTACTTCTCCGTATTCAGAAGCCAGGTCGAAGTTTTGATTCCGTTTTCTTCGTAATACGGGGTCTGAAGCTGCTCGTGATTTTTGACAGACAGCTCGTAAGTTGAAGTATCACCAAGATTTTCCCAGTAATTTCTGAAAAGTTCGGACTGCATCAGCGATTTTCGGTACCCGCAGAAATACGAAGGTATGTGGTGGTACTCGCGATATGGGGCATACGTCGGCCAGCGGCCAAGCCCCCAGAACTCACAATCGCGGTTATCCATCTCTTCAAACACACGCATAAAAGGCCAGAACGGCCCATAGCACGTGTAGTTCCACAAAATCAGTTCGTCGTAAGAACCCAGTCGCTCATAGCCATAATACCGTATAGCATGCTGGTATGCAGCTGCATCCATCCCCTTGTTCTCTCGCACAAGTATAGTGTCAGCTACTTTTTCAATTGCAGCCCGGCCGGCATCGCTCAGCTCACCATTGACCACTACGCACGACTCGGAAACACATTTCCGCATCTCACGCAGCTGGTAGAGAACATAGTCCGCAACCTCGCCGCATTTATCCCACAGAAAGTATATGCTGATACGTTTCATCACTTCTTCAGGTTCTCCAAAAACTCTATTGCCTGCTCTATATTATCGTAGGGAATCTTTCTGATGACATCATCCTCCAGTTCCCACCATTTTGATGCCAGTAACTTTTCAATGATTTCAGGGCTGAACCGCATCCGGATAATTCGTGCAGGCACACCGGCGACAATAGCGTAGGGTGGCACATCCTTTGTCACGATACTCCCGGTGCCAACCACAGCACCGGTTCCTATTTTCACCCCGTTCATCACAAAAACATTCTCACCCAGCCACACATCATGCCCCAACTCAACTGGGTCATTCTTCCAGAATTCATTGTGCGACGGAGCTTCTTTGTCTTTCCAGCCCAAGGCATCAAAATAAAAATACGGCGAGGTAGACAAGAAATGAGTCGGATGATATCCACACCCCAACACACATCCCCTGCCAATAGAACAAAATGAACCAATCTTGCTCTCCGGGTATGCAACACGAAAATCTGACTCAGACGCATACGACCACTTGCCAACGTGGGGCATACCCGGTGAAAACGCTTGAAAATGAGTCGGCATCGACTTCAGCTCAACATGCCGCATTCCCCACGCTTCATCCTTCTTCTTAAATCGGAAAAAAAGGATGCGCGTGTAGATATACCCATTTCGGCGCTTTACTCTGTAGAGCCACTTAAACATTGTGAAAAAGTACGGAACTATTCGCTCTCAGCCAGAATTTGATTTATCAGAGTCGGATCCCCATACACACAGGGCGAATCATACGGGCGCTCCGGGAAGGCACCATACTCAGGGCGTATGGCATACTTCCTTTCTGCCAGGAAAGCCTCTACCCTGTCCCTGAGTGCTACGGGTACACCGCTGCAGACATTGATAATTCCGCTGATTTTACTCTGCACGGAAGCTCGCATAATCTGATATGCAAGCGTTGATATATCAATAAAATCATACTTACAGCGCCCCGTCGTGAACGGGAAGGTAGCCTTCCCCTCTTTTTCCCAGGCAACAATGCGCGAGAACAGAGACTGCCCGGCTGCTTCATCTCCGGTAATGTAATATGCGCGCAGCCACTTACAATCCACATTATACTCCTGGGCGAGCAGAAGTACAGCCTGGCGCATCGCATTCTTGGAAATACCGTATTTCGAAGACGGATTGCAGGGAGTATCTGCCGTGATAGCGCCCTCCCAGTACCCGCATTCGTGCATAGACCCCATTACTGCAATCGACTTGCAGCCATTCTTTACAAGATTTTCCAGAAAGGCCAGGTGCGCAGGCAAATCTTTCAGGTGAGTGTCGGATTTATGGTTAAAGCCATTCCTCCAGGCCAGGTGCAACACCAAATCCGGGCTGCCGAGTTTCTCCCATAACCCGGGTTCCTCGGCATGTTCCAGTATATTGCAGTCTATATACGACTCCTGCAATACCTCCGGTACGCCGGTCGGTGCACCAATATCAACAAGCTTCAGCCGCGACGGTGACCAACCGTGCTCCAGAAAGCACTTCGCCACGTGCCTGCCGATATAGCCCTTTACTCCGGTAATGAGGACAGTTTTTTCCATATCACCTCCCTGACAACATCTTATCTCCCCTTGTACATCTCAGCATAGTATTTCTCATACTCACCGGAGGTGATGTTATCCATCCACTCCTGGTTGTCGAGGTACCAGCGCACGGTCTTTTCAATACCCTCCTCGAACTGCAGACTCGGCTCCCAACCCAG
>JAZNVF010000061.1:0-12526 GCA_045592685.1 Akkermansia sp. | reverse complement strand
CCGATTTTGCGGATGTCTCCATTATCGAGCATCTGTTTCAAGGTGCGTTCGATGAGGGAGACGCTGATATCCGGACAAGCCGCCATGATGTCAGCTTTGCTGATTTTACCCGGTTTTTGTTCAAACATCATTCTGATGCGTTCCATCTTATTAAGCTTTGCCGTGGCAACATGCTCCACCCGGCACTCAAACTCGCGATACGCTTTCAGGATGATGCTCAGCAGATACTGCAAAAAGGGAAGATAGTTATTATTCCCCGTATCCCAGCCCGCGCTACTCTCCTGCAAGGCTTCGTAATAGGTCTGCTTGTTTTCTTCAATCAACTTCTCCAGACTGATATATTTGCCGACAATGTAGCCATGCTGATAGAGCAACATGAGCGTGAGCAGCCGACTCATACGCCCATTGCCGTCATTGAACGGGTGAATGCACAGAAAATCAAAGACAAAAAGCACCAATAATATCAACGGATCACAAATCTCCTGTGCAACAGCCTGCTTATATGCATCGCACAAAGAACACACCGCCTCAGGTGTTTCAAATGCCGGAGTCGGGGTGAAACGGATATGCTTATTGCCGGCGGCATCTGTCTCCGCTATCAGATTATCCACATTCTTCCAATGCCCCCCCATGCCGGAGGGGTGGAAAGAGTATAAATCCCTGTGCAACTGCAAGATGGTATTCGGATTCAACGGAATATACTCGTAATTCTCATGAATGGTTCGCAGCACATCCCGGTACCCGGCAATTTCCTTTTCATTGCGGTTGATTGGCTCTACCTTCTGCAATACCAAATCCTTTAATCTCGCATCGGAGGTATAGACGCCTTCGATTCTATTGGATGCATCCGTACTTTGAATCACAGCTATTTCCAGCAGACTCAGCAGGACGTCTTTTCTTGCCGTGATAAACAGCGTCTGCTTGCCCCGGTATTCATGGATAGCCGACAGCAGATTGCTTATTTCCGGCGTAAGTAAAGGCCCGGGTAAATTTAAATAATTGAAGGTTCTCATGTCTGATTGCTGTTTCTCTGCCCACACTTTAGCAGCTTTCTGCCCACTTTCAAGCCAAAAGTAGGCAGTAACACTATTAAAGTGGGCAGAAAAGTCCGGTGGTGACACCGCAATATCGCGCAAACTGGCCAAGCTGCACTTGGGCAGAGCATGGCAGGAACAAGCCGCGCCGGGGTATCGCTACTTCCTCGTGTTCCAGGATAAGGATATCAGCATGACCGGGGCGTACCCCATGAGTGAGTTCCTCAAGATTCCGGCCGAACTGTAACCCTATTTTCACGCCATCGGCAACAAAAATGCAGGAAACTCGCAACAAAATACCCGCCGCGAGCGTCTATTTATTAGAAAATCTGCACTTTCTGCAATTTTTTGTTGCGGATTCGGTGACGGGAAGTATTATCTTATGTAAAGGAGATAGAGAATGATGAAAAACAGCTATCACATAATCATATACGGTAAGACAAGAGCTTTCGTCTGTCTGATTCTTGCAATGCTATTATGTTGCCTGAGTAGCTGCAGGTGTCTGGTATCCTGCGGATTGGGGGAGCGGCTGGACCAAGTAGGAAGAGCAGAAGCGAGAAAATCTGCCTTTATGGAGAAAAAGCCTTTTTATCAGTTAAGCGACTGCTTTTATGCCCGAGTGCGTCTTGACTATTACACAGCGCAGCCCGGTGTGCTGAAAATCGCATATGTCAGTAACCAAGATGCCCCACATACCCCTACCGGAGATTCGATAGAGGGCTTTTTGTTAATGAGTGCGCACGAGGTAGAGCACCATCTTGATCGAACTGTACCGGAACCACCGACAACAGCGCGCAAGTTTATTCCGGCAGACGAGTTCGACCTTGCATCAGCCACACACCTGCCCCATTCTCCATGCCACAATGGCTGCGGCGTTAAAGCCATTCGCTCTGCGCTGAAAGGAGAAATCCGCCCGTTGACACTGACCTACCATGCAGAAGAAGTCTACCCCGGAGCACCGGTGCGACGCAGCGTTGGCAACTACTTACGCTCCCCGCTTGCGGTACTGCTGTCTTATGGCGTGGATGCCCCGGTTTCTCTAATAGGCAGCACCATCTACATCGTGGTCGTAGCTCCGAGCCTCATCTCTTACTATTATTTTTAGTTCTGCCCAATAGGCACAAGAATGATGACCATGCCCACCATCCCCCGAATACTCGCCACCACAGCCCTGTGCCTTGCGGTGGCATACGCATCGCCCGCTAAAGCAGATGGAGCCATCTACCCAGGCAATTTGGATAAATCTTCGTATTTAGCTACTGATAAGGAACGATATCAAGGACACGTCATAGAAGCTTGTCGCCTGTACATAGAAGCAATTGAAGAAGCGAGAAATACTAAATCGCGACTCTCAGAACAAGAACACGTTGAAAAAACAGAGGCAGCACGCAGGTACCTGATTGAGCGAATCGAGCTGTATCCTGATGAAATAAATGATACATACTGGACACAGGACGGTTTATACGCCTCGCCCCTGTATGCAGCTTTGGTTGGAAATGACAGATCCCTTGTTCATTACATATTGCAGAAGGGGGCTCTTCCTTTCCTCCCGGATTACTGCTACACGGAACTTCAACTCTCGCCGGAAGTGCAAGAATTGTTGTTTCATGCTCGTAACCGATACAATATTCTCGAAATATGTCTGCAAGCCCAAAGCGCCGGCATAAAAATAGAAGGTGAAAAACCGAGCAGACGCTGATATCTCAGAATGATTCAGAGAAAAAGGCATAACAATATGACCATGGCCACCATCCCCAGAATCCTTGCCACCTGCGCCCTCTGCCTTGCGGCGATGGGGCTGAGCCCGTGTACCATCGTAGACACCGGCGGAGCTGTCAACAATGTAGGGCGTTACATTCCGGTGGATGAAAATTTGATCAAACCCTGCTGCAAGCACAGCAATACAAGCTACACTGTCCACACCTATCAAGACACGGCATACCTTGAGATTCCCGTGCGGTACTTGCCGGCGCGCAACAAATGGTTTCATTGTTGGATGATTGGTGGCGGCTATGTAGAGGCTTACCGCAGATTCGAGAGTTTTTCCCGTCCGGATAAACATCCGCTGGACGGCATTTATTACGCCTTGATTCCGGCGGACAGACTGCAGAGCCGAGATGCCCTCCGTCATGTTACGCACTTTATACCGGCTTGCAGCGCTGAGCCATTCCCGGCAGGCACATCTACCGGCACGATACAACTGCCGAATAGTGCCCAACGTGCGCTGAGCAAACTGGAGGATGATTGCACTTGGTCTAACTACGCCGTACAACCTCTGCGTTACGTGGCTGAGCTGGCGGATATTCCGCTCTCCGTCATAGCGACACCCGTAAATTGGTGCTTTATGCTTTTCGGAGATGAACTCTGGAGATATTGAGCCCTTGACTACCGCTCATTCTGAATAAGAACGGATGACCACGCTCCTGTTCCTCAGAATCTTTGCCACCTCATCCCTCTGCTTAGCGGCGGGGAGATAAGGCAAAACACCACCTTGCGGCCTAGGATTCCTCCCAGGCTGTTCGCTTGTCAGACCCGGCATCCGTCAATCGCTTGCAAGTTTTTTACGCATGCCTTCCCATACGCCTTGTGGACACCTGAAGCAGTCACTCAGATAGGGGCGGATTGAACCAGTCAACGCCCCAAAAAAGTGGGCATATACAGGGGCCTTAAGGTGGGCATATGTTGGGCATATACGGAGGGCATATCTCAAATGTCGCACGATGTCCCGATTTGACGCATAAACCGCTGAAAAAGAAAGAGCGGCAGTCGCAAAACTGCCGCCCTTTTCAACGAGCTTCTTCATACCGGCTGTGGGACTCGAACCCACACTCTTGTGGAACTCGATTTTGAGTCGAGCGCGTCTACCATTCCGCCAAGCCGGCGTGTGGTGATGGTGTGCGGAAATTAAAACAGAACGAGTGCTAAAAGTCAAGAGTAAAGCACATTTTCGGGGGCATGATGCCACAAAAAAATCGCCGCTGCGGGTGAGGAACCGGCAGCGGCGGAAAGTGTGTACCTCTCAGGGAGCGACTCAGGCTTTCTTAACGAAGGCTTCGAGACGGTCGAGACCCTCCTTCAGCACGTCGAGGGAGGTGCAGTAGGAGATGCGGATGGCGTTGTCGTTGCCGAAGGCGATGCCGGGAATGGCTGCTACCTTGTAACGGTCGAGGAGCTTCTCGCAGAGTTCGAGGGAGCCGATACCGAGCTCGGTGGTGTCGATGAAGAAGTAGAAGGCGCCCTTGGGTTCTACAACCTTAATCTTGGGCATGGCGCTCAGGCGGCTGTAGACGTACTGGCGGCGGAAGTCGTATTCCTCGCGCAGGTCGGAGATGAAGGACTGGTCGCCGGTAAGAGCCTCGATGGCGCCGTACTGGCAGAAGGTGGTTGCGTTGGAGGCGCAGTGGTCCTGAATCATCTTGATGTACTTGGCGATACCGGCGGGAGCGGCGGTGTAACCGAGTCGCCAGCCGGTCATGGCGTAGCCCTTGGAGAAGCCGTTGATGGTGATGGTGAGCTCGTAGAGCTCGGGGCTGAGGGAGGCCATGGAGACGTGCTTCTGGCCATCGTAGATGAGGTGCTCGTAGATTTCGTCGGCGATGATGAGGATGTCTTCATCCACGGCGACCTGACCGATGGCGCGCAGTTCTTCCTCGGTGTAGACGGCGCCGGTCGGGTTGTGCGGGGTGGTGAGGATAATCATCTTGGTGCGGGGGGTCATGGCCTCCGCAAATTCCTCGGCGGTAATTTTCCAGCCGTTTTCGGGCTTAGTCTCAACGAAGACGGGGGTGGCACCGCAGAGCTGCACCATGGAGGGGTAGCTCACCCAGTAGGGGGAGGGGATGATGACTTCGTCGCCCTCGCTTACTGTGGCGCGCAGAGCGGCATATACGGCGGGCTTGGCACCGGAGCATACGCAAATCTGGTCGATGCTGTAGTCGAGGTTGTTGTCGCGCTTGAGCTTGTCACTGATAGCCTGGCGCAGCTGAGGCAGACCTACGGAAGGAGTGTATTTGGTGGCGCCATCTTCCAGAGCCTTGATGGCGGCCTTCTTGATGTTCTCCGGGGTATCTTTGTCGGGCTCACCGCCGGCGAGGCCGTATACCTGCTCACCCTTGGCCTTCATCTCCTTGGCCTTGTTGGTGACGGCCAGCGTAAGAGAGGGCGAGAGTGCAGCTACTGTGGGGGAAATAAAGTCCATTGCAGGAAAAAGTGTTAAAAATTGATATGAGTCTGTAGACCAGCCTGCACGGCAAGTCGCGGATATGTTACTCTCATACACGCTAAAAGGCAAGGAAAATATGCAGGCGTGACAGAATAAATGGGCAGAAGATAGACGGAATATTGAATTAACGAGTTTAGCAGCAGCTCAGTTGCACAAGTGGGGACTTTCTGCCCATTCCGGCAGGGGAAGGTCGATGAGCCAGGGGGTGTACTCCGGCGGGATGGGAGCCTGCAGGGCGACACGGTGCCCGTCTGCCGGGTGGTTGAAAGCCAGGCGCCAGGCATGCAGCATAAGTCTGCCGGGGCGGGCTTTCTGCTTTTGGGGATGGGCGTAGATGGGGTCGCCGATAAGGGGGTGCCCCAGGTGCAGCATGTGCACGCGAATCTGGTGGGTGCGACCGGTGTGCAGGGTACACATCACCAGACTGGAGTTTGTGGCGACATCGTGCCGCAAAACCTGATAGTCGGTAATAGCCGGTTTGCCGGAACCGGGGTTGACAACAGCCATTTTCAGGCGATTGACAGGGTGACGGCCTATGTTGGTAAATACGGAGCCGGCGGGCTCTTTCGGGCACCCCTGCACGACGGCAAGGTAGATTTTCGAGGTATCTCTCTCGGCAAACTGAGTGGTGAGCGAGAGGTGAGCCTGGTCATTCTTGGCAACCACAATACAGCCGCTGGTATCTTTGTCGAGCCGGTGCACAATCCCCGGGCGCTCTACCCCGCCGATACCGGATAAATCGCCACAGTGGTAAAGCACGGCGTTCACCAGAGTGCCGTCGGGATTACCGGCCGCAGGGTGCACGACCATCCCGCTTTCCTTGTCGATGACGATAACATCGCGGTCTTCGTACAGCACGGAGATGGGGATATCCTGTGGTTGGGCTTCCGCCGGTTCGGGTTCGGGGATGTTGATTTCTATGCGCATGCCTAGTTCCACCGGGGTTTTGGCTTTGGTTGACTTGCCGTTCACTGTCACCTCTCCGGCCTTGATGAGTGCCTGAATTCGCGCACGCGACAGTTCCGGCAACTGAGCAGCCAGAAATTGATCAAGCCGGGCACCGATGGAATCTTCCGCAATGATAAGCATAGTCTTACATACCTGTGGGGTGGTCAATAAACACGCTCGGTAATCCGAATTTCTGCTCCAACAGGGTACCGAGAGACTTCACGCCGAAAGTCTCCGTCGCATAGTGACCACCGAAGAGGATATTCACCCCCAAATCCTCTGCGGCGTTGACCACCCAGTGGTTTTCCTCTCCGGTCAGGTAGGTGCGATAGCCCTTGGCATGCATCTGGTAAATGGAGTCCCCTGCACCGCCGGAACACACGGCAACGCGCCCGGCCGGGGCAGCGGCATCGGCAATGTGGCCGGTCACAGCCCCGCCACATATCGCGGCAAACTTTTCACGCAGCTCACCGACGGTGCCGGCAAACTCGCCGCTCTGGCCGATAAGCACGCCGTGGTAATCCACCTCGGGGCGGCAATCCTGCAGAGCGAGCGCACGGGCAATGCCGGCGTTGTTCCCCAGCTCGGGGTGCATATCCAGCGGCAGATGAGCGCTGTAGACGGCGAGGTTGTGCTGCAGGCAGCTTGTGATTTTTCTGCGGAACCAGCCGGTCATCGGTACCAGCCCGCACCAGTAGATACCGTGGTGCAGAATCAGCAAATCTGCCCCGGCTGCAATGGCGGCATCTATCGTCTTCTGCGAGCCATCGACCGCCAGCGCCACCTTGGTGACCTGACCGTTGTTTTCCACCTGCAAGCCATTGAGCGCCACGGGTGCATCTTTCACCCCGGCGATGTTGAGGGTAGAGTCCAGAAGAGAGGTGATTTCTTTAAGTGTTGTCATATCATTCATTGACAGGTGGTATACTCAGATTTTTACGCACTTTGATTTCATTGTGCAGGCGTTTGTTGAACTCTCCGGCCATATCATAGCCGCTTTCGCGCAGGTAGCGGCCGAGTGCCGCCACCTCAACCAGGCGGGTCATATCGCGCCCGGGAGCCACGGGCAGGTTCAAACGCTCTACCTCCACCCCCAAAATATCCGTGGTCTGGTGGGAAAGCCCCAGGCGCTCTATCTCGCCCATGTCGCCGTCGGTAAGGTTGATAACAAGATCGACCTCTTTCTGACGCCGATAGGCTTTCAGGCCGAAAAGATTCGTAACATTGATAATACCGATGCCACGAATCTCGATAAAGCCGCTGCTCAGTTGCGGAGAAGTGGCGACCAACTGGCCGCTGATATTGCGGATTCGCACCATGTCATCAGCCACGAGCAAAGAGCCTCGCTCAACCAGGCCAAGGGAAATTTCACTCTTACCGATACCGCTTTTGCCGGTAATAAGCACACCGACCCCTCGAACATCCACCATACAGCCGTGCATCGTCGTGCTTTCGGCAAACTCGTTTTCAAGAATAATGGTGGTCTGGTTCACCAATTTCATGGTGGGTAGCGTGGAGCGGAACACGCAGACGGAAAAGTCATTCGCATGCTGCAACACATCTACCGGCACCTCGGCACCACGCGAGAAGATGAGACAGGGCACATCTTCCTTCATAAGCCAGCGCAGGCGCTCCGCACGCTCTTCCCCGTGCAGGGTGGTACTGAGGTATGACATCTCAGCCGCACCGAAAATCTGTATACGCTCGTGTGCAAAGTAGCTGAAATAGCCGGCCAACGCCAAACCGGGGCGGTTGAGCGTAGGCTGCAATATCTTGCGCCCCATGCCCAAGGGACTGTTGAGCAGCTGCAAGCCGAGCGCGCTCCGATATGTCTCATAGAAGTGAGAGACGGAAATCTGGTCAACTTTCCTGACGATGGCTTTTTTCATTGCAGACGCATTCTCTCACAAAAAGGCCGTAGCGTCAAGACTTAGTTCTGCTCGCCCGGCAGGCCGTATTCCTGAATAAGGGCACATTCGCGCTCGAGATTCTTTTGAGCCTGCTCCAGCAGCTCATTCTGCAACTGCAAATCTTCAGCATAGAGCGCCTGCACGCCTGCGGCATCGCACACGCCCTGACTGCGGCGAAAATCGATATAGTCCTGAGTGCTCTGCAACCAGTCATCGTATGTCTGCCAGCTGTCGAGCAACAGTTCCATTTTGTTGCGGTAATCGTGCATCTGCCGGGTGAGCTCTTTCTCTACCAGGTGGTAGTCGGCCTTGGCCTGAGCCCACTCGCTCCAAATATCGAGCCGGGTATCCAACTGTGTGTAAACATTGAGATTCAGTCGCACATCCCGCTCACCGCTCAGAAATCCCTGTTTGTTGCCGCCTGTTACCGAGAAGAGGGTCGGGCTGTAGAAATTGGTCTGTACGTTCGGTATATAGCGCAGGGCAACCCCCATTTTGCGCAAACGGGCGGTTTCGAGTTTCAAGGCCATGCCAATCTGGGTCAGTTCATCGGGAGTTTTGGCCAGTTTGCGGTAATGGCGCCAGTTGATGCGGGGCGTGGTTTGACTGACAGGTACCCAGCGGGCACTGAAATCGTTGAGCAGCCGACAGAGTTCCTGGGTGCGGGTTCGGTTCTGCAATTCACGAGTTTTGTGCCGGAGGGAGGAATCCGCCTCGAGGGCGGCGGGGGCGGCATCTTCGAGTTGCTGTTGCAGGGTGACCAGGCGCTCTTCGTGGAAGTGCTGCCAGAGTCGTGCCTGCAATTCGCGGCGTTTGAGTTTCAGTTCCCACTCGGCCTGAAAATGAGCGAGGCTGCGCGTGTAATGGGTGATGGGCAGTCGGGTAATTGAGGGCAGATTGAAGATGACGTTCACGTTGAACGATGAGTTTCGCCCATAGTTGTCGGCACTTTTCAGCAGGGCGCTGTTGAAGTAGTAGCCCAGGTCTACTATCGGAATAAAGTCGCGGAATACGCGTTCCTTTTCCCGCCGGGTCTTTTCAACATGGTTGCGAGCCTGCTGCATTTCCGGCGTGTTCTCCAGCATAGCCACTGCTCGCGCCCAGCTCAGCGGGCGCGAGGGTAGTGTAGCCCAGTCCGGCATGGCGCGGTATTCAGCCATCAGTTTATCGCGAGCCGACTCCATACGCTGTGACAGCGAGCAGCTGCTCAGCAGGCAGAGCAGTCCGACCAGGTATACCATGAGTTTCACGTACAGTGGGGTCTTCATGTCATTTATTTGAGTTCTTTGCCTATGGGACGTGCCGCCGCTACGGCAATGGGGATGCTCGATACAATGATACAGATGCCGAAAGCCAGGGCAAAGGTGCGGATATCGTCCTCAAGCTCAGCGAGCGAGAGCGATATATCGGGACTCTTGTAGAGTACGGCGGTGATGTAGTGGCGCAGGTTCCAAACCACAGCCAGAGATGCTGCAAAGCCCAGTGCAACCAACAAACAGTTCTCGATAATAAAACTGAGGTAAAGCATGACCCGATTGATACCAAAACTGCCAATCAAGGCATAGATGTAGCGGCTCCGGCGGAATTCAAGGGAGGATATACAGGTAAGCAGCAGGCAGATGATGGCCGATATGCCACAGCTTACCCACATGCGCACCGTGTACTGAGTCTTTTCCAGCGTGGCGAATTGTTCGAGCAGTTCTGCACTGCTGATGATGGTCATACGGCGGTGGTCCAGCCGGGCCATCAGGCGCAGCATATCCTCATACCGACCTACGTTCTCCGGCGTGGGTGATTTGATTTGCAGGACATAGCGGCGCATGAAGCCCTCCTGCCACAGAGAGCTGTTACTGCCGTAGGGTATAAACACGGCCCCAGCCCTGTAAAGACGGCGCAAAAGCCGGGCCTCGCGCTCGGGAATGGTTACAGCCCGGAGCCTGTAGCCATGCAGAGTGAGCACCTCGGGCAACTTGTGCTGCGTGGGTTCGGCCGGCAGCAGAAACACCCCACAGCCACGTCCCACCGGGAATAAGCCCGTACAGTCGGGCAGGTATTCCACCAGCGCATAATTACGCTGCCCCTGAGTGGCTGTGGCAAATGCCTCGTTGAAGCGATATAGCTCATACTCGCTCGGCTTGTATGGCACGGGGCTGTGCGAGCTGCGGTGCACGCTCCCCCGAGGAGCTACCTCCGTCGCAACAATAAGTTCAGCCCCGCTGCTGATAATACGCTTGCGCAGGGTTTTCAGCGATATCACATAATGACTCAGAAACACCAGCCCGCACAGGCTCAGGAAAAACACGACGGCCAGTCGCGACAACGGGCTCGACATTTGCGTGAACCAGCGGTACACAGTGTCGCGAGCCAGGTAAAAAACAATCAGCAGCGTACCCCACATGCCGGTATTCAGCGCTTCTTTTTCAGGCAAAGGTGAGTCTCGCCCGTAAAGATGATTTCACTGTCAGGGCGTACTTCCTGCACGAGTTCCTCCCAAGTCTCGCAGTTGCAGTTACCGGCGGCAGCGGCCAGCTCAGCCTTGTGCACATACTCAATGATTTCGTCCGGCAGGGGTGTGTAGTACAACTCTGCGACAGTGTTGGTGCCCAGCAGGTTGCAAGCAACCTCGCGGTCTGTGGATGATATACGGAAATAGTACACCAGGCATTCACGGCGGTTGCGCAGTTCCACTTTTTGGTGGTGCCAGGGTGCCGTCAGATATCGCCCGCCACCCATATCGAGCCGCAGGTGCAGCTGCTGAGCCGCGAGGGAGACGATTTCGCTCTCCCCCGGTTCAACTGCCAGGTAAAGTTCACTGTCATCTATGGCCGTGAGCAACATGCCCGATTGAGTGACAGGGAAAGCTCTCGCACTCCCGGTCTGCACCGTTACGTGAAACTGTACCCTGCCTTCGAAGGGCATGGTAATCAGGCTCGCCTGTTTCACCTTGTCCAGATTGCGCTGCAATTTCTCGTTGGCTATGCGCGTACTTTCCTCTTGCAGGGCTATCTTTTCATTCAACAAGGCCAGGGCACGCTCATCGGCACGGGTCTTGAACCGCGATTCCATGAACTTACGTCGCCCCTCCGGTTGGGACAGGATAAACTCCAGCTCCTCTTTCTGCCGCCGGAGCTGCAAGAGCGCCTCATCGCATTTCACTCGGTTCTGGCGTTGGCGGTTGAGCATTTCTGTCTCCTCGAGTGCCAATTCTTCAGCATCGAGCCTGGCCAGCAACGTGCCCTCGCTCACCCGCCCTTCGCCGGAATGGCACAGCTCCAGGCTGGTACCTTCTTTAATCGGTATCGAAACCATCTGCCGAGGTACCACAGCCGTTGCATAACGGGTGATGTACACGCTCTCCTGCGCAGTCAAATGACTGCTCCCGAACAGCAGTACAGGCAATGCCGCGATAATGGCACGGAAACAGCTCATGTATACAAGATGTGCCCCCACCACCGACCTGCGGCTCGGGGAAACACCCCCGAGCCGCAGCGAAGCAGCAGGGTTATTTTCAGAAATCAGTCAAGGCGCCTTACCACGGCATTCACGGTTACGGAGCCGTAAGTAACTTCACAGGTGTTTTCAGAATCGAAGGCCAATCTGAACGCCACGGGGCTTTCGGTCGTGCCGCCACCGGCTGCGGTGAAATCTATCTGGCCGTGTTTCACATTGGCCGGGCGGGAGAGTGTGACCTCCAGCGCGCCGATGTTACCGCTGGTTCTCCGGTATACGTAATTGGTGGCGGGAGCCTCGTACATACCGCCACGGGGTGAAATCTGCTCCTGGTAATAGCACTTGTTCTGGTGAAACTCCAGCACGCACTTCGCAAGAATCTTTCCGTCACGTGTGCCATTTCCCAGCTCCGGGTAATCCATCTCAAACTGGGCAAGCGATGGAGCCAGATACTCTATCTGCAAACCATCCAGCTCAGACGCAGCATAACTCGGAGGTGTAGTCGATGGTTCACCCTCTCCCGGAGAGGCGGCACCACTACCGCCACCAGAACCGCCACCACCGCAGGCAGACAAAGCAAAACAAAACACCGCTGCAGCCAATAATCCGGTAAAAGTCGTGAGTTTCATGTGAATTGAATGTAAGTTATGATGTATTACGGTGAATATAACGAATCGGATGACATCTGTCAACGAAATAATTGCAGCATTTCAACATTTTCGACAAAACTCACAGGGATAAGCAAATCTGAAAAATGCATGAGTCATTCTGTATACACCAATCCCCCATCTCAACGCTCCGCACGTGAATCGTTTATTCCCCAGGGCAAACGCATTGGTGAATATGACACTTCATCATGTCATAAAATTCATATTATATATCAATAATTTTGAACTGAGATAATATGACATTGTTTAATTGTATGATGATTGTATATATGATATATTAAGCTTCCTTTTTCG
>JAZNVF010000060.1:0-57189 GCA_045592685.1 Akkermansia sp. | reverse complement strand
CAAAATCGCTGGCGAGAATGAGAAAACAGGCCGCTTGGAATACCAGCGTGCTGGAGGAAATCCTCTTCAGTGCTTTGGAGTCAAAAAACGGAGCGGAAGAGAGTCAATAAGAAAACACGACATCGAAATGCGTTTGCCCTGATTTCCGGCTTGCCAAACGGTACAAAAAAAGGTAGAATGCGGACGATGAAAGCTTGTCACCTTCAGATATGGATGATGGAAGCGCTGGCTGCGGCAGCTGTAACGGCAGATGAACTGCAGCCCTGGCTGGAGCGTAGTAATGGTATATTTTCTGTTCACGAGGCTGCAGCCGTGGGCGATATGAGCGCCTTGGTTGCGGCAACTGCCGATAAGGCCGGACTCAATATGACCGATGAAAAGGGTAACACGGCACTTGATATTGCCGCAGCTGCAGGTCATGCTGAAGCAGTACAACACCTGATTGGTGCCGGTGCTGCTGCTACTGAGCGCACATTGGCAGCGGCTGCTACCCCTGCTATCAGGAAAATGGTGATGGGGGCCGTTACCGCTCGACGGCTTGAGTTGCAGCTCTGCGAGGGCGTGGCCAGCGGGAATGTGCCTGAAGTGCGTAAATTGCTTGCCCTGGGAGTAAGCCCGAATGCCCTCACGAACGATCACCAGATGTCGGTGCTCATGCAGGCAGCCGGTGCAGGTAAGGTATGGATGGTGCGTATTTTGCTCGAAAATGGAGCAAATCCCAATTACGTGAGCCCACAGTCCAAAACGGTGCTGCATGTTGCCGCTGCTGGGGGCACGGGAGAGGTCGTGACCAGACTCCTTGCAGCGGGGGCTGATCCGCTGGCCCAGGGTAGCAATGGGGCTACGGCTCTGCACGATGCTGTGTGGTGCCGCAATACTGAAACCGTGAAAGCCTTGCTGCACGCTTACCGAGCTCAGAACTTTAACCCCGATGGGCAGCGCAATGGATTGCCCCTGACCATGGCCGTGCGCGATGGTAACCGAGCTATTGTAAAGCTATTCCTGGAAGCCGGTACTGACCTTCGCCACCCTCAGTTCGAGGCGCAACCACCCCTGATAGAGGCAGTGCTCTATGGTCGGGTGGAAATCGCACGCATGCTGCTGGCCGCCGGCGCTGACCCCGATGCCCGAGATGCTGACGGAAAATCAGCCCGTGATTATGCGGTAGTTAAAATGCCCGGTCTTTTCAAATGATAAATAAAACTTTACAAAAATGAGAACAATACTATATGGAGTCATGTGGTTGGTACTTGGTCTGCTGCCGTTGCAGGCTGCTGTTCCGGCGGGAACCGACTACAGTTCGCTGAACAGTGCTGCTGATACGGAGAGCGCGTACCGTGACCGTATGTTCAGAGCGTATCGGCCGGTGTCAAAACTGCGTGAAGAGCTGCACTGCAACAATTATTCGCACTTTGAGAATCCGACGGGTATCTATTTCAGTTGCGGTGAGTTGGTAACGGTCACGGTGGAGGGCAGGGCGCCGGAGAAACTGAGCCTCATTATACATGATTTTGATCGTGAGGGCGACCATGCCGTGGTGAAGCTCAATAGCGGTGAAAATCGCTTTGCTGCACCTGCACACGGGTTGGGGTATCTCGACTACCGGGCCGACTCTCCGGAACAGGCACCCGCGCTGCGTGTGCGTATTGAGGGTGGGCAGGTGAATGGGGTTTTTACTCAGCATGATGACACTGCCACATGGAAAAAATTGCTTGCTAACGCCAAGTGCAACATACTCGATATACTCGGTGAGCGAGTGCAGCTGGCGTACAATGTAGATGGCCTGCGTGAGCAGTGCCCTGAGCGTGGGCCTGAATTGCTGGCTATTTACGACAGCGTTGTTCGCATGGAGCAAGAGCTGCTCGGGTGGGATAAATACGGTGTGCACCCCGGCAACCACATACACGGCCGCGTGCAGTGGGGCGGGTTCATGCATGCAGATGGTATCGGCAGTGCCTATGTCTATTCTGCCATGAAAGAAGTGGCTCATCCGGATGCGCTCCGCCGCTCAGTCTGGGCCATTGCCCACGAGTTCGGTCACGTGAACCAGTGTCGCCCCGGCATGATGTGGGCCGGATCGCAAGAGGTCACCAACAATATCTTCTCCGCATGGTGTTGCTACAGTATCAACCCCGCGAACTGTCGCCTGGAGCACGAGGTGACACCGGTTATCGGTACCAGTGAGCGTATGCGGGGTGGGCGTATGGATTGCTATGTGAACAATGCCATTGTGAACCGCCAGCTCTGGCAGTTCCAGTCCGGCCCGGATAATGGGCTGATGAATGTGCCCGGTGCCAGAACCGGCGACCATTTCGTGAGCGTGAGCCCGCTGTGGCAGCTGCAGCTCTATATGGCCGTGGCGCGCGACAAAAAAGACTTTTACGCAGATATTCACCAACTTGCCCGGCAGGATTCCGCAGATACCCCCCACGGGCAGCTGCGACTGCAGTTTTTCACCCGTGCCTGTGATGTGACCGGTTGGGATCTGTCAGACTTTTTTGTGAAAGTGGGGATTGCAGCTCCCATGAACCGCTATGTGGAGGACTACCAGTCACACATGGTTACTATTACTCCCGAAATGTGTAAAAAGGCTATCGATCATGCCAGAAAATACCCCAAGCCTGACAGTTCGGTCATCTATTACATCAATGCCAACAATGTGCATATCTACCGCGACAGGTTGCCCGTGCAGCCCTCGCCGGAATTCAAGCCTGACTTCCGTAAGGGCAAGGTGACCATACCCGGTGATGCCTGGCAGAATGCTGTCGCGTTCGAGGCATACGATGCCGATGGTAACCTGCTGCGCATTGCCCTGCGAGGGCTGAACCATGAGGACAACGCCACCACTGACCTCATCTGCCCCGCCGGTACTGCCGGCATCAAAGCCGTGCAGTGGGACGGTGCCCGGTATGAGGTGTGGGGAAGTCACTGAATCAGTCGGCATTCTATTTGACGTATCGCCCTCTCGCAGCGCGCATGCCTGCGAGAGGGCGCATGTGTTTCAAAGTCTGTCAGTCCGTTTTTTTGTCTTGCTATGTCAGGAGGGGCGGAGTAGAATCTCAGGTATGGATGTGAACAGATGCAGGAAAGTTATCACGTACGGTACGTTTGATTTGTTGCATTATGGGCATATCAATCTTCTTCGGCGTGCCCGGGCTCTTGGTGACTATCTTATAGTTGCTCTGTCAACGGATACGTTTAATACTCTCAAAAATAAGAAGGCGTATTATTCTTATGAAATACGCAAGATGATGTTGGAGTCCATACGTTATGTGGACCAAGTGATACCGGAGATAGCCTGGGAGCAGAAACGCACGGATGTAAAATCGCATAATGTGGATGTGTTTGTAATGGGCGATGATTGGAAAGGTAAATTTGATGAGCTTTCCGATTTGTGTGAGGTGGTGTATCTGCCCCGTACTCCCGGGATTTCCACAACCATGATTAAAGCAGATATCGACAATGTATGAAGGAGTTGAGCATAGATGAGGTGCGAAGTGTACAGCTGAATGTGCTGAAAGATTTTCGCGCCTTCTGCGAGCTGCATGGTTTGCGCTATTCTCTTTATGCCGGAACGTTGATTGGTGCATTGAGGCACAGGGGGTATATACCTTGGGATGACGATATTGACGTCGCTATGCCCCGGGAAGATTATGAAAAATTGTATGCGCTTTTTTCAACAAGTGCTCACCCGGAGTATTTGAAATTGTATGATTCTCGCGAAGAGCCATACTACCATTTCCCTTTCATGAAATTGGCAGACACGCGCACGTTGCAACAGAGCCCAGGTAAAGAAAAGCCCCGAATTCAACTTGGGCTGCATATAGATATTTTCGCACTCGATGGTCTGCCGCGTTATAAATGGGTTGCTGTGCCCTACTTGTGGTTCATGCGTTTTCTGCGTCATTGCTGTGAGATGTCGGTTCTTACTATGGGCGTGAAGGGGCGTTCGTTGGGAAAACATGGTCTTGTATTTCTTTTCAAGTTGATGACCTTCGGGGCTCCGCCTCGCTTCTGGCACCGGCTCATTAATCGTATTGCTGCACATTTTCCCTTGCAGAACTCACGCTGGGGTGGGAATGCCGTGTGGGGCTATGCTGTGCGCGAACTTGTACCGGTGGAGTGTTACGGGGGGGCTCAGACTGTTTCTTTTGAGGGGGAAACATTCCGCTCGTTCGGTGAATCTGATAGATATCTCCGCTGCATATACGGGGATTATATGACCCCCCCCGAGCAATCGGAGCGTGTCGGTAACCATTTAGTTTCCTGTTTTCGTATAACTGATTAAAGTATACATAACTCATGGTAAAAAAAATTCATTATTGTTGGTATGGTGGTGAAAAGCCCGAATCGGTAAAACGCAATGTGGAGCATTGGGCTCGCTTAAATCCGGATTTTGAAATCTGTGAGTGGAATGAGTCGAATGCCGATGTTTCTCATTACGGATTGGGCCGCAGGGCGGCTGAATCCGGTAAATGGGCTTTTGCTGCTGACATCGTTAGATTGGAAAAGCTGGTGGAAGAAGGCGGTTTTTATTTGGACTCTGATGTTGAATTGTTGCGACCTCTGAGTGCAGGCGGAGATAAATTGGAGTTGGGCTATATGTACGATTGTGCTTTGGGTACAGCTGTTATGTATGCGCCGCCTGCGCATCCGTATTTGCGAGATATTTTGTATTCGTATCGACATTTATGCTCCGATAAGTGGACGGTAAATAACACTATTTTTACTGCCTATTTTATTAACCGAGTTCCGGGATTTCTACTCAATGGCAGAGCTTGGGAAAATGAATACTGTCGACTCTATCCTAAAGAGATTTTTGAGCAGCCCTCATTCATCCGATCCCAAGGTGTGAGCATTCACCACTGCTGTGGTTCCTGGAAAAAGGAATTTAACCGAGGTTTTGGCTATGAACAGCAGGTCAGTGTATTCTCTCACCTGCTGAAATGGGCATCGCGTAAGCGACGTACCTGGCAAGCTGCTCGCAGTAATGAGTTCACACCCTGCTACCGGGCCGCTCTGCGGGGCGAGCACCTCTCTTTTGATATATCCGGTATTTATAGGGTAGAAAATCCTTACAACTGACCATAAGGCATATGAAAATATTCAAGATTACGAGGGGCTGGAGAGTTGATACCGTAAAATGCATTAGCTATTTTCAGACAGCATTGACTGTATGTGGAATTCCGGTTCTGAAAACAAAAAGAACTTCTGAGCGGGTGGTATATCTGTTTGGTATCCCCATCTACAAGAATGCGTTGAGTAAGCAGTCTCTGGAGGAGTCAATTATGCATCTTCTGTCTGTTTCCATCGATGTTTCTGCTATGCCTTCGGCAAGTGGTATATTGCGAACCTTTCAGTTGGCTGAACTGGAATTGCTCAAGAAGGTTGATTCGGTATGTAGAAAGCATGGTATTCGATACTGGCTTGATTTCGGTACATTGCTGGGGGCTGTTCGCCATAAGGGGTTTATACCATGGGATGATGATGTGGATATCTCCATGATCAGGCCAGACTATGAGAAGTTTCTCTCCGTCTGTAAGGAGGAGTTTCCTGCTGACCAATACTCATTCAATTCGATGGGGTTCTTGCAGATTCACTTGAGAGGAACTATGTTGCAGGTGGATGTTTTTCCTCATGATCGGGCGGCGGATGTCTGGTTCCCGGATGGTGAGATTGAGGCCGAGTTTAACAGACGGGTGTACCGTGTCACAAACAAGTTGAAGTTCGAGGTTGATTTGCATCACGACCAAGAGGATAGTATTGTAAATTATTCCTATGAGCAGCGCCGCGAGATGCACAGTAAAGAGGTTTTACAGGGGCGTGAAGAATCTCCGCAAGGTAATATCTACCCAGCACTGGATATCCCTGCAACTAAGAGATATACGTTACGAGATGAATGGGTTTTCCCATTGGGCGAGATTAATTTTGAGGGTTGCTTGTTCCCTTGCCCGAACATGCCCGAGATGCTGTTATTTACTGATTACGGTGATTGGGGGGCAGTACCCAAAAATCCATACAAGCATTTTAATATGGGGAACGTTAGCAAAAGAGATTATCTGAAACTGCTGGATATTCTAAAGAACGGTCTCTGATTTTATTGCTTCTAAACAAGGAAAACCTTCAGTAGATGGAGCCACTTATGAAACTATCGGGTTTCATGAGGATGAAGTTTTTTATATGAAGCCGGTATGTTGTATCCTGGCTATTCCTCGATTGTTTGTCTGAGGTGCGCCCCGGAAAAGGCCACAGAGGTTAACGAATTTTAGGGTGGAAAAAGAGCCGTGTTTGGGGTAAAATCAACCGCAAACACAACAATGAGCAAACAACGCAAACAATACACAGAAGAGTTCAAGGCTGCAGTTGCCTTGGAAGCACCGAAAGGAGAAAGCAGCCTACAGGAATTGGCTGCAAAACATGGCGTAGCGCCCGGACAGATAAGCGAATGGAAACAACAGCTGCAGCAAGGTGCAGCCCAGTTGTTTGTGCGAAAGAATAAGGCAGACAAAAACGTCCGAAAGCTCGAAAAGAAAGTCAACGACCAGGAACAGCTGGTAGGCCAAAGGGAATATGAACTAGCTTGGCTAAAAAAAAAGGCAATGAGTGTACCTGCGTGGAGGGACGCTATCAAATGATAGATGAAACGGAGTCTCGCATAAGTGTAAGACGCCAGTGTCAATTGCTGGATTTGAGTAAATCGCGGTATGATTACGCCGCCAAACGCTCAGAGGCAGCAAAAGCAAGGGATAAGCAAGCCAAGCAAGTGATATTGGCATGGTTATTGAAAGACCCATGCTTGGGCTACCGCCGTTTGACAACCCACGTGAGCAACGCCTTACAATATCGAATAAACCCAAAATACGTAAGGAGGCTGATGAAAGAGCTAGGGCTCAAGGCTATTTATTGCAAACGCAATATCAGCAAACCGCACCCCAAACACGAGAAAGCACCTTACTTGCTTAAAGGTATGCAAATAGACAAGCCGGACATGGTCTGGACTACTGACATAACGCGGAGGGGCGAACATATTATCTGTGCGTAGTCTTGGATTGGGCAAGCCGCGAAGTATTAGGATATAGCATCGGTCGCAACATGACCGTTGAATTATGCCATGATGCGTTAACGATGGCCTTATCAAGCGGTAGCAAGCCCAGTATTCTTAACATAGATCAAGGGAGCCAATATACCTCAGAGTCTTGGCTGTCACGAGTGAGAGCCTTAGGTATTAAGCCGAGCATGGATGGTAAGGGAAGTTGGAGAGATAACGTCAGAATGGAGCGTTTTTGGCGTACCTACAAATACGAGCTGTTCAACTTGTACGATGATGTCACCTTGGAGGCTATAGAAAAAAGGCTCAAGATATGGATTCGCTACTACAACAGCGAGCGATTGCACGCAGCACTGGATAATAAAACCCCGGAAGAATGGAGAAAAGAGCAACAAGCAGCGGCCTGACTCCCATTAGGCGAAATTTTTTGGCGATTTTTCCGCTTCGGCGGGGCTCCCTCCGCTACGCTCCGGGGTCGCGCGTAGCGCGACACGCCCACGCCTTCGCTTCAAAATCGCCAAAAAATTAGGATTGACAATCAACGCAAAAAACAGTAACCCAACCACAGCTCCAAGCATCGGCTCAGAAATTCCTTAAACTACATTGCCTGTGGTCAGAAAATAGGGCGCACCTCAAGTAACTCTGCTTAATGGTTGTGGAGAATGGTGCAATTTTTCAGTTCGTGGAAGTCTTCCATAACCTGAACAATCGCCTCGGAAATGGTCGGCGATATATTAAGTCTCTGTTCGTTCTGAATAGCTCTTACAAATGCAAGAATTTCGTATCGAATGCCCTCACCATCAAGTTGATAGTAATATCGTTTGTTGTCTTGCGGATTTTCGTAGCGTAATTCGAAATAATCCGTTTTCCACCAGGGCGCAGGCACATATATATACCCCTTTGTGCCGGAAATAACAAGGTCTCCTTCACTTTTAATTCCTTTGCCCACAGTTATAGAGGCAACTGCGTGAGGGTAAGTTAGTGTTATTTTACTGAAAGAGTCAAAAAGCTGCTCTTTATCGGCCAGCCTTGAGACAATGTGTTTGTGTGTATATTGGATTCCCAGAAGTTGGAAAACAGGAAGCAAGGCTGTAGGAGCCCAAGCGGTCATACTGTTCCATGTAAGAGAAAGCGAGTTTTTGTCTGAATAGTCTATATTCTGTAGGCTAGTACATGTGGCATCGATAGAGACAATATTGCCAATTTTGCCGCTTTTAGCCAGAAGTATAAGGCGGTTGTACGCTATGGAATAGGCTGTTTTGATACCCTCGCTCAGCACACATGACTTATTTTCCGCCAGTATTCTGAGCTCATGGAAGTGCTCACTCTTTAACGCAATGGGAGATTCGCAGAGGACATGTATTCCCCGTTCAAGAGCAGCTTTGATATGCTTGTAGTGCTTGCTTGGGTGGGAGAGGATGAATACGGCATCTACATGTTCGAGTAGCGAGAGATAATTGTTTGTAATGTAGGGAATATCTGCAGGTTGTTCGTTGAGGTTCTCCGGCGCTTTCGTACAGATACCTACAAGGCGCAGACCGTTGACATGGGTGCTTTCAGCAGCAATTTTGTTGATGACTCTGGACTCCCCTACTATTCCTACTCTCAGTTCGCTTTGTTGATTTCTCAGCTCTGTACTTGATACGCCTTCTGTTCTGCCGAGGTAAACAACTTTGCAAAACTCATTGAGATAATCAAAAAACCCAACCCAATCACTGCCTACTGTGAAAATGTCTGCATTGTGGCGTTTGATATCATCTATTTTCTGTCCTTCGTATTCCTCTACGATGATTTCATCGGCTAAGCCGGTCGCTCTCACTGCTTCAATACGCTCAATGAGAGTTTGCTGCACGTTGATTTTGCCGCGCTTTCTATCAAAGTCATCGGCAGTTACACCTACGATAAGATAATCCCCTAGAGCCTTAGCTCGCTCCAGAAGTTTAATGTGCCCGTAGTGAAGCAAATCGTAGGTGCCGTATGTGATGACCTTTATCATATTCAGATGATTCCTCTCTTTTGAAGCTCTTGCAGCGCAGTAACCAACGTGGAGTTGTCCTCATGGGTCAGGGCACCAATATGGCCTACGCGGAATACCTTGCTGCTGAGCTCACCGCCATTGGGACAAACCCAGATTCCGTATTCATTTTTCAACGTGGTGAAAATGTCGTAAGCCGAGGCCGTTGTCGGGTGTAGTGGTGTCACTGCGTTCGATAAGCGCTCTGCGTATATTTCGAAGGGAAGGCCCTTTATTTTCGCACGAAAATCCGCAGCCTGAGCAGCTATGCGAGCCGTTTCGGCTTCAACCCCACCGGTGCTTTCTATTTCCCTCAGTCGGCAGTTAATTTGCAACAGGACGCCTACGGCCGGGGTGAAGGGCGTTTGGCCTCGCTCTCCGTTTTTGAGCGCCGACTTTAAATCCAGATACATGCACTTTACCGGAGTGGTTGCAAGGCGCTCCAGCGCCGTCGGCGCCAGTGTGAGTATAGATATGCCCGGCGGGCATGCCAGTGCCTTTTGCGAGCCGGTTATCATAACTCCGACCCCCAAGCGCTCCATGTCGAACTCGTCCGCCAAGAAGGAACTGATGGCATCTACTACCAGAAATACCCCATTTCTTCGGCAGAAATCGGCTATGAGGTCAATGTCGTAGTGTACACCGGTAGAGGTTTCATGCACGTTGACCAGAAATGCAGAGTAGTTTTTCCCTTCATATGGCTCCAGATGTGAGGTAGTCAGGGATTTACCATACTCGAGAGCAATTTCTGTGTGAGGAATGCCATGCAGTTCCAGCATTTCCACGAAACGGTGACCGAAACTCCCGCCATTTACCACAAGCACGTTGTCTTGGGGCGTAAGTAGATTCATAACCGTGGCCTCCATGCCGGCTGTTCCTGAACCGGTCAGAAACACCACACGTGAGCCCTCCGGCGCTTTCGAATATTTCAGCATCAGCTCCTCGTTCTCCTTCATCACTGCCGAAAACTCAGCCGTGCGGAAATAGGGTACCTGTTCCGCGCCAATGGCGCACACTTTTTCGCCGGATTGTACCGGACCTACTGTAAAATTGAGCATATGGCACATGGTTAGTTGTACTGTTGAATAATCGGCTGCATATTTAGAACGTTGAGAGGCGTTTTGCGGTGTTTGATGTAATTGTTGTACTCCTCGGAGGAGGAAAAGTCTTGTTTTTTCAGCAGTTCGTTTGTAAGGATATCCTGATAAGCTTCAAATTGAGGGTTGATTGGTAGAAACTTTTCTTCTTTGGTTATAAAGTTTTGCAAGCAATGAGAGATACCTAGTTTTATAGGTGTATAGACTGTGGTTTTATTAAGCATTTCGTCAACCTTACTACTGTCAAAGCTTCTGTTGTATAGACGATCGTATTTTGTGTTGTAACCGCCTTCATACAACACATCTATAGCTTGCATTGTATCACATACATATATCCGTGGACGTTTTCCTAATTTGTTTTCCAATACGTCGAGATATATGTCAAGTATTTCCGACCATGTTTTAGTTTCGGGTGAGGCAATTTGTATAATTTTGTTGTATGCGATACTTTTACCTACAAGTTGGGCTATAATTTCTGCAACATCCTTTCCATGACTCAGTGTCGTGGTTTTCGTTAGAATGTTTTTGTTAATCACGAGACTTTTGCCTTTCAGTAGACGCCATAACCATTGTTCTTTTTCGTATATGCCCAGCTGAAGTCTCGTATTACTATAGGTTATGTAGGGGCGAATAATGGTGTAATTGCTGAATCCGGAGTTCGTAATTAAATCTTCTTGTCTCGCTTTTCTGAGAGCATACCTGTTTGTTGCGAGAAACTCCGCATCCATTGAAGTTTCTAACAATCGTGGGGATGTTTCTGTGAGTGGTGTTGGAGAGTCTGCATAAACACGACATGAGGAAAACCAAATGTAATGCTTTGTGGTGGCCAGCAGCTTAGTGTATCTCTGTGCATACTCTTCGTAATCATAATTCATGAAATCTACGATGGCATCGTAGCTCTCAGACAGAAGCTTTGTCAGAAATAATTCATCTCGGGCATTTCCTTGTAGAAAGTGGATGTGCTCATTATCGGATTTATGTGTCGTTCGAGACGTAACCCAAACGTCCCATTTTTTGCTATTAGCCATTATGTCAACCAGATAGTTACCCATGGCTCCTGTTCCACCCAATACCAGAACTTTTTTCATGACTGTTGATAGCGACGGTGAATAACGTCAAGAGCATTGCGCTCATCTGAATCTTTTATGAATACCTCGAGTAGCATGGGGCCTCTGTCAGGAGGGGATTGTGTAAACTCCTGCAGTGAAGATATAAGTTCTTCTTTGCTATTGGCCGTAAGATAACGGAACCCTAGATTTTTGGCGTAATCCTTTACCAAATGTGGCGATTTGTTACCGAAGTGTCCTGCTGCCGCGACATACGGATTGACATCTTCTCCTAACAGTCGATACGCCATGGCATATGTTTTCTTGAATTCAACCCCGCAACCATTATTGACTAGAATGATTCGGAGGTTATTAGTCACATGCCTGTTGCCCAGACTGTTCATGTCGTAGAAAAATGCCAAATCACCGATAATGCCGAAATGCAGTCGTTCCGGGTGGCTGATTGCTGCCCCGATTAGGAGTGACGGGACTCCGTCTATTCCGAACCCACCCACGGGACAGAAAACCTCCACGTTCTCTCTGAATCGTGCGTAGTTCCATGTTCTGAGCGTGTTGAGAATACTCAGTACAACGAAGGAATTCTGCGGAATACAGGGAGCCACTTGTTGAGCCAGCCATACATTGGACAGGGGGAGCTTTTCGCTGTTGAGGACTTGTTTTTCCAGCTCTCTGCCCCGGTTGTCGCACTCCTGCCAGAATTCGGTGTTTACCTCACCCTCCACTTTTGCATACTGAGCAAAGAAGTGTTGTTCGGGCATTTGGAAAACATAGCTCAGGTTTCGGAACCAATCGCGTATTTCCCCATCATCCGAAACTCGCCAAGTCCGGCAACCTTTAATCATAGCGGGAGCATTTTCCTCACCTGATACCTCGCCTATGTGGATGAGCAACTCTACATTGTACGCAGGCACCCCCTTGCTGATGAGAGGGGATTGGTTAATGGTCAGAGGGAAAAGAACCTTGTATTTACCATTGTAGTTACTCGTGTGATCACAGAACACGACGGCGTTGTTGCTCTCGCAGAATTGCTCTACTGTGCGGGTTAGCCTTATATCCCATTTTTTGTGAGAGCCTACATAAATCCCAATTCGACCGTTCGGCAAAGCAGGGAAGGGGTCAAAGGCAGTGATGCGGTCAATTTTTCTGACCGGTGGTAAATCCTGCCGGGTCAGGGATGTTTTGTCGCTGAACCTGTACGCCGTGATGAGATTGATATGTACCGGGCCTCCTCCATTTCGCTTTAGCGCCAGTATGGCCTTGTTGGCCGATATTTCACACTCCCACTCCTCTTCAGGGGTACAAACGGTGGATAGGGTAAGGCTGACATTGGCAACATCGGGGGGCGGGGCTGTCCTGTCTGTCACCTGCGGTTGAAGATGGCCGATACGGCAATTCGGCTGAGATGACGTGATGCACAGAATCGGCAATTTACTGTAATAAGCCTCGGTCATGCCGGGCATGTAATTTCTTGCAGCTGTAGCTCCTGTGCAACTGATGACAACCGGTTCTCCGCTCTCTGCTGCGATGCCACAAGCCATATAGGCAGCTGAACGTTCATCTACAGCTGAATACAGCGTGAAAAAAGGGTCATGCTGTATGCTGCCCACAAAAACTGAGTTTGCGGTTCCCGGCGAGGCAACAATAGTTCTGATGTTATGTTCTTTAAGCAGAGCAATCAGAATCTGATGATTGCGTTCATTTGTGTAAAAAGAAGCCATGATTTCGTTTAAGAAATAGGTTTAAGCGAGTCTTGCAGAAAGTTGATGGAGTGCACTCGAGCCTGCCGAATTCGTGTGTGTACCTGTTCGTAATCCGGCACCTGGGGAACCGAATCGCAGGCGTGAACCAGTTTTCTGTCACTCAGCCCGAAGAGCTCCAGTACTTCGTCAATTTTGGTGTCACATTGTTCACGTGAGAAGATGACGAATGGCTTGCAATAGTGAACCGCTACAATCATGCCGTGGAATGAGTTTGTTATAACATATTCGGCATGGTGGACAAGCGAGATGAACTCTTCCACTCCTGCATCATAACGCATACAATGGCGGTCTGCATTGGTCGCACGCAGGCTGATATCGACTATTTTGCAGCCATGCTTCGCTGCCACCTTTTCTGCATATTCAAACATCTGCGGGTTATAGCGACGGGCATAGAGAAGGATATAGCGCTCCTGTTCCTGACGTGGGGCCTCTATGCGTGCGAAATCTTTTCGCTCAAGGAGCAGGGTAGGATCCAATACTTTTTCTGCACGAACTTCTGTGTGTTCACGCACGTAGGGTAACATTCCGTTTTCTCGTATACCAATAGCTTTGAAGTTCTGCAAACGCTCGTTGAGCAGCGCGTAGGTTTCCGGTGTAAAATGGGAATCGCCGAAACTGGCAGCGTAGGAGATGGTGTGGCCATTCTTCATGCACGGATAGTTGGCATAGTAGCCGTCATCGATGCCGAACTCGTCCACACAGAAGATTGTGTCGCTTCCGCATACGAATGCATCAATGTCTTCATCTGTTACAACATCATTGAATTGAGCCGAGAAATATTTTTTCCGGGTTCTGTTAAATTGCTCAGTATAGAACCGCTCAAACTTTTCATAGTTGACTCTGATTGCCGGCAGGCTCAATTCGCACTGCCTGCGAGACTCTGCGTCCGTATCCCACATGTTTTTCATGGGGTTGAGCGGATCTTTATCGCGCAGAATATCGGGACAATAGTCAATCAGTATGGGGGTGTGCCCGAGTTTTTTGAGTGTTTCGCTCAGCGCCCAGGATTGAAGAGCTGAACCGTAGTTTGTGAAGTTGCAATTGATGTTGTAACTGACTATGCCTATACGCTTGCTCATTGTCTGTATGTTTTTATCGCATATAAACCTGCTCATCGCGCAGGCCGGTGAGTTGTTGCAGGGCTCTGCCGAGGTAGCGGATGACGAGGAAGAGCGTGGCGAGCAGGGGAACCCCGATGATGAGGTAGCCCATCCAGGTCATTTTGCTGACGGCGTAGTTGTACTCCACGGCCTGCTCGGCAGCGGGCATGTCGGGCACGGGAAGCAGGAAGTAGAGGGCAAGCCCGAAATTCATAGCGGCGGAAAAGAGCAGGGAACCGGCGGTCATGAAAGCTGCTCGGTTCAGCACGGCGTTGTAGTTGCTCTGCAGCCCTTTCTCACGTACGGTACCCTCGATTCGGCGGATGTCGAAAATGGAGTCGGAATACACGCATGCGCGCAACAGGGAGCCCTCCTTACCACCACCTACCAGCGTGGCACCGGCTAGCAACAGGGCGATGATAGCCTCTTTCGCGGCGTACCACCAAGGCGTGTCGGGGCGGATGGCAAGGGCATCCCCCGTGTTGGCGTAAATGGTGACCACGCCGGTCAGAATGGTACCAAGCAGACCGAAGGCAGTCATGGCCTCTATTTTGCGCTCGGTAATCAGGCTATAGATACCGCAGCCTATGGGCAGAGCCAGTGCCACGACCATGGCCCAGGTGGTGCCCAGGTGCCAGAATTTATCGCCGGTGGTGGAGCAGTTATCCAGAATGAGTACGGGGGCCAGTACGCTGAGCAGTACGTTAAGCAGGCTCTTAGTCGCTTTGTCCATGGGGATAATTTACTTCATGCTTGCGATGGCGGCGGCCATGTCAGCCGCGCGGAAGGTGCTGCTGCCGGCAACCAGGCAATCTGCTCCGGCATCTGCGCAGAGGGGAGCTTGCGTGGCGCCTATACCGCCGTCCATCTGAATGATGAAGTTCAGCCCCTGTTCCTTGCGGGCAGCATCGAGCACGCGCACCTTGTCGAGCACTTCACCCATGAAGCTCTGGCCACCAAAGCCCGGCACTACACTCATCACTAGCACCATATCAAGCTCGCTCAGGTAGGGTAGTACCTTTTCTACGGGGGTGGCCGGGTTCACGGCCAGGCCTGCGTGGGCGCCACCCTCGCGGATGGCTGCCAGAGTGGCGTGCAGGTCGACATGCCCTTCGCGCTCCACGTGGATGGTAATCATGTTCATACCGGCCTTCAGGAAGCGGGGCAGGTAGTGATCGGGAGCATCTATCATGAGGTGGGCGTCCAGATAGGCCTCTGCCGGTACACTGTTGCGGATGGCCGCACAGATGTCGGGACCGAAGGAAATGTTGTCCACAAAAGAACCGTCCATCACATCGAGGTGCAGCCAGTCCGCCCCTGCAGCGAGGGCACGGGCTGCTTCATCCCCGATACGGCGGAAATCACAGGCAAGCATGGAAGGGGCTATAAGCATGGTACGTGTGCTTGGTTACGATTTTTCTGCCCAACAGCATACCTGTAAAGTGAGCGTTTGGCAAGTGAAAATCGCGCTATCACTCTCTGTTTTGGCTTGCAATAGGCTCAAAATGCTGTAAAATAACCCGCGTTATGGCAGACCGTACCTATACAGACCCCGTTCGGATGGAAAAAATCGTCAGCCTCTGCAAGCGCAAGGGCTTCATTTTTCAGGCAGCTGAAATTTATGGCGGCCTCAACGGTTGCTGGGACTACGGTCCCCTGGGCGTTGAGCTCAAGCGCAACCTGAAGGATTACTGGTGGCGTGTTCATGTACAGGAGCGCCCCGATATTCTGGGTATGGATGGTTCCATTCTCACGCACAATTCCGTGCTGGTGGCCAGTGGTCACGTGGGTGGTTTCTCCGACCCGCTCTGTGATTGCCTGCTGAGCAAGGAGCGCCTGCGTGCTGACCAGATTCCCGCCCAGAGCGGTGTGGCTCTCTGGTGGAAGGGCGCTACCACGAAAGATGGCTCCTGGAGCACGAAGAAAGAGTTTTCCATGCTGACAGCTGAGGGCAGCGAGAAGGAGCTGAAGAACGCTCGCCGCAGCGCCCTGCAGTACTACAGCCAGATTTCCGGCAAGAATATCCCCCAGGCCGAACTGGAGCTGCTGGAGGAGAGCACCGAGACTGTGACCGACAGCGTGCGCTACAACCCCTCGAACGGTTCTCTTGTGACCGAGGCTCGCTCGTTCAACCTGATGTTCAAGACCACCATCGGTGCTACCTCTGATGAGAATGACCCCTCCAGCACCGGTTGGCTGCGCCCGGAGACCGCCCAGAGCATCTTCTGCCAGTACAAGAACATCCTCGATTCCTCCCGTACCAAGATTCCTTTCGGTATTGCTCAGATTGGTAAGTCCTTCCGCAACGAGATTAACCCGCGTAACTTCACCTTCCGTTCCCGTGAGTTCGAGCAGATGGAGGTGGAGTACTTCTGCCGCGCCGAGGATGGTTTCCGCCTGACGGATGAGTGGCTGGAGAAGAGCCTGCAGTTCTACGAGAATATCGGTATCTCACGCGAGAAGATTCACATTCTCGACGTGCCGGAAGATGAGCGCGCCTTCTATTCGAAGAAGACATACGACCTCGAGTATGAGTTCCCCTTCGGTATTCAGGAGCTCATGGGTATCGCCTACCGCACGGACTATGACCTGGGCCGCCACCAGGAGAGCTCCGGCAAGCCGATGGAGTACTTCGACGAGGCGACCCGCGAGAAGTTCATCCCCCACGTGGTGGAGCCCTCTGCCGGCTGTGATCGCTCGGTGCTCGCCGTCATCTGCGAGGCTTTCGACGAGGAAGAACTGGGCAAGGACGGCAAGAGCGACATCCGCACCGTCATGCGTTTCCACCCGCGTATGGCTCCCATCAAGGCAGCTATCTTCCCGCTGCTGAAGAAGAACGCCGAGCAGGTGCGTATCGCCCGTGAAATCGAGGCCGAGCTGCGCCCGTTCATGAATGTGTTCTACGATGAGACCGGTGCTGTCGGTCGCCGCTATCGCCGTCAGGATGAGGTGGGCACTCCCTTCTGCATTACGGTCGACTTCGAGACCCTGGGTGAGGAGGGTGATCCCGCGCTGAAGGACACGGTCACCATTCGTCACCGCGACTCTATGGAGCAGGAGCGACTGGCTATCAAAGACCTTCTGCCCTGGCTGCTGAAGAAGATTCACTAATCCAATCATGGCCCGCAGGTGTATGGTGCACCTGCGGGCCGTACTGTAAACAGGCCTTATGAAATCTGTCGCCTCATTGCCTGAGGAACTGCATGAACAGGTGATGCGCGCCATGCTGCCCGGTGAGGAACCCCTGTGGGTGGCGCAGCCTATTCCGTCGCTCGTGAATCGTCTGACGGTGCCCTCTATATTCTTTGCCGTGTTTGCGTTGTTTTTCTCGGCTCTGTTTGTGGCAATAGCCGGTTGGGTGGGGGTGCCGTTTCTGCTGATTTTGATTGCCATACCGGCGGCTATGCCCTTCGTGATACGTCGGCGCATGCGGCGCACGGTGTATCTGCTGACGGTTCGTCGTGCGTTGTTGTTGCGACCGGAAGGGCGCAGGAGCTGGCAGACGGTAGCCTGGCCGCTTGCCCCCGGTATGGTGAAGGAGCGCGTGTTGCGTGCCGATGGCAGCGGGGACCTCATTTTTGGCTACGAAGGCGGCAAGGAGGGTAACACGAATCCGGTACCCATGGGTTTTTTTAACCTGCCGGAGCTTCGGCGCCTGGAGCAGCTGCTGATGGATATCACCGAGCCGCGGCCTATCACAAAAGGATAAAACCGATGACTGTCGATGAACTACCCTACAGCGAGCGAGAAAGGCTGCAGAATACCCTGCTGCGAGGAGAGCGTATATTGTGGCTGGGCCGTCCTCAGCCCATGCTATGGACCCTGCGACAGTGTGTGATGGTGGGTTATCTCTGGTTTCCTGCGCTGGTGGTGGGGTGGTTTACCTTCGGTGCCTGGCAGGAGGAATTCCCGGCAGTCGTGATAGCGCTGGTCGGGGCGCTGGCATTGGGCTTGCTGGTGCTCACGTTGGTGAGTCCCTGGGTCGGGCGTAGCTGGCAGCGCCGCACCTTGTATGTGCTGACTGATAGGCGGGCGTTGGTGCTGCGCTATCGTCCATGGGGTGTGCCGGTGTTGATATTTCGTCGCCATGCCGACATGATTCATGCCTTTACCCGTCATCGGAATGGTACCGTCAGTCTCGAGCTGGGTATTTCCATTTGCTGGAATCGCTCTCCCGAGGGGTTCCTCTACCTGCCCGCCGATGCGTGGGAAGAACCTTACAACCTGATGAAACAAGCCCTATGACACCGGACGAATACATACAGAGAGAATTGCTGCTGGGCGAACAGTTGCTCTACCTGCACCGGCAGAAACGGGGGTGGAAATGGTGGCGACGTTGGGTGACTGATGTGTTCGAGAGTGGGCTGCCGATATTTTTCCTGTTGATGCTTCCGGTTGGGTGGTGCTGTTTGCCTCTGGCTCCGGATTTGCTGGTGTTCTGGTTCGCTGTGATGGTGGTGGTATTGGTCTGCCGACTGCTCGGCTATATAGGCGCTCGCGTGAGGGAATGGGCTCGCCTGGCCGTTACGTCGCATCGCGTTATCTGCATGCAGCGTGCAGGTGGGCAAATCAGCCTGACGAGTTATCCGCTGCCGAAGCTGACTGCCGTAGTTGACGGGCGAAATGTCAGGTTGGAGGGGTGTTGGTTCGGGGCTGATGTCAGGTTCCGGGGCGTGGCGGCTCCGGCGCAGCTTGTGGCTATTATTGAGCAGGCTCAGGCTGACTATCGCTCATTGCCGTGGCCGATACCGCAGGCGGTAACTCATCCTTTATTACCTGCCGGGGATGTGCTGTACAGGAGCGGGGTGGAAGTCCCTGAACCTCCTACATGGGGGGAATGGTGTGTTCTTGCAGGGCTGTTCATCTTCTGCGCCTCCGTAGCGGTGAGTGCTCTGACGGAGCCGTCGGTCGGGAGGTATGTCGGCTTTGGCTGGGTGGTGTTTGTGTTGCTGGTGGGCCTGATGGTGCTGATGTTGCGCGCCTATGTACGGAGGCTCCGCCGTGAGCCTGATTCTTTTGCCATCGGCAGCAGTGGGGTATATATGGCAGGGTGGGAGCCGTGCCCTGCAGTTGATTGTTACCCCATTTCCAAGGATTTACTCGCAGATGGTAGTACTGTGTTGTATTTTCTGCCCGAACAGAAAGATAAATCGGAAATAAGGCGTTTGCCGGCCCTTCACATACGTGACGAGTTCAGGCAGGTGGAGATGTTGCTCATGGCTATAGCTTCCCCTCAGGCTAAACTCAGAGCAGACTCTTGATACCCAGTGCAATGAGTAGCAAGCCGGCTGTGGTTTCGAGCCAGCGGGTGGGCAGGTGGTGCAGCAGGCGGGCGCTGTGAAATGCCGCCAGGGAGCACACAAAGGTGACCCCGCCGATGATGCTCACATTCACCAGCAGGTGTGACAGGCTGATGTCGGCACCCCCGATGTTACCCAATGCCATAGCTACGCCGACGGCCAGAGCGTCGATGGACGTGGCTACGCCTACCGCCAGCAGGGCAAAAATTCCCAGCGGATTGCAGCATTTACAGCACTCACATTCATCACCTTCTTTCCGGGCACCGTAGATAATGTATGCACCCAACCCGCAGAAAACGGTGGCTACGATACCGCCTTGCCACTGTGCTACGCTGTCCCGCACCTCTTCGCCGCCCATAAACCCCAGCAGCGGCATGCCTGCCTGAAAACCACCCACAGTCAGAGCCAGCCACAGCGAGTGCCACTGGCGCCTGCACCTCAGTACCAGGCCGTAGGAAAAGGAGTACACGGTGGCATCTACTGCCAGTGCCAGGGCGATGATGATGATTTCAAACATTAGTGTTGAGAAAAAGCAGGCGGGCCGCAGCCCGCCGTGCTTTGAGATATTCGTGTATCGGATTTTTAATAGTGACCGCCGCGCTCACCGTTGTGCCACTTCCAGGCTGTCTCCACAATTTGGGTGACATCCTGGTACTTGGGAATCCAGCCCAGAATCTCAGCGGCCTTGCGGGAATCTGCAATCAGGCGGGGCGGGTCTCCCTCGCGGCGGGGTCCATATTCCACGGGGGCTTTCAAGCCGGTTACCTTCTCGGCTGCATCAATAATCTGCTTCACGGAGAAACCGTTGCCGGTACCGAGGTTGAACCAGTTGGTATCGCCGCCCTTCATGAGGTAGTCCAGCGCGCGCAGGTGAGCGTCTGCCAGGTCATCCACATGGATGTAGTCGCGGATGCAGGTGCCGTCCGGGGTGTCGTAGTCAGTACCGAATACGGTGATACCGGGGCGCTCGCCCTTGATGGCCTGCAGAATGACGGGGATGAGGTGGCTCTCCGGCTCGTGGTCTTCGCCGATTAGGCCGTCTACCGAGGCGCCGGAGGCGTTGAAGTAGCGCAGGAATACGCTCTTAAGACCGTAGGCGCGCTCGCAGTCCTTGCACACTTTCTCAAGCATGTACTTGGAACCGCCGTAGGGGTTGATGGGGTCTTGCTTCTCCGTCTCGGGAATGGGTACCTGAGTGGGCTCACCATAGGTGGCGCAGGTGGAGGAGAAGACGAAGCGCTTGCAGCCGCCCAGCATCATGGCGCGCAGCAGCACCAGGGGCTTGGCGATGTTGTTCTCGTAGTACTTCAGCGGGTCGGTAACCGACTCGCCTACCTGAATGAAGGCTGCGAAGTGCACCACGGCATCAAACTTGCCGTTGACGAGCAGGGGGTACACGATGGCGGGATCGCCCAGATCGCCCTTCACGAGCTTTACTTCTTTGTCGACAATAGCGGCGGGGTGGCCGTAGACCATGCTGTCGAGCACAGTCACATCAGCCCCGGCTTTTACCAGCTGGCGTACGGTGTGCGAGCCGATATAGCCGCAACCGCCTGTAACGAGTACTTTCATGATTGTATGTGTTTGGTGGTAACAGTTAAGAGGTTTTTACAGCATGGCGACCAACATGGCCTCCAGCTTGCGGATGTCGGCAGCAAAGCGGCGAATGCCGTCGGCTGTCTTTTCGGTGGCCATGGCATCCTCGTTGAAGAGGAAGCGGAAGTTCTTTTCATCTGCCGGAATACGCTCGATGTCGCTGGCTTTGGCGGTCTCTTCATTCAGGCAGGGAGCCACGGGCTCCTCGCTGGCGGTGAGCTCGGCCAGCAGGCCGGGGGAGATGGTCAGCAGGTCGCAGCCGGCCAGTGCCAGCACCTCACCCTTGTTGCGGAAAGAGGCACCCATAATCTGTACCGGGTAGCCGAACTTCTTGTAATAGTTGTAAATGGTGCGTACGGAAACCACACCGGGGTCGGTCTCGGCAGTGTACTCTTCCTTCGTGTTCGCCTTGAACCAGTCGAGAATGCGGCCGACGAACGGGGAGATGAGGCGCACGCCTGCCTCGGCACATGCCACAGCCTGTACCAGGCTGAAGAGCAGGGTCAGGTTGGTGTGGATGCCCTCTTGCTCCAGCACGCGGGCGGCCTGAATACCCTCCCAGGTGGAGGCTATCTTGATGAGCACTCGCTCGCGGGGAATGCCGGCGGCCTCGTACATGCCCATGATGCTGCGAGCGCGGGCTACCGTGGCTTCGGTGTCGAAGGACAGGCGGGCGTCCACCTCGCTCGACACGCGACCGGGCACGCGCTTGAGAATCTCCAGACCGAAGGCCACCACGACCTTGTCCACAATCTCATCCATCAGCGCTGGGGTGATTTCACGGCCCTTGTAGGGGGCTACAGCTTCCTCCACAATGCTGCGGTATTCGGGCTTGCCGGCAGCGGCAAGAATGAGGGAAGGGTTGGTGGTGGCATCCTGCGGGGCGAACTCCTCCATCTGGCGGAAGTCACCCGTATCAGCTACCACGGTGGTGTACTGTTTCAGTTGCTCAAGTTGTGTTGCCATAAGCGTGCGTGATTATTCTGCGCACTGATTCTACCATACACTACCCGTGATGACAAGCCGCATTTGTGGTCCGGACGCGGAAAAAATCAATGCGCGGCCAAGTAAAATGAATGATAGAGCGATATTTTTCAACGATTATGCTTGACTCACGCTCGCTCATCTGTATAATCCCCTCCGCGCTGCGACGGTAACGCAGCCTGAAAGACTATGAAAGCTGATCTGCATCCCAAGTACAATCCTGTTGTGTTCGTGGACATCACCACGGGCCGCCGCTTCATCACCCGCTCCACCGCTACCTCCGCCAAGAAGGAGGAAATCGACGGTGTGGAGCACTACGTGATTTCCTGCGGTATCACTTCCGACTCTCACCCCTTCTTCACCGGTAAGAACCAGTTCGTGGACACCGAGGGTCGTATCGACAAGTTCCAGAAGCGCTTCGGCTCCGTGCGCCGCGCCAAGAAGCCCACTCTGGGCTAAATACCCCCGGAACCTCCAAGTTTCACAAGCCTGCAGTCTACGGATTGCAGGCTTTTTCGTGCCAGTGGCCGACTCGCGCGCGCGTATTGTGCGCGTGAGTGTGTTTTTTGCTTGCATATTGACCAAAGTGTGAGATACTGGTTGGAGAAGCTATGCAAGAAGAAGCTGAAAACTTTTACAAGGAGCCGTCGCGCAAAGAGTGGGCCGGGTTTTGGACTCTTGTGGCCGTGCAGGCGGTGAATGCCTTTAATGAGAAAGCGGTGCAGTTCCTGCTCATTCCGCTGGGTGTGTGGTTGTGGGGAACGGCTGGCAGTGATTTGGAGTATTTCCTCGGGGCGATATTCGTGCTGCCTTACATCTTATTCTCACCCTTGGTGGGGTGGTTGGCGGACTGTTTCTGCAAGACTCGCATCATTCAGGTGATGAGTTTGCTGCAGATAGTGGTGATGGGGTGCATGTTGTTCTGCTTTTACAAGACCGATATGCGCGGGGCGATTATCTGGTTTGCGGTGTTTGCCACGCAGGCAACGATATTGAGCCCGGCGAAGAAGGGGATTGTGAAAGATTTGCTGGGGTCGCGCTATATCGGCTTCGGGTCGGGTATCATTGAAATCAGTCTGGTGTTTGTGCTGTTGCTGGCGCAGATTGGCGTGTTCTTCTGGTTCAGCTATCTGCTTGATTCCTACACGAGTGAATACGTGGCGGTGCATGGTACTGATATCGGGGATCAGGTGTCGGGCTGGAGCGCTGTGAAATTCCCCACGGTCGTGTTTATTTGCATAGCCGGCGTGGTGGCGCTGTGCTCCTTCCTGCTGCCCCGCTATCCGGTAAAGCCGAATAAACCCTTTGCCTGGAGCCTGTTCTATGAGCACTTTGTGCAGGTGAAGTACCTGTGGAAAGATCGTGAGTTGCGCTTGAGTGAGCTGGGAATTGCATATTTCTGGAGCTTGGCGGGCTCGCTGTTCCTGATTCTCATTCAGATAGCTAAGGAGATGTCGGCTGCTGACCCGTCGGTAGATTTCTCCATGCAGTGCGGTATTTTGATGGCCTGGCTTGGCGGCGGTGTAGTGCTGGGCGGAGCGGTAGCCTCTCTGTTGTGCCGTGGTAAGAATGAGCTGGGGCTTATTCCTTTCGGGGCCATTGGTATCACCATCAGCACGTTCATGCTCACCATGCTGGAGGTCGACAGCCTGGCCAGTAATATCTTCCTGACTCTTACGGGGGCTTTCGGGGCAGCTTATCTGGTGCCGCTTAACGCCTTCCTGCAAGATAACTGCGACCCCGCAAACCGTGGTAACATCATTGCTGCCGGTAATCTTATTGATAACCTCATGGGGTTGGTGGCCGTGGTTATCATGTGGCTCATGAACAATTACGGTGCCGGTCCACGCGACCAGTTCCTGGTGCTTTTCCTGCTCAGCGCCTTCATCATGGTGACATCTCTGCGACTGATACCGCAGGAATTCATCCGCATGGTGGGTATATGGTGTATGCGCTTCTTCTACCGCCCGCGAGTCATCGGGGCTGATCGCATACCACCCGTGGGAGGGGCGCTTATTGTGTGCAACCACGTGACGTATGCGGATGCTCTGTTCCTGACGATGATTTGTCCTCGCCCCATTCGTTTTGTGGTGGCGGAGGAGTTCATGGCAGCTAAGTTGCTGGGTTGGCTGCTGGAGATTTTCAATTCGCTGCCTATTTCCAGCCATAATCCGCGAGAGGCTATCATGAAGGCGGCCAAGGGGATTGAAAAAGGAGATCTTATCTGCATATTCCCTGAGGGGCAGCTTACTCGCACCGGGTGTCTTACTCCCATTCGTCGCGGTATGGAAATTATTGCACGTCGTGCGCACGCTCCGATTATTCCCATCTATATGGATGGGCTCTGGGGTAGTGTGTTCTCTTTCTATCGTAACCGATTCTTTTATACGCTGCCTTTCAAGCTGCCGCGTCATCTGCCCTATGGTTACACGGTGATGATTGGGGAACCTATGCATGAGGATTTCAATTCGGCTGCTGTTTTGTCGGCGTTCCGCAGCTTGTCGGCCGGTTGTCTTGAGGTTGCCGGTGGCGGGAGCCGCGATGAGCTGTTGCGTATGCTTGAGGTGCGGGGACGTCGCTCTGTGGTGCATTGGAAAGGTGGTTCGCTGAATGGGTTCCAGGTAGCCGGAGCAATTATTTCGCGCAAGATTCCAGAGAATTGTTCACCTCTTGCAGCGAAGTGGGTTGAGGTGCTTCTTGAGGCGACCCAAGACCTGGAGCAGTTACATCGTTTGTGGATTAATGTGGAGCAGGTTCGCCGTGTGAATGCACTCAAAGAGGGGCGCCACCGCCTGCTTACGACTGTTGGACACGGAGAGCCGCACGAAATGGTGCTTGCAGTGCTGTGGCCTATTATCACACGAACTCCTGTGTATCTCATTGATTCTGCCGAAGAACCGATAGAGAACCGCATTTCTCAGATTGTGGGCAGTACACACATGCGCCGTATACTCCTGAAAGCTATCCCGCCCCGCCAGATGCCTTTTTACGATTTCAGTAACGGTCCGGATATTGCTACGCCCAATATGCGCTGGCGTCCCTGTTATGCGACGCCCGGTGGTACTATTATCTCCATGAGCACTGTACACAGCGTGTTCAAGCTGGCCGACGGAACCATACAGCTTGGTGTGCGCCCCCGTACTCGTGGCTTGCTGTTGCCCTGCTACAGGGTACAGGGTAATGGTGGCGCAGAGGATGGAGTGGTGTTGTCTGGCCCCAGTCTCGCGACACCTTATACCTGCTCAACAAAGCTTTATCTCGACGAAATCGGCTTCCTTAAACAGTTGTTCTGAAGTTATATTGAGGGAGCTTCTTTATTGTGGGAAAAATATAGCCCCCGCCCCGGTTGCTCAGTGTTTTTTGCGCAGAGTGTGCAAGCGCTGTTCCATTTTGGGGCGCAGGTGGTGTTCAATCCAGGCGTAAGCGGCTTCGAGGCCCTCTGATTTGAAGATGCGGCCTATCTGAGCTTCGACCCCGGTGGCGTTTCCTGTGAGTCGTAAAAAATCATTGCTGGTAAACTCGATAAAGAGTTTACCGTCTATCTGGCCACGGAAGGAGAGAATCCACTCGCGCACATACAGTGCGAGTATGGCATCTCCCACCCAAGCCTGAGCGCGGGTTTTGGGGTCTAAATCGGGGGGAAGGGCAGACATGCGGTGAGAAGGTGGGTATCAGACTGTAATGGTTCCCGGCATAGAGCTTGCGGCTGTATCCGGTTGGGGAGTGGAAGGCTGGGGTGGCTGAGGCATGAGCTGTTGAATCCGCTGCTGAACCTCTGTTTCGGCGTCTGAGTTCCAGTAGCCGGAATCCAGCTCGATGGCAATGCTGCTGTAGGGAAGACGAGTAGCGGTGCGAATATAGAGAATGCGGAAATCCTTAGCAGCCTGGGCTAATTGCATATCAATCACACGACTGTTGACAGCATAGTGAAAGCGCCCCATGAGCAATTTTTCGAGTTCGTTGCGGTGCTTGGTGATACCGGGGGCTCGCCCCTCGGGAACAAAGGTCAGTTCGTGACTCACCCAGATACGGGGAACAACAGCTCCTTCGATTTCAAGCAAATCGAGTACTTCCCGAAAAGTGTCGACGGAATTTGTCGGTACGGTTATGCTTACTATACCACTGCCGGCGGGGAGCGGGCAGGCGGGATCTGCTACAACTACCCAGTTACGTGCCCCCAGTTGCAGAAGATTCGGTGCGATTTTAGCGCGTGCGAGGTTAATGTCGTTCACTACCCGGGGCCCTAGTTGCTGGCACGAGGTAAACGCTGCGGCGGCGGCCGTAATAACGGCTGCCGCCCGTCGCAGATAACTGGTAGTGAGTAATTTCACAAATGTAATGGTATAGAACCTCAATCGTGAGCCCTGGGCTCACGTTCGCCAGCCGTCATGACACCCGGCCGTGTAGTAAAGGGGCCGCCGGCGGTCGGAGCTTTCTCTGTGAATGCCACACCTGGCAGCTCGGTCGGTTTGCCGGCTACAGGGAAATCCTTGCGAAGAGGGTGATAGGGGTATCCATCCCACATCAGGATGCGGCGTAAATCCGGGTGTCCCACGAACTCGATGCCCATCAGGTCGTACTGCTCGCGTTCCAGCCAGTCGGCCGAGCGCCAAATCTTGCAAAGACTCGGTACTGCACAGTCGCTCTCGCTTACGGGGCAACGCACCAGCAGATTGGTGCCGTTTTCTGCCTGCGTAATGGTGTAGTTCACTTCGTAGCGAGGCTCTTGCCCGAGGTTGTCAACGGACGATACGCACAGCAGCATGTCGAAACCGCAGCTCTCTTTTGCAAAGCTCATGACCTCTGCCAGGTCGGCCGGGGCTACGGTAAGCGTGATGTCGCCGCGGAACTCTTTGCGGCTGACCTGCGGAAAACGGGCGCAGATGCGCTCGGCGGCACTGCTCTGAAGGGGGGTGAGTTCGGCCATGGTTAGGAGTTGTTTTTTTCTGTGGATTTGTCTTGTAAATCAGTCGGTGATGGACATCTTGGCAGTGATGGTGTCGGCATTTTGTGCCACGCGCGGCTCGTGGGTCTTGAAGAAGCCCTTGAGCGGGTGTTCCGTGTCCATAATCTTCTCTTTCAGGGTCATCAGCCCTTGCAGCAGAGCTTCGGGGCGGGGAGGACAGCCGGAAATGTACACGTCAACAGGTACAATCTTGTCTACTCCCTGCAGCACGGAGTATGAGCGGAACATGCCGCCCGAGCACGCACAGGCACCACAGGCGATACACCATTTCGGCTCGGGCATCTGATCCCAGATGCGGCGCACCTGCATGGCCATTTTGTAGGTGATGGTTCCGCAGATGAACATGAAGTCGGCCTGGTGCGGAGTGTAGCGGTTTACTTCGGAGCCGAAGCGGGAAATGTCGTAGCGCGAGCAAGATGCAGCCATGTACTCAATGGCGCAGCATGATGTGCCCATGGGCATGGGCCACAGCGAGTGCTGCTGAACCCAGTTGATGGCAGCCTCTGCCGTGGTGTAGAGGAATCCGCCATCGGCGTCCGGGTCGCACATGTAATTCTGCTCGATTTCCTGAAGATTGTCACTTGCCATAACGTACAGTGCAGGGGGTGTGTCGTGCTACCCTGCCGGGCAATAGCATACCTTATTTTTGCTTGCTGCGCAAGCCAAATTTATGCGACTCTACAACTTTGTATGCGAAACATTCCGTATCTGACGGGTGTTACAAAATAAATGCCCTGATAAATGCTTGACACGGGGTGGCCTGTAGGGTAGACTGTTGGGGTATGAATGCACGCACGCTCAGCTGGTCGGCCACACTGATGGCTCTGGCCATGACAGTTTCCATGCCCGCACGGGCGCAAGAGTCAACGGGGGATCCTTTCCTTGATGCCATGCTGAGTGATCAGCAGGCTGCGGAAGAAGCCGGGGATAAGAGCCCTGCGACTGATAGTTCAACGGAGCCACCCGTCACAATCGTAACAGAGTCTGCTACGCCTGTGTCGGAGGCGCATCTCACCAGGCCTACCGCAGATTTGGTTGGTGTGGGTAACGAGGTGATGGAGCGTGAGTTCGGTGATAGCACGGCAGTGTTTGCAAACGAGCATGTGTATGATGGAAAGACTGTTAAATCCGTGCGAATTCGCTACATTTCCGGCAAGGCTGTACTCCCGGAGCAGCGTTTGTTGGATGTGGTTCAGACTCGCACCGGCACCAAATACAGCTCTGCGCGTGTGAATGAGGACCTTGAGCGTCTCATTAAGAATGGTTTTATTGACGGCGATGCTCGTGTGGCTGTCGAGCCCAGCGGCGGCGGAGTGCGTGTGATTTTCGAGGTTCGTCCCACCAGTGTGATGGCCGGTGTAGGGTTCACGGGTAATACCCGTTTCGATGATGAAGAGCTGCGCGAAGGGCTTACCGAGAGCACAACGGGATTGAAACCCTACACCGCGCCTTATGCTCTCAGCTCCGGTACGGCGTTCAACGACCAGCGCCTGGCTGCTGCTCGTGCTCGTATTATCCAGATGTACAAAGAGGCCGGTTATCCCGACACTAAGGTGAGCTGGCGCTACAACTCCACGGCTCGTACTGGTTACAGTGATGTAGTGTTCGACATTCAGGAGGGGCGTGAAGTGCGCATGCAGCATATCGACTTTGTGGGTAATACTGCATTTGATGATGTGCAGCTGCGCCAGATTCTGAAAACCAAGGAACGCGGAATGTTCACCTGGTTTACCAAGTCCGGTCGTGTTGATCGCGAACAGGTGGAGGATGATCTCGCAGAGGTTGTCCGCCTGTATCGCAACTATGGTTATCTTCGCGCCAAAATCGGCAAGGTAGAGTATTTTGACGGCGGTAAGGCCGAGGGGCCCCAGAAACTCACCATGCGTGTGACTATTGAAGAGGGGCCCATGTACAAGGTGCGAAATGTTTCTTTCTCCGGCAACAACGCATATTCTGCCGACCAGCTCATGAAAGGTATGAGCATGATTGGGGGGGATATTTATTCCCTGCAGAAAGTATCTGACGACACGGTCATGATTCGTCGTTACTACGGTGCCAAGGGGTACGCAGATGCCGATGTTCGCCCCGATATTAATGAGGTTGGGGTGGATGAAAAGGGGCGCAGGCTCGTTGACATTAACTACCAGGTCAATGAGGGTGGGCGCTATGCTGTGGGGCGTATTAACGTGCTGGGCAATACCAAGACCAAGCCGCACGTTATTCTGCGTGAGCTCCCGCTCAAACCCGGTCAGCCGCTCAATGCCGTAGATCTTGAGACCGCTCGCAAACGTCTTGCTAATCTTAACTATTTCAGTGGAGTAGAAGTTTCACAGTCAACTTCCGGCAATGCAGGTTACCGTGACATCAATGTCAACGTGCAGGAGAAGATGACCGGTAGCTTCAGTGTGGGTGTGGCATTCTCCTCCATCGAAAGTGTCTACCTGTACGCCACTATCACCCAGTCGAACTTCGATTTGGCCGGCCTTACCAATGGTACTTTTGTGGGTGGTGGCCAGCGTCTTTCTATTTCGGGACGTGTTGGTACGGAAACGCAGAGTGCCAGCGTGTACCTGCTTGAGCCCTGGTTCCTGGATCGCAAGATATCGCTTGGCAATGAGTTGTATTACTCAAAGTCTACCTACATGAGCGATTACTATCAGCAGGCTAACCTGGGCTATTGCCTGACCCTGCGCAAGGCTATAGACGACTATCAGAGTGTTAAACTTCAGTACCGTATTGAGCAGTACGAAATTGACCCCGAGGCTGATGCTCCGCCCTTCTTTGCTGAAAACGGTGGCGACTTCACCCGCAGTAACATTCGTCTGGCCTATGAGTATGATTCCCGTGACGCTCAGATTATTCCGCGCAAGGGCGGTCACCTGGAGGTATTCGGTTCCTGGTCCGGGCCCGGCAGCACGGTTGAAACCATCGGTGGTGGTATAAATGGTTCGTACTACTATAATTCGTTCTGGGATTCTATTTTCAGCATCAATTTCGGTATTGAGACTATAGATACCCTCGACAGCGATCAGGAGGTGCCGCTCTTTGAGCGTTGCTACCTGGGTGGCCCGAACAACCTGCGTGGCTATCGTTATCGTGACGTTGGTATGATTAACGAGGCTCTTGCCGGCGATGAGTCTATGGGTGGTAAGAGTTCTGCATTCGTGCAGCTGGAGATGACTCTGCCCCTTGTTGATTCCCTGCGTTTTGCCGTCTTCGCCGATGCCGGTTTCGTGAATGCGGACGCCTGCGATTTCTCCACTTCGAACTATTCTGCCGACGTAGGTGTGGGTCTGCGACTCAATCTGCCGATGGGTCCCATCGCAGTTGACTATGCTATCCCCGTGAAGACCGGGCAGGCCATCGAACGCAGTGGCCAGTTCCAGTTCTACGTGGACTACAAGTACTAAACCTCATTCTGATATCCCCCCCCGGCAGCTGATGTTGCCGGGGGGGGGGCACGAGGTACGCTCGCATCATGCAGATGCTCGACTCCGAATCCACCCTGCGAGGTTTCGTGGTCAGCCGGTACAGAAAAGGATATCATCTTCAAACGTCAAGAAATCCCCAAGAAGCCAGCTCTCGAAATTACCTACGGCAATGAGCCGGTTCTGGGGCGAAATTTCCGCTCGTCCGCAGTAAGGATATAAGCCTGTATAGTTTTGCCCCCACCATGCGACCGAATAGGTTCACATGGTGGGGCTGAATAATATATACGGGGCGGGGTGGATTGCCGGGGAGTCTCCGAGAGTGGTTATTTCTGTTGAATTTGCAGTAACTGTTCGCGCAGCTGTTTGGTGAGTTCGGGCTGCTCGGCTGCGATATTGTGCTGCTCTTGCAGGTCGACGGAAAGATTGTAGAGATGCTCAATTTTGCCGCTGCGGTAGTATTTGTATGAGCCGCAACGCAGGGCGAGGGTGCCGCCGTTGTTACTCTCGACGATATAAGGAGCCCCTGCGGATTCTTGCCCCAGCAGGGCAGGGAGCAGGTTGCGGCTGTCCGGCAGCGCATCTGCCGGTATATCTGCTCCGGCAAGATCGGACAGCGTGCGTGCCAGGTCTACCTGGCTTATGAGTGCTCCACTATCGCCTGTGCCGGTGTGACCGGGCCAGCAGACGATGAAGGGCACACGGGTGCTGCCTTCCATAATGCCGTATTTGCCGCCTGTGAGCTTGCCGTCGCGCCATTTGCCGGCACTCATGGGTGCTACTGGATTGTGACCTTTGCAGTCACGTATAGAGCCGTCGAAATAGCCGTCGTTAATGACCGGTCCGTTGTCGCTGCTGAAGATGAACAGGCAGTCGCTGTAACCATGCTCGGTCAGGGCTGCTCGCAGGCGGCCCAGGCAGTCATCCATCTGCAGAGTCACATCTCCTCGTATTCCCATGCCGCTTTTGCCGATGAATCGCTTGTGCGGATCACGTGGCACGTGAATATCGTTTGTGGCAAAGTACATGAAGATGGGTTTATTCATCCGGGCGCTTTCGGCGATAAAGTTGATAGCTTCGTCCGTCAGGCGGTCGGCCATGTCTTCGTCTTTCCACAGGGCTGCTTTGCCGCCCTTCATGTAGCCGATGCGGGGGATTCCGTTGATGAGGGCACAGTTGTGCTGGGGGCCGTTGCTGCGAGCGTGTTTCTTGAGGAGATGGGGGTGGGTACTACCCAGCGGTTCCCCTTCAAAGGGGGCTTTGTAGCTGACCTCGATGGGGTCGGCCGGATCGAGTCCCACCACATTGCCATTTTGCAGGTATACGCAGGGTACACGGTCACCTGTGGCTGCTAATATGAAAGAGTGGTCAAACCCAACCTCATTCGGTCCGGGGGTGATGGTGCGGTTCCAGTTGGTGGGGGTGGTGCCCCGGCCCAGACCAAGATGCCATTTGCCAATGGCGGCTGTGCGGTACCCCGCCTGCCGCATGAGTGATGGTAGGGTGGCCCGTTCTCCCTCTGTCGGGAGTATCAGTTTGGCATCCCCGGGCAAAATGCCCGTGCCCTTGCGGCGCCATGCGTATTCCCCGGTCAGTAGGGAGTAGCGTGACGGTGTGCAGACAGAGTGGGTGCTGTGGGCGTCCGTAAAACGTACTCCCTGTGCTGCCAGTTTGTCGAGGTTGGGGCAGGGGACTTTGTCACAGCCGTAGGGGGAGGTGTCGTTGTAACCCAGGTCATCTGTGTAGAAGATGACAATTGCGCGCGGTTTCTCTGCTGCTGCGAGGGGCAGAGCGAGGGAGAGCAGGCATAGCAGGTGTTTGAACATGGCGTTATTGTATCATACCGAAACAGCGTGTCAATCAATCTTAAAAAGACAACGGCTGATTTTCATGCAGAAAATCAGCCGTCGGAGTTGAGGTGATACGGGGGGGTCAGTCTTCTTTTCTATCGCTCTGCACCAGTTTGGTGCAGCAGACGATGAAGAGCCCCCAGACGAGGCCGCAGGAGAGCAGCATGGTGATGATACCGGCGATAGTCATGTCTGTATATTGAAATGGGGTTAAAGGTTAATCTGGCTTTTTGCAGTTGTGGTGGAACTTGTTCGAGGTGCGGATGACGAAGCCGAAGAAGATGGCTACCAGCAGCACCCACACCAGCGGGATAACGGCACCGGGGCGCAGCTCCAGGATATTGGTGATGTAGCTGCAGGGTTTGCCGATGATGTTCTGCGAAATCCAGGACACGAAGATGGTGAGCATGATGGCGGGGGTAACCCAGTTGATGAGCAGGGTAAGAGCTCTGGGCAACTGCAGGCAGGAGCCGTGGCGCAGCTCGGCCAGGCCCTTCTTGGAGCCCCACACGACATTGAAGATATAGAGGTAGAGCCCGGTGGTGAAGTACAGGCAGATGTTGCCGAACCAGAAGTCGAGCGTGTCGAGCGCCAGCAGGTCAGAGGTGAACCAGGCTACCAACAGCGTGCCGCAGGTAATCAGCAGCGCCAGCAGAGATACGCTCTGTATGCGGCGCAGACCCCAGAACTCTTCCAGGAAAGCCACCCCCGGCTGCAGCATGGAGATAGCACTGGTCACAGCCGCGATGAACAGCAGCAGGAAGAACAGGGTGCCGAAGAGCTGGCCACCGGGCATGCTGTTGAACACCTGCGGCAGGACATTGAAGCCCAGTCCGAAGGTGTTGGCGCCGGCGGCTGCGGCAACTCCCAGGAATCCCACGGCTGCGGGGATAATCATCATGCCGGCAAGGCCTACCTCGGTGGCGGCGTTGGCCGCGTTGGCAGAAAGGGAACTCAGCGCTACATCCTTACTGCGGCGCACATAGCTCGCGTAGGTACATACGGTGCCGAAGCCGACAGAGAGCGAGAAGAATACCTGACCGGCCGCAGCCAGCCACAGCTCCGGGTTGAGCAGGCCGCTCAGCAGGGAGATGCTGCGCTCCTCGACCTTGGCTTTGGGGTGTTCTTTCTGAACTTTGGCGATGAAGTTGGCCTTCTGTTCGGGGGTGGAATTGGCGGGCACCATGTCAAGGGTGGCGCCGTTGGTGTTGTCGACGAGCACGACCTTGTCGGGGTTCCACATGTAGCCCAGGCCCTGGTTGATGCTGCGCTCTGGGTGTTCGGCATTCGGTGTGCCCATGGTGAGCACGCGCATGAGGATAAGCAGGCAGGTTACCAGCAGTACCGGCATACTCCATTTGCAGAACCATTCGATACCTTTGCTGATACCTCGGAAAATCAGGTAGAAGTTCACCAACAGTACGATGCCGAAGAAGATGAGAGCACTGCTCTGACCGGTGAAGATGTGACCGTCACCGGTGAGCCCTACGAAGTTCACGAAGAAGGCACCGTATTCTTCAGTGGTGCTCAGGTTGAGGTCACCCACGGCGGTGTGCCAGGCGTAGCCCAGGGTCCAGGCCTCGAGGTAGAGGTAGTACATGGCCAGGGCCAGCGGGGCAATCACGCCCATGATGCCGAGGTATTTCCAGGCGCGGGAGCCCGACAGGCGGTAGAAAATGGCGGCTGTGCTGTGGCCACCCAGGCTACCGCCGCGGCGACCTATGCCCCACTCTACCCAGCTGATGGGTATGCCCAGCAGCAGGAAAGCGCAGAAGTAGGCTATCATAAATGCACCGCCGCCGTACTGGGCTGCCAGTCCGGGGAAGCGCAGGAAGTTACCGAACCCGATGGCACTGCCGGCTACTGCCAGCATGACGCCCAGGTTGGTGTTCCAACTTTCGGTTTTGGTTTGTTTTGACACGGTTGTCAGTGGGTGGGGTGAGGGGGTATTAAGAGAAGGGTTCGCGTTCGTATTTTGTTTCGAGTTCTTTGTTCCTGTGGCGGAACCGGCGCGAGGTGTGGGCCACGAAGCAGAAGAAGGTGGTTACCACGGCCACCCAGAGCAGGGGGAGAATGGCGCCGATTTTGCCTTCCATCAGATTGGTGATGTGGTAACTCTGCTTGACAAAGAGATTCTGGTACAGCCAGGCAACGAAAATAGCTACCATGATGGCGGGGGTGACCCAGTTGATGAGGAAGGCAATCCTGCGACCGATGGGTACGAGCGCGCCGCTGCGCAGCTCGGCCAGACCTGCGGGTGTGCCCCAAACGAAACGGAACATAATCAGGAAGAGCGCCGAGCTGACATACAGGCTCATGGTGCCCAGCCAGAAGTCGAGCGTGTCGAGCGCCAGCAGACCATCCGTAAACCAGATGACGATGAGCGAGCCAACGCCCAGCAGCATGGCTATCAGGCTCACGCTCTGCATGCGGCTCAGGTTCCAGAACTCTTCCACAAATGCTACGGCCGGCTGAGTGATGGAGATGGCGCTGGTGATGGCACCGATGGAGAGCAGCACGAAGAAGAGTGTGCCGAAGAACTGGCCACCGGGCATGCTGTTGAACACCTGCGGCAGTACGTTGAAGCCCAGTCCGAAGGTGCTGGTGCCGGCAGCAGCGGCTACACCCAGCAGAGATACGGCGGCAGGGATAATCATCATGCCTGCCAGGCCTACTTCGGCTACTTCGTTGGCAGCATTGGCCGTCAGGGAGCCCAAGGCTATATCCTTGCGGCGGCGTACATAGCTGGCGTAGGTGCACACGATACCGAACCCGATGGAGAGTGAGTAGAAAATCTGCCCGGCAGCGGTAATCCACATCTCGGGATTCATCAGGCCTTTGAGCAGGGTGATTTCCTGTTTTTCGATTTTAGCCTGGGGGTATTCCTGCTGCAGGCGGCTGATGAGGGCGGTCTCTTCTTCCGCCGTAGCACCGGCAGGTACCATGCCTATCGTTTTGTTCGTGGTACTGTCTGTCAGCATCACTTTGTCGGGGTTCCACATGTAGCCCAGGCCTTCGTTCACATTGCGCTCGGGGTGGGTGGCGTCCGGTGTGCCCATGGTCAGCACGCGTGCCAGAATGATGAAGGCGGTGATAACCAATATCGGCATGCTCACTTTGCTGAACCACTCGATGCCTTTGTTAACACCACGGAAAATGAGGTAGAAATTCGCAGCAAGCGCCAGAAGGAAGAAGATGAGCAGAGTGCTTTGCCCGCCGGTGAAGACGGAGCCGTCGGCTCCGATACCGGTGAAGGTGGCGAAGAAGTCACCGTATTCAGCCGTGGTGCCCAGGTTCAGGTCGCCCACGGCGGTGTGCCAGGCATAGCCGAGGGTCCAGCCTTCCAGCGCGATGTAGTACATGCTGATAGCCAGCGGTACAATGACACTCACCAGGCCGAGGTACTTCCAGCACTTTGTCTGCGATATCAGGTAGAAGACAGAGGCTGAACTGTGGCCGCCCAGGCGACCACCCTTGCGACCTATGGCCCACTCTACCCAGCTGAGCGGTATGCCCATCAGCAGAAAGGCGCAGAAGTATGCTATCATGAATGCGCCGCCGCCGTACTGGGCTGCCAGCCCGGGGAAACGCAGAAAGTTGCCGAACCCGATGGCACTGCCGGCTACGGCCAGCACAACACCCAGGTTACTGCTCCAGTTTTCGTTTTTTGTTTTCTTGCTCACGGTAATGGCACACATTATACGCGCGCGTATGCTGCCTGTCAAGGTAGAAATTCCGCCCACTTGGTTAGAGTGTGCTTTTCAGCGGCGGAATGACGGAATTATAACCTCAACGGGTTGACTGTTGCCTTTTGCGGCCATGGAACCAGTGGCGTTATCGCTCGTTTTTCAGAGCATCCACACAGATGGCTGACCAGGTTTCGAGCCGCTCGTAGAGCGAGCCGGAAAGCTCATCAAGTGAGCAGAAACGCAGGTCTGTGAGCTTCTTTTCGAGGGGGGCGACCTCATCGCTGTCCAGCTCGAAACGGTGTACGATACCCAGGTGCACGGAGCCGACTTCATTGGTGTCGTCGTTGATGACGGCGTAGAGTTGCTGAGTGGCGTTGCCGGAGAAGGCGATTTCTTCGCGGATTTCGCGTTCCACGCCGGCCAGGTAGGTGGAGAGGTTTTCGGCCAGTCCGTCGATGGGGTTGATATGCCCGCCAATGCCGAGACTCATCTTGTCGTGCAGTCGGCTCTCACCGCCTTTTTTGGTGCGGGCATAAGCCAGAACTTTACCCTGGTAGCAGAAGATGGCATAGGCAATAATTTGCTTGTATTCCGGGCTGTTTTCGGCAATATCGCGGTCGAGGTAGTGCGCTACGCCGGGGCGCAGGAAGGCGGTCAGGTAATCTTGCGGGTTAAGGCGTACGCCGTTGAAGGCTCCCACGGCTTCAAAAGCCGAGCGGGGGACTACCAGTACTTGTTCTCCGTTGTAGCGTGACATGGTTTTTCGGGGTATTAGTGAGTTGCCGGGGTGCGTTTGAGAAAGTAGCGCACCATCAAAAAGTTCATGGGAACCACGATGAGGTATACGGGCAGTGGCAGCAGTGTTTCTGGTTTCGTGATGATAGGTAATAGTTCGGCTGCCCAAGGTAACAACCAGAGGGTGAGGTTCGCGAGAAGTTGCCCGACTTTCAGGGAACTGAAGACGTTAAGCAGCAGCAGGTGCATGCCGGCATTTACGCCGTGACTGAATGCAAAGCCTATTCCTTTCGCGATCGTGCCGTCGGTTTTGAAGGTCCACTTCAGTGTTGCGATGTAGTTGAGCACGAAACTGACGATGTAACCTGTAGCGTAGGTTGCAGTCAGGAGTAGCGGTCTGGCTTCCGTGACATCGAAACACTCATTGAGCAGCAAGTACACACCGATATGGACGATGGTTGCCCCTACGCCTACCACGAAAAAACGAGCGAACTCACCGCTAATGGTGGCCTTTTTCACTGTCATGCGGAATCTTATTTGAGGCGGGAGGAGAGGTTCATCAGTATTTCCAGTACCTCAGCGTGTTTCTTTTCCTGGCTATCCAGTATCAGGCCGCTGGCAAAACTGACAATGCTGCAGATGACCAACGCTGAGCACAAAATAGTGGTGGGAGTGCGGGGAACCAGCGAGGTGTTGATGAACTCTATGAGAACCGGAATGAACAGAATAATGGCAATCAGGGCGAGTATGATACTGACTGTGGTGAAAAACAGCAACGGCTTGTTGTTTCGGAAAAGAGTGAATATGGTCATGAGCACCTTGAAACCGTCGCGGAAGGTGTTCAGCTTGGAAACGCCGCCGGCGGGGCGGTCGCGGTATTCGATGGGGGTTTCTTTAATGGCGAAATTCCGTGAGAGCGCGTAAATGGTCATTTCCGTTTCCAACTCAAACTGCTTGGAGAGAACCGGGAAGTTTTTGACGAAGTGACGTGAAAAAGCCCGATAACCGGTCATGATGTCTCGCACATTGCTCTTGAAGAGCCAGTTGATGAGAAAACGCACTAAGCGGTTGCCACAGTTGTGGAAGGGGCGCTTGTTTTCCACAAAGTAGGTGGAGGAGAGTCGGTCACCGATAGCCATGTCGGCTCCCTGTTTCAACACCATGTCGCGGAGCATGCCTGCGGCCTCGGCCGGGTAGGTGTCATCTCCATCTACCATGATATAGCAGTCCGCTTCTATCTGGCGGAACATGGAGCGGATAACATTTCCTTTTCCCTGTCTGAACTCATGGCGTACGATGGCTCCGGCAGCGGTAGCCTGTTCAACAGTTTTGTCTGTTGAGTTATTGTCGTACACATAGATCTCGGCCTCCGGCAGTTGCTGCCTGAAGTCCGTTACGACTTTGAAAATGGCGCTTTCCTCGTTGTAGCAGGGTATGAGAACTGCTACTTTGGGGGCACTCAGGGAAGGGGAAAATTCTTCAGCAGGCTTCATATTTTTTCTTTACGTTCGCTGTGTTTTTGACGGATGGCTATGATGATGAGACTGAGAAGTGTTACCACCATGATGGAATGGTACCATTTGCTGTACGGAATGTGGAATTCCAGGTGCAACTTTTGTTTGCTGTCACGGGCAGGTAGTGCTATGCTCATACCGCCTCGTTCGGTGGCAGTGATGGTGAGCTCTGCATCACCGGCATAGGCTTTCCAGCCAGGGTGGTAGCTTTCCAGAATGGTGACGTTTTGTGCGTGAGGGGGAATGGTGAGGTGGATTCTGTTCGCTGTGCGCTTATCCGGAGTTATGGGCGTGTCATCCGCAAAATAGCGCCCCTTGTAGGCCGGGTTGGCGTAGAGTTTAAAATCGGGACCAGTCATGGCGAGTTCCCACCCGGGGATGGGAGTATCTTTCCATTTTGTGTCACTTATGATATGTGAAATGCCGGCCTGTGCGTAGTTTTCCGGTGTATATTTGCCATCCCGTAAGGGTGTCAGGTATTTCGGGCGGAATGTTTCATATCCATCGGCCAGTCGGATATTATACGCAGAAAAGTGATTGTTGCAGAGGAAATCCTGATCAGATTTCGTATTGAGTGCAGCAATGGAACCATCTTTAACATGAGATTTAAACTCTTCCATCCATGAAGGTGCATTGTAGAGATATGGGCCTTCGGGCTTTTGAGAATACGAAATCCATGCCGAGGAAAAAATAAGAAGCTCAGCGAACGTCAGCAGAACAATGCTTGCCATCCATGGGGCGTTTTTCTGATTAGGACGAATTTTGAAGCAGCAGAATATCCCCAGAATGAAACATATTACCAGCAACATATTTCTCCAATCCCAGATGAGGATTTGGTGAAGAAAGCGTACCAATCGTATTTCCAGCCACGCTTGGCGACCGGGTTGCCGAGAAAGAGTTGCGTTGTTTATGGTGTTATTCAGTAATTCTGCGAGTTGATTCCGGAAGATATAAATGCCGATAGAGGCGATGAGCCAGAGTCCCAGTATGGTGATTAGAGTGAGCGCGATTCGGCGACGAACCGTGGGATTTAATGGCTCTTGTGTGAGGTCTTTGAGTTGCCAGCCGGCCAGCCAGGCCATGCCGAGAGCCATGACGACGGTAGAGCGGCTATAGATATAGGTGATAAGGGGGGTACATGATGCAAGAATACTGACGGCAAAGATAACTTTGGCCATGCGTGGGGCCCGTTTGTTAAAGCAGCCTATGAGCGCGAGTATAAAGACAATCCCACCTCCGAATTTGATATCAAATAAATCCAGTTTCAGAGCTTTTGCCAAATCCAGCGTTTCCGGAATACCCAGGGATGTGGGGAACAGTAATGTACAGTAGGTGGGGATGTTGTTGATTCCCCAGCCGAATGGTAGTTCTTTGCACCCACCCATGCGCTGCAGCGTGTCAACAAAGACGTCCATGGAAAGTACGGCCCCAAGAACTCCGGTAAGAAGGAAAGAAGCCGTTGTTTTCTGGATTGTACCCCAGGTGGGCCACGCATTATTCTTTTTCCAGATTTCAGAGACCCAAACGCAAGCTACGAGAATGAAGGCAAATGTGCAGGCCTGCAGGTGACCGGTGCGCCATGTAAGTGCCATGAAAATAATGGCAGGTACATTGATGAGGTGGCGTTTGTATTTGAGCAGAGCCCACACCAGGAATGGCGACCATATCATTGCTCCTACCCATTTATGGTACATCCAGAGAATGAATTGGGAGTAGAAGGCAAAACTGACTGCAGCCAGCAGAGCCCCCCATACGGGTATTTTGAAATGCCTCATCAGCAAAATCATACCGCAGCCGGCAATGAAAAACTGGAGGATGATACCCAAATCCCAGGCAAGCCAGAACGGGAGCACGGCGTAGAGGAGATTGAGCGGATCTCCCGGGCTTACCATCGTGTTATCGGAAATGGGATTTCCATTAAAGGTATAGGGGGTCCAGCCCACATATCCGTCTTCCTCAAAAGAAGTTTTTATTGACCACTTGTAGGGAAGATATTGGGAAATCCCATCAACAACAAAATGATTATGCACATTTTCAATCGGCTTATCGGCAAAGGGGCGGAAGACACACTCCAAGCAGTCGATAGGAGCTATCACTTTGTTGGTGAAAACGGCTGGTGCGAAAAATATCAAAACAGCTACAAACCAAAGAGCAATGGCAATATACCAATCTTTGTGTGAACTTGTGCTGAGTGAATTACTGCTTTTCATGGTAATATGCTGTCAACTGCTTGCTTCATTATAACATGTGGGTAATCAGAATGTCAAACCTATTTTGTGTACTCCTGACCTTTACCACATAGCCGCATTGCCTCAAAAATCCAGTCACCGAACTGACACTCCTCACGAGTTCGGCTGACACGTGAAAAGCTGGATGCCTCACAAATCAGGCACTAACATATACACATGTCGCTCAAAATGAGTAAACAAGCAATAATAGAGTTACTGGATTCAAATGCATTAAAGTATCGAAAGGCATTGTGGGGATAGCACACGAGGCAACTTCGTCTGGACGTTAACAGTAACGGATGATTTGACTTATGGACACACAACCGAGCAATATGGAACAAAGACCGGGAGACTACCTGTGCTGCCTTTCTGTACCTGCTATGAGAGATGCCTTTTATGGTTCGCTGCATTAACACAGACAACGGCTCGGAGTTTATCAACTACCATTTGCAAAGAATGCTTAAAGAGAGGTACAAGAGGTGTAAGCTTATCCGTTCCAGACCGTACAGAAAGAACGATAACGCGCGGGCAGAGGAACGCAATCGCTACAAAGTGAGGGAATTAATAGGCTATGAAAGAATCGATGGTGAGCAATGCGTATTCTTGCTCAACCAGGTATATCGATATCATAATCTACTCACCAATTTTTTTATAGCCAGTACAAGGTTTGTGTCCAAACAGCGTAATCCAGTTACCGGCAAAACGAAAAAGACGTACGACAAAGCGCGCACCCCGTATGAAAGAGTCTTGGAACACCTGAAAGAAGGGGTAAGGAAAAGAAGCCTTGTGGCAATACGCTTCCCCCCGTCTGCATGAGTGCAGGCGGGGGGGAAGAGAGTTTATGAATAAGCTCTTACTTCAGGGCGTCGTATGCGCCCTTGAAGAAGTAGTAACCCCAGCCCCAGTCGGGGTCGCCGGACCAGTCAGGGTCGTAGTGGTGGCGGGGTTTGAGGAATCGCTCGGGGTGGGGCATCAGGCCCATGGCGCGACCGGTGGGGTCCTGCAGGCCTGCAATGCGCAGCTCAGAGCCGTTGTGGTTGTCGGCATACTGCAGGGCGACGCAGCCGTTGTCGAGGTATTTCTGCGCGTCGCCGGGTTCGCAGACCAAGCGCCCTTCGGCGTGAGCGGAGGGGAGCTCGAAGTTCTCGGGCAGGTAGGTGGTGAAGGGGCAGTTCGGGGCGACCTTCACCAGTTTGTCCCACATGCACTCGAAGCGCTCGCTCTTGTTCCAGATGAGGGAGGCCTTGGGCAGAATGCCCAGCTTGGTGAGAATCTGGAACCCGTTGCAGATACCGAAGAGGAACCCGCCGTTAGCGTGGTGCTTGTGCAGGGCGTCGCCCAGGAATCGCTCGGTTTCCAGCTGAGCCAGGCGACCGCTCATCACATAGTCACCGTAGGAGAAACCGCCGGAGAAAACGACGAGCTGAGCCTTGGCCACATGCTGCGGGGTGGCTGTGGCGATGGGCTGCACCTGGGTGGAGAAGCCGGCGGCCATCAGGGCGCGCTCGGTTTCCACATCGCAGTTGGTGCCGGGGTATTTGAGAAGTAATGCGTGAGGCATAGTAAATTACGAGTTACGAGTTTCGAATGACGAGTTATGAATGGTGTAATTCGATGTTCGTGTTATTAATAGAAGGGTGTTAAACCGTTCTTCCAGATGCTCTTGAGCTCAGCAATTTCTGCCTGCAGCACGGTGCTGCCCTTGGCGGTGATGGTGAGCTTGCCGTCAGTCGTGGCGCTGCCGATACGGGCGCAGGGGGTGCCGACCATGGCGGCGGCGAAGTCGTCTGCCAGGTCTTCATCTACCTCGACCAGGAATCGACCGGTGCTTTCGGCAAAGCAGGGGACTGCGTTGTTCTTCCAGCCTCCCACGGTGGGCAGTTTTTCGAGATCGATGTTGATACCGCCCTTGCAGGAGAAGGCCATCTCTGCCGCAGCTACGGCCAAGCCACCTTCTGAGAGGTCGTGGGCAGAGAGTACCAGCCCCTGTGTAAGAGCCTTGGCGTAGTACTGCTTGTACACCTCGAAGTTGGCGGCGCAGTCGGTCTGGGGAACCTTGCAGTCCTTCACGCCCTTAATGCGGGCATAGACGCTGGCGCCCATCTCGTCTTCCGTGTTGCCGACCATGAAGATGGCGCTGTTGTTGCGGCGCAGGCTGGCGCCGCGCACGTGTTCGGGCTCTTCTACCACGCCGAAACCGGAGCAGAGGAAGGTTACGGGAATGTTCACCGGGCCGTCTTCTGTCTCGAAGTAGTTGTAGAAGCTGTCTTTACCCGAAACGTAGGGGGCACCGTAGGCGAGAGCTGCTGTGCGGATACCCTTGGCACACTCGACGATGCGACCCAGCTCGGTCGGACATTCAGGGTTGCCCATGCAGAAGTTGTCGAGCAGGGCAATCTTCTCGGGGTTGGTGCCGGCCAGTACCAGTTGGCGCACGGTTTCGTCCACCGTGCCGGTACCCATGGCGTAGGGGTCGGTTTTACCCCACTCGGGCAGAATGGCCAGGGCGAGCGACATGAGCTTGTCGGAGCCGTCGATGTCGATGACGGAGGCATCCTGCGGGGCGTCTGCCGTGGCACCGGCCAGGGGCTTGAGCACGGTGTTGCCCTGCACCTCGTGGTCGTATTCGCGGATGATGGGCTCGCGGGAGACGATGGCGAAGTCGCCGAACACCTGCTTGAGGTCGGCTGTCAGATTGCTGTCGTCGAGAGCCACACCCTGCAGGGCGGGGCAGGGGGTGAAGGTGGAGGTGAGGTACTTGGTGGGGGCATCGTGCAGTTTCGAGTTGTCCATCTCAACGACGAGCTCGCCGTTGTGCCATACTCGCAGTACGCCGCTGTCGTTGGACTCACCCAGTACGGTCATTTCCGTCTGGAACGTATCTGCCAGGCTCTGCAGCTCGGCCAGGTTCTCGGGTTTCACGGCCAGCACCATGCGCTCCTGAGACTCGGAGAGGAAAATCTGCCAGGAGAGCATGCCCGTTTCCTTCAGCGGGGCGCGCTCCAGGTACAGGTTGCCACCTGTTTCGGAGAGCATCTCACCGGCGGCGGAGGAGAAACCACCTGCACCGCAGTCGGTCACGAATTCAATCAGGCCGCGCTCGCGGGCTTCGAGAATGACGTCGAGCGTCTTCTTCTCTTCAATCGGGTTGCCAATCTGCACTGCCTGCTGGTCTTCGGTGGCGGATTCCTCGCCCATGGCGGCGGAGGAGAAAGTGGCACCGTGCAGACCGTCCTTACCGGTACGACCGCCGATGACGACCACGGCCAGACCGGGTTTCATTTCTTTGGCGATGTCCTGCTGGGGGATGACGCCGGCTGTTCCGCAGAATACGAGCGGGTTGTAAATGTAGGTGGGGTCGAACTGAATGGCGCCGCTGGTGGTGGGAATACCCATGCGGTTGCCGTAGTCGCGCACGCCGTGTACCACGCCGCGCATGATACCGAGGGGGTGAATGATGTTGTGCCCCTCAACCATGCTCTGCGGGGTGTCGGGTGCGCCGAAACAGAACACATCGAGGTTGGCAATAGGCTTGGCGCCCTTACCGGCACCCAGAATGTCACGAATCACGCCGCCCAGACCGGTGTTGGCGCCGGCGTAAGGCTCGATGGCGCTCGGGTGGTTGTGGGTTTCGGCCTTCAGGCAGACGGAGAGTTTGTCGTCCAGTTTAATGAAGCCGGCGTTGTCTACAAAGCAGCTGAGCACAAACCCGGGCTTCTGCGCCATGATTTCCTTTGACGGGCGCTGAATGAAGGTTTTGTACATGCTCTTGATTTCCTCTGTCTCGCCATTCACAGTGTGCTGAATAGTGGCGGCGAAGATGCGGTGCTTGCAGTGCTCAGACCAGGTCTGGGCGATTACTTCAAGCTCGACATCGGTGGGTTCGCGGTCAATCTCGTTGAAAATCTGCTGCACGACCAGCATGTCTTCCGTCGAGAGGGAGAGTTTCATGTCCTGGCTCAGCTTGGTCAGCTCAGCTTCGCTCAGGTTGCGAACAGGTATGTGACGGTATGTTGCCATAATTTGAAATGCGTCCTTGAGAATTCGTATTTTTGCTTTACTTTACGCTCCAGGTGTGAATGGCGGGGTTGCACACATCATTGCAGAAACGGGCGGAGAGAGCCGCCTTGTCACCTTCGCCAAAGATATAGATTTTCTGTGTGATGGTCAGCGCAGAGATGGTGAAGGGGAGCCCCTTTCGTCCGGCATAGTTGGTCAGGATGGCTTCTTTCTCCAGGTCGAGCGCACCTTTTTTAATGCCGTAGGAAATGCAGAACAGCTCGCCTTGCAGGGCGGGGGTACCACCCTCTTCCACTTTCTGGGAGATGGGGTCTACCAGCACGCGGCGCATGTAGTCGGCTGCGGCATCGATATCACCCTCGCACTCTACGGTGTAGAGGCGGGTGTGATTGTAGGTCAGTTTGTCGCTGATGGGGGTGTAGAGCAGCTTGTTGGCATCCGTTGCGGATTGAAAGCGGCTGAATACCTCGAATGTAAGTGTTGCCATAAAGTTGAAAAGGGCCACCGCACAGTCTTGCACGGTGGCCATATAGGTTTATCTGTTTACTTGCTCAGGCGCTCCAGCACCTCGGCGTAGGATTCCATGAACTCACCCAACCCCTGACGGAAGCGGTCTTTGTCCATCTTCTTGCCGGTGGTTACATCCCACAGACGGCAGGTGTCGGGAGAAATCTCATCCGCCAGCACAATCTGGGTGGGATCTTCGGCCAGGCGCCCCAGCTCAATCTTGAAGTCGATGAGACGCAGGTTGGCTTTCAGGAAGAACTCGCAGAGTGTTTCGTTCACCAGAAGTGCCATCTTTTTAATAGCGGCGCACTCCTCCTCGGTGGCGGCACCCATTTCGCGGGCGTAGTCATCGTTGATGAAGGGGTCACCCAGGGAGTCGTCCTTATAGGAGAACTCGACAATCGGTTTCTTGAAGGCAGTGCCTTCGGTCACGCCCATGCGTTTGGAGAAACTGCCGGCGGCTACGTTGCGCACGATAACCTCAAGCGGAATGATGGATACCTTCTTTACCAGCAGGTTGATGTCGTCTACATCGTCCACCAGGTGGGTGGCCACACCTTTGGCTTCGAGCATGCGGTAGATGATGAGGGTAATGGCCTTGTTGAAGCGACCCTTGTTCTCGAAGTCCTCCTTCTTCACACCGTTGAATGCGGTGGCGGAGTCCTTGTACTCCATACGCAGAACATTGGGATTGTCTGTCGTGAACAGTCTCTTGGCTTTGCCTTCGTAAATCGGTTCCATGATGTTATCTGTGAGGGATTGTGACTACACCTCACCGCAACTATACCCGAATGCACTGCTTTGTCAAGCCTAAAGTACCCGAGATGGGTGGGGGTATTTGAAAAATTGAAATTTATCGGAAGTGCGGCTTTTGAATTCTCGCCTCAGCTGGGCACATCCATGCGCTTTTCGCAGAGAGCATGCGGAGCGCGGCTGCGGCTTCATCAGAACATCATGAAGGGTCCCGTAATCACCAGACCGACTAAGAGACCGGTGTTGAGTATGATGGTGGCCGGGGCATCTACCGCCACCAGACAGAGCGCGGCAAGCGGGTAGTCATAGCTGGCGCGGGCAGTGGCACTTATCGGCCGGGTGACCTGGGCTGCGTGAAGTGTTTTCCCTTCCAAAGCATACAGGTAGGAATCATCGGGCAGGCGACGGGTGTTGTGGTAGGGTTTTGCACCGGCGGGTAGCGTGGTGAGCCAGGGGGTGTTGCTGCGGTGCCAGCGTACGGCTCTCCAGTCGCCGTTTCTGAGTTCAACTTCTCCGTATACGGTGCTGCGCGGAGCGTCGGGCTTGATATATTGCCAGTTTTTACCGGGGGAGATGATGTCGTTGAGGTAATCGCTGCGTTTTTCGATATAGGTTGTGCGTATTCCCTGCACGTACACCTTGCCGTTGGCTTTGTAAAGAGGCATCTTGCCTTTGGTGCCACCGGGCAGCAGCACGCACTCGCCCTCTCGTGCGTGGTTGTAGAAGTGCTGGTTGGTGCACAGCCATGTACAGTTGCTCAGCAGCAGGCACAGCAGCAACGGTAGGTAAAAAAGGTGTTTCATATCGGTGTGATAAAGAGGGGGAAGATGAAAAAGCCCTGCGATTGCAGGGCTTTTTCGAGCGGAGCGGGGGGGATTCGAACCCCCGGTACTGTTTAAAGCAGTACGTCCATTTAGCAAACGGGTGCTTTCAGCCACTCAGCCACCGCTCCGTGTGCGCAGCGAGTATAGCGGAACTTTGAGCGTTCGTCAACCCGAAAATGAAAAAATGGCAAAAAAAGTGTGTAATTCGGCTTAATTTGCGGGTGTGATACCGGCGTTGATGAGGAATTGTCTCATTTTTTCGCCGCGTTTATCGCCGGAGCGGTAGCGGTTTTCGAGTTGGTGCAGAGCATTGTTGCCGGGGGTGGGGGCTTGGTCTAAGCTGCTGCTTTTATAGCAGGCGTTGATGTTGGCGCCGCCGTCGATGAGGGCGCGCACGGTGGCGGTATTCAGGCTGAGCGGGGAGAGGATAAAGGGTGTGCGGCCGAATATATCCTGCGCTTCGATATCGGATCCGGCTGCCAGTAGCAGGGGAATGCACTCGGTGCTGCCGTGCAGGGCGGCGATGTGAAGTTCGGTGCAACCGGTGCGGCACCAGCCATTCGGGGTGGCTCCGCAGCAGGTGGTGGGAATGTTGACGATGGCCCCGGCGGCCAGAAGTTGTTTCACTACTTCGGGGTGGTTCGCGCAGGTTGCCCAGCTGAGGGCTGTCATGCCGCCGGCGTTGCGTTGGTTGACGTCTGCCCCGGCCTGTAGCAGTAGTTCGACAGTGGCAGTGTCGCCGCTGCGGGCAGCTTGCATGAGCGGGGTGTTCCGGTAGTAGCCGGAGCCTTCGTTGATATCGGCTCCATTCGCCAGAGCCAGAGCTACGAGTTTGTGCTGGTCTGGATAGGGAGTGACGTCTATGGGGGTGTCGCTCCAGCTGCTGCCTTCGCATTCGCCGAAACGGGGGCAGCCGCAGAGAGCATAGAGAACGGTGCAGCGGGCATAGGGTTTGCCGGCCACGCAGTTGCCTTGCCACAGTAGTTGCTCGGCCAGGTCGAGTTTTTGCAGGTCGATGGCAATGAAAAGGGCCAGTGCCCGGTCTGCTCCGGCTGCCAGTTGTTTGTCGAGTGCTTGCTTGTCGTTGCGCTCGATAGCCTGGTGCAGGGCGCGGTAGGTGGCCCAGTATTCCTGCCCTGCGTCTTCAAAGCGCTGGGGTTCGGGGACGCAGGGCAGGGCGGTGTTGGGCTTTGTGACTTCTGCGAGTTCTGCGCTGCAGACAGCTGCAAGAGCGGAAATGGTGAGTGTGTGAAGGGGCAATATCATGGCGGTGATGAACTGTTTTCTGTATAGGTATACGCAACTTAATACGCTTTCCTTTCAATTTTTTTACGAATGCTGATTTTTTTGGGGGGGCTGTTTCAGATTTGCCGGTAATGTTGTATCATATCCGGTAAATAGCTGGGTGCGATAGTAAGCGGAATTTTAAGTCCGGAGGACGACAGATAATAGCCGGAGGTGGAGCTGTGTCAACAGCGTAACCACCGGTAACAGACGAAAAACGTAAAGAAGCCCCGCCGAATGGCGGTCCGACAGAATGCCGCCGAATGGATTGAAGCGCGCCATCTGTCGGCCCTCCGCATTCCGCGTCGGGGCTCTCATGTACTTTTTTCTCTCACAACCCGGGGCTGCGCGAGCCTGACGGCTCGCTTGCCTCGCGCTACTAGCTGTCGCCCTATTAAATTCGGCGGTCGTTTCGCCCGCGGGCAGCTTCGATAAATCCGTATTTCATCAACGGCGGCTGGGTAATCAGCAAATCTGAAACAGCCCCGATTTTTTCGTTAAAAAGCCGCTCTCGGGAGGGAGCGGCTTTGAGGAGGGGTGGTCAGCTTTCGGTTGGCAGGGGACTGCGTTCGATTCGAGCCTGTGTGACGCGGCGTCCATCTGTACCAGTGACCGTGAAGATGTAGTCGCGTATTCGAATCTGCTCGTTGAGTTCGGGCAGGTGCCCCAGGCAGTCGGTGATATGACCGCCGATGGTGGAGATGCCGCTGTCGCTATTGATTTCTCCGAGGGCTGGCAGGGCTTCTTCGAGGTCGAAGATAGCCATGGAGCCGCTGGCTATGTATTGATCGGGGCCTATGGAGAGGAAGTCTTTGGGTTCGTCCTGCTCGAATTCATCCTGAATGTCGTTGCCGACAATTTCTTCTATCACGTCGTCGAGGTATACGAGCCCGGTCACGATGCCGTGTTCATCGACCACGAGGGCTGAGTGGGTTTTTTCTGTGGTGAAGAAATTGAGCAGGGTGTCGAGTTTCATGGTTTCGGGCACGACTTTAATGGCGCGCTTTACGCTCATGATGTCTTTGCTACCGCTACGCAGCAGCCTCATGATATCTTTCACGTGTACCCAGCCCTTTACGTCGTCCAGATGCCCGTCTACCAGCGTGAAACGGCTGTGTCGGCTATTCGTTACCAGGTCGACGTTGATCTCGAAGCTGTCGTTGATGTCGAGCACCTCGACTTCATTGCGGGGAACCAGAATGTCGCGTACGGCGCGATCGTTGAGTTCGAGCGCATTCGTTGATATTTCGGCCTCGGTGGCTGTAACTTCGTGGCTGCGCCCGCTTTCCTCCACGATATGGGCGATTTCCTCGGCACTGTGGTGGGATTCGGGGGAGTAGTTCGGGTCTACGCCGAAGATGTGATGAGCGATGCCGTTGGCGGTGTTGTTGAAGAGCTTGATGATGAGAGAAGTCCATTTGGCAAAGCGGGTCATCCATACAGAAGTGCCCATGGCGACTTCGAGCGGTTTGCGGATGGCCAGGCTCTTGGGTACCAGCTCACCCAGTACCACGTGTGCAAAGGTGAACAGGGCATAGGCCAGTGTATAGGAGATGACGCTCACCACCGCCGGGCGCAGGTGCAGGTAGTAGCTCAGGAAGGGTTCGATGAGACTCTTGATGAACGGCTCGCCCAGGGCACCCAGCGCCAGAGAGGCCAGGGTGATACCTACCTGGTTGGCGGAGAGGTATGAGTCGAGGTGGTTGACGATGTTGAGCGCTTTAGCGCGCTTGTTGGCCTGCGATTTGGTGTCCGCATGGCTTTCGCGCAGCTGGCTGGGGCGCACGCGGGCGCTGGCAAACTCATTCGCCACGAAAAAGGCATTCAGAAACAGGAAGAAGCCGATGCCGACCACAAACAGGAAGATGGAAAGAAAGCTGGGGTAGTCCCACTGCAGGGCTTTTACTTCGTCAGGGGGAAGAAAGAGGAAATTCAGAATCTGGTCAATCATTTTCGGTGGGTGAGAGATGGGCCGGTCAGAGTTTTTCGTAGACGCCCGTGTCACGCTTCTGCATGACGGTGAAGCCGGCTTTTTTAGCGTCCGTTACTGAGATGGGGGCAAGAATTCTGGGTACGTTGACCTTGCCGATTTTTTTGCGCACGGGGTTTTTGCAGTACAGGCAGTGAGTGAGCGGGGCACGGTCAACGGGCCGCATCAGTTCAAAACCATTGCGGCAGAACCGGCATGACTTTTCAGGGTCTTCCGGGTTTTCGGAGATGTACTCGTATATCGGCATAGACAAGCGCGAGCTATCCATAGAATAGCCCGCGCCATAAAGATTGTCAAGTTCAAACCGTGGCTTACCAGCTGGACTTGGTAACACCGGGGATCATGCCGGCGTTGGCAAGCTCGCGGAAAGCGATACGGGAGAGGTGGAAGCGACGCAGGAATGCGTGGCGACGACCGGTGAGCTCGCAGCGATTCACCAGGCGAACGGGGGAAGCATTACGGGGGAGCATCGTCAGACCGATGTAATCGCCCTCAGCCTTCAGCTTGGCGCGGAGGTCTGCATAGCGAGCCGCGACAGCTGCCTTCTTCTTGTTTCTTTCGATCCAGCTTTTCTTAGCCATAACTTTGTGGGGGCGGATTTTACACGTTTACATAAAATTGTCAAGCAGAATTTGCGAAAAATGTGCAATTTGCCTTGAAAACTCAAATTTAGCAGATATAAAACGTCTGACTGCGGGGGTGTGTCCATTGCCTGTATGGATACGAAACCTGAACAGGAGGAGTTTCTGGCAGAGTCGTTACCGCCATGTGGTGGTGACCCCGGCGTGAGTCGGTCGCTCAACCGTATGAACTCGCTCTACTACGAAAGTACAGGCTATGCGCTCATGAGCGATATGTTCTGTACCCACCCCGATACTGTAAACGATGAACATGATACGAAGCTCTATGAACAACACAATGAAATCTGACGGAACGCCCCCTCGTACAGCTCCTGTGGCTGTACTGGGCGTATTTACTCTGGCCATGATTAACGTGGCTGCTATCGTGAGCCTGCGCGGTCTGCCTGCGGAGAGTACGTATGGGCTGAGTTCGGCCTTTTATTACTTATTTGCTGCGGTGTTTTTCCTGGTTCCGGTGTCGCTGGTGGCGGCTGAATTGACAACCGGTTGGCCGCAGAAGGGGGGTGTATTTCGCTGGGTGGGTGAGGCTTTCGGCACGCGACTGGGGTTTCTGGCCATCTGGTTGCAGTGGATCCAGACGACGATATGGTTCCCCACAGTTCTGACTTTTGCGGCTGTGAGTATCGCCTTTATCGGACCTGAGCAGAGTTGGGATTCGGCGCTGGCTGCCAATAGTCATTACGTTCTGATTGTGGTGTTGGCTGTTTACTGGCTGGCTACTCTGCTGAACTTGCGAGGTATGAGCACGAGTGGAGCTATTACCAAGTGGGGTGGTTTGCTGGGTACGGTGGTGCCGGCTGCTCTTCTGGTGCTCATGGGGATGATATACTGGGGCATGGGCAATCCTATCGACATCAGCATGCAGCCAGGCGATTTCATTCCCGACCTCAGCAAGTTCAGCAACATTGTATTGGCGGCGAGCATTTTTCTGTTTTACGCCGGTATGGAGATGAGCGCTGTGCATGTGAAAGATGTGCGTAATCCCGGGCGAGATTATCCCATGGCTATTGCCGTGGCCGCAGTTTTGACGGTTTGTATCTTTGTATTCGGTACGTTGGCTATAGGTTTTATCATACCATCGAAAGATATCAATCTGGTGCAGAGCCTGCTGGTGGCATTCGATCGCTTGTTTGCCTACTTTGAAATACCGTGGATGGGGAATGTGCTGGCGGTGTTTCTGGCTTTTGGTGTGCTGGCGCAGGTAGTTGCCTGGGTGGGTGGTCCATCCAAGGGGCTGTTGCAGGTGGGTACAGCGGGGTATCTGCCGCGATTCTTGCAGCGCACGAATCGGAATGGGGTGCAGGTGGGTATTCTGCTGCTACAAGGGGGTATTGTGACTCTTCTTTCCATTCTGTTTGTGGTGTTGCCCAGTGTGCAGACTGCTTATCAGGTTATTTCGCAGCTCACAATCATTCTCTATCTTATCATGTACATACTGATGTTTGCCGCCGCGATTTACCTGCGTTACAAGGAACCTCACACACCGCGTTCTTTCCGTGTTCCGGGTGGTAATGTCGGTATGTGGCTGGTGGCCGGGCTGGGGCTGCTGAGCAGTGTGTTGGCACTGGTGTTCAGTTTTATTCCGCCATCGCAGATTCCTGTGGGCAGTCCTGCTGTTTATGTGGGTATACTTATTGTGGGAGCTCTGGTTTTTGTTGGTATTCCCATGGTAATTTATGCCATGCGCCGACCGGATTGGGCCGACCCCGCAGCCCGCGAAGAATTTGAACCATTCGGCTGGGAGAAGCGTAGGTAGGTTCTGTTTCGAGTTTCGAGCTTGCCTGGCCGGTTAGCGGGGGGGGGAGCTCGAAACTCGCTTCGTCTTTTTTCATCATTTTGCTTGACTAAAATCCGGCGGGCTGCTATGGTCAACCCACGGACATTGACGCCGATTGTGTATATTGTAGTATCATCATCCACCAGAGAATTATGTCAACGGAACTTCCCAGCAGAAGCCGGGCGCTGCTCAGTGCGGCGCGAGTCACCATTGTAGCATCTACCTACAACGAGAAATATACCTCTGCTTTGCTGGAGAATTGTTTGGCAGAGCTGCGTGAGAGCGGCAATCGAATCACGGTTGATGTTGTGCGAGTGCCGGGAGCTTTTGAGGTGCCGGTAACAGTCAAAAGAGCCATTGTGAAGTCCGAGCCGACGGAGCAGCCGGACGTGGTGATTGCCCTGGGGGTCATACTTCGTGGGAGCACAGCCCATGCAGACCTCATTGGTACGGCTATCACGAATCAGCTGCTTTCCATTGCCTGCGATACTCTCACTCCGGTGGTGCACGAGGTGCTGTTGCTGGAGGATGAGCAGCAGGCTTTTGCACGCTGTGTGGCCTCTGCTCTCAATCGTGGGCGAGAGGCTGCCCGAGCCGCTGTTACTATGCTGCATATGCTTGAAGAACAATCCGACCTGCACAGCATGGTGCGCCGCAATGCCAACGTGAACCGAACAGGTTCTATCATGCACTGAGTGAGCCTCTCTTTCCGAAAAAATCCCCCCTCCCTTGTTTTATGATGAATAAAAGCAAAATCCGTCAGTCCGCCCTCAACCTGATATATGCGGTAGAGGAGAACGGCGGCGACCTGCAACATTTTGACCTTAATCTTTTCTGGCGTATATCGCTGGAGAAGGAAACCGATCACTACCGGACGGCGCTTTTCAAGGCTATTTCTCATGTCGCTCGTGCGAGTGCTGATTCTGCCCGTCTGCTGGCCACACGCACGCAGGCTGTAGTGGATGTTATGCGCGCTGACACGACTGCCGGTCGTCTGCTGGCCGACATTGAGCGCGTGCAGCAGCGCTCCGCCGAGTTCGAGGCCGCTCTCGCGGCCATGCGCTACTGTGCCCGTGACCCTCGGCAGGATACGACCGACAAGCTGGAAATCTGCTGCAAGGACGTCATCAACCTTGCCATCGCTATCGATGGGTTGGGGCGTGACCTGCTGCCGAACCTGGCCGATTTCCCCGTCTATGGAGCGGTTCTCAATCCGCTGAAGAGCGCTATTCTGCGCCGCAATAAGCTGATGACTGCTGTTTCGGCACTGGCTAACCCGCTGGCTCTGACGGGGCAGGAATTTGTCGGTCTGGTGCGTTGTGCTCGGGTGCTGGAGGAACTTCGCCCCGAGGCTGAGGAGTTCGCCCTGGCCGTGCTGAGCAAGAAGCCGCAGCTCGAGGAGCGCTTGACCGCCCTGCTGCAGAACTACTCCATCGCTCGTCTGGATGTGGTGGATCGCAGCATTCTCTACATCGCGCTCTATGAGCTGGAGATCTGCAAGCTCGATACCCCCATCGTGGTGTCGGAGGCGAATGCCCTGGCAGATGCTTACTCGGGCGGCAAGAGTGCTCCGTTCATTCACGGTGTCATTTCTGCTGCGGCCAAAGCCTGATAATCCTTTTCCACTATACGAATCATGGCTAATTTCTTCACCCGGCTGGTAGATAAGTTTCTGGGCGAGCCCGAGATTGATTGGGATGAGCTTGAGGCTGACCTCATTTCTGCCGATATCGGAGCCAAGCGCGTTATCCCCATGGTGGAGGAGTTGCGCGACCGCAATGAGCAGGATGCTTGCGACATCGCTGACTATGTGAAAGCGCAGTTGCGCTCGGCGTTCCCGGCACCGCTGCCCGTGCTGCCCGAACCTCAGCCCGGCAAGCCCTGCGTTATCATGATGGTGGGGGTGAACGGTGCCGGCAAAACCACCACCAGTGCCAAGCTGGCCTACCGCTTGCAGCAGCAGGGGCGCAAGGTGCTCCTCGCCGCGGCGGATACCTTCCGCGCAGCCGCTGTAGAGCAGCTGCAGAGCTGGGCCGACCGCCTGAATGTTCCCCTTTACAAAGGCAATCCGAACCAGGACCCCGCCTCCGTCTGCTACGAGGCTCACACCCGCGCCATCGAGGGCGGGGTGGACTACCTTATCTGCGATACGGCCGGGCGCCTGCACACCCGACACAACCTCATGGAGGAGCTCAGCAAAATCCGCCGCTCCATTGCCAAGCAGGATGCCGCAGCCCCTCACGCCTGTTATCTGGTGGTAGATGCCACTACCGGCGGCAATGCGCTGATGCAGGCCCGCGAGTTCCACAAGGCCACCCCGCTCGATGCCGTGGTGGTCACCAAGATGGACGGCTCGGGTAAGGGGGGTGTAGCCGTGGCGATTAAGGATGAACTGGGTATTTCCCCCATCATGCTCGGTGTAGGTGAGGGGAAGGATGACTTGCTGCCCTTCGAAGTGAAGCAGTACGTCGACAAGCTCATGTAACCCCCTTTTTCCCCTCTGCTCATGGTAAAACCCTGCCTGCTGGAATACACCCGCGAAGCCCTGGTAGCCCTCATGGCTGAACTGGGGCAAAAACCTTTCCGTGCCGCTCAGCTGCAGGAGTGGGTGTGGAAGCACCGCGCCACCGATTTTGAGCAGATGTCTAACCTGCCGCCTGTCCTGCGCGCGCAGCTGGCAGAGCGCTTTTCCCTGCGCCCCCTCAGCGTGGTGGAGGTCAGCAACAGCTCCACCGGCGGCACTCGCAAGTTCCTCTCCCGCATGGCGGACGGTGGTCACCTGGTGGAGTCCGTTATCATTCCTGCGGCAGAGGGGAAGGGCGGCAGCCGCAGCGACCGTATCACGCTCTGCGTGTCGTCGCAGGTGGGCTGTGCCTTCGGTTGCAGGTTCTGTGCCAGCGGTTTGCTGGGGCTCACGCGCAATCTGTCGGCTTCGGAAATACTGGGGCAGATTCTCGCGGCCGAGGAAATCAGTGGCACGCGGGTGGATAACCTCGTGTTCATGGGTATGGGAGAGCCGCTGGCTAATATCGACAATTTGCTGTTGGCTCTCACGCTTATCATGAGCCCTGAGGGGCTGAACATCGGGGCGCGTCATATCACGATTTCCACCTCGGGCAACGTGCCGGGATTGCGCCGCCTGGCGGAGTTCGGCAAACCGCTGCGTTTGGCAGTGTCTCTGCACGGAGCCAGCGATGACGTGCGCTCGCAGGTCATGCCGGTGAATCGCAAGTGGCCGCTCGGGCAGCTGCTCCCGGCTCTCGAGGAATGGAACCGCACCGGCAAGCACAAGATTACCTTTGAGTACATCCTCATCGAGGGGGTGAACGCCATGCTGCCCGAGGCTGCCAAACTCGCCCGAATCTCCCGCAGACTCAATGCCAAGGTCAACCTCATACCCTACAACACCGTAGAGGGCTTGCCCTGGGTGCGCCCCTCCGAAAGCCACTGCCGCGCCTTTGCCAAGGCTCTCTCCACGGCCGGTATTCCTGTAACCATGCGCTATGAAAAAGGGCATGATATCAATGCTGCCTGCGGCCAGCTGCGCCTGAAACGCGAGGAGCAGGGGGAAGGTTGATAGCGCTACATGAGAGAGTGGCAAACCTGCATGCCCCGGGAAGATATGGTTGGGTTGCCGGAGAGTTGCCGACTGGGCAATCATTCCCCTGAGCTGTATCATTCTCACGTATTTCCGGTGCTGAATGATGAAAAAACTCCGGGGCGGGCACTGCTGTATTATCCTGCCAGGGGGCCGGATGTTCCGGGTAATACCTGTATCACTATCCTGAATACACCCCTGTATATCCTACTGAGTATCGGCATGGGGCTTTCGCCCCATGGCTGAACGAAAATCCCTTAATCCTGCATTGCCCGGAATATCTCGCAGAATCCGCCAATAAGGGAACACGGTATGATGGAAATGGTATCAACCCCCAGGGCTACATACGAAAGCGGTTTCACGATATAATGGGCGGCAGAAATGTTATCACTCGCTGTTTCGGGGCGGATAACGGAATCAATGGAGGGGATTTTAATGCCTGTTGAAACGACACGATGTGGCATCTTTTCAAACTCTTCCATTGAATAAGGGGTTGGTTGGTAATTTCGGTATGTTAATTTTGTGACATTGTGCCGGTTGAGTGTTCGGATGGCACTTTGCTCCAGGGGAAAATACAGGCAGGTGATTTCACTGTCCGTTCGTTTCGGGCGGTATTCAGGGAAACTCCACCAGTTCTGCCACTTATCGCCGCCCTCGACAAAGGGGCATGTGCCGGTTAACAGAGCTGCCGGTGGGGCTGTATAACAGACCGGTACTTTAAGGTATAAGACCTCATCGCATTCAGATACCGTGTAAGAAGATGCAGCCCAGGGGTCAACTCTTACCTCCTCCTTACCCACGCTGTTCAGAAGGGAGTGGGTATTCAGTTGGTAGAATGAACATGAGCTCAAAGCGAGCGCAAAGAACGGCAGTAGTAACTTCATCGCTCTCAAATATAGAGAAATAAATCGCAGGTGTCAAGCCGTATGCGCCGAGATTGTGGCCCTTTCATTGATTTCATGCTCGGTGAAATTGCCAATACCCTGAGACGAGCCACCGCCGACAGCAGGGCAGAACTGACAGATACCGAGCAGTTCATTATCTCCTGCATTCGAGAAAACCCGGGTATTTCTGCCCGGGCGATGGCTGAAAAGCGTGGAATCTCTCCTCGCCAGATAGAAAAACACCTCAGTGAAATGAAATTGAGAGGTATTTTGTTGCGCGAAGGGGCCCGCCGAAACGGTATCTGGAAAGTTTGCGGGGAATAAAGTTCGGAATAAAGTTCGGAATAACGCGCTGCGGTGTGGATTTGAATTCGGCGGTGGACGCATGAAAAAAGGGCACTGCGTCAAAAAAGGCGCGTGAATGACGGGGAGGAGATGAGCCAGCCAGCAAGAGTTATGGTAGAATGAAGTTGACATGAACATCATACCAGCTCTTGAAATGAAAGGCTGGCGCATCTCTGCGTCAGATTGTACA
>JAZNVF010000059.1:0-20195 GCA_045592685.1 Akkermansia sp. | reverse complement strand
GTTCTCAAGCGCTTCGAGCGCGTTAAGCTCATGAAGGAGCGCGGCCAGTGGAAGCAGGGTCAGAGCCCGATCGGTCTTCCCAAGACCAAGTTCGAGGCCTGATGCCGACCACACCTGCCCTCTCTGCGTGAGGGGTACTTTTATCAATTTTTCTTCCGGAGCCTCTCGGTATTACATGCCGCGAGGCTTTCTTACAATCTGATGAACCGGGGCGCGAGAGCGCCTGAAAACCAATAGAGAACATGACAGAAGAGAACAGTTACCCGCCTGCCCCTGAGGGGAGCGTGCGTCTGAATAAGTTTCTGGCAGCCTGTGGCTACGAGTCGCGCCGCGCTGCCGACCGCCTGATAGCCGAGGGGCGTGTGGAAGTAAACGGCAAAGCTGTAGATACCCCAGGTCTGCGAGTGCTGCCGACTGACTTTGTGAAGGTGGATGGCCGCCATGCCACCCCGAAAGAAGAAGTTGTGCTGCTGCTCAACAAACCGCGCGGCTATGTGTGCAGCCGCGACGCCCAGGGAGCCATCGGCACAGTATATGACCTGCTGCCCCCCAAATACCGCTACGCCAATTATGTGGGGCGCCTGGACGCCGACAGCGAGGGGCTGCTCATCTTCACCAACAATGGTACATTGGGACAGAGCATCGGCCACCCGAGTGGCGGTATCGAGAAAGAATATTGGGTGACACTCGACCAGGCTTTCGACAACAGTGTGCTCATTCAGCTGCTCAAGGGGGTGCGCATACCCGAGGGGCAAGCCAAAGCCAAGTACATCTCCCGCCTGAGTGCCCGCCGCGCCTGTGTGGTACTGGAACAAGGTCTTAAGCGCCAGGTGCGCCAGATGTTCTCCTGTCTGGGTCTGCGTGTTAAGAAGCTGGTGCGCGTACGTATCGGCTCCTTGTGGGGTGGTGATCTCGAACCCGGTCAGGCAACCCTCATGACAGCCGAGCAGATTGAACAGGCTACTACCAATCCGCGCAGACGCAAGGGATTAATTGGGGCTAAACAGGCTTTCAAGCCGCGCCCGCAGCAGGGGAGCACCAACGCCCCGCAACAGGATGACGATGACGATTACATCTTCAATCCCGCTGATTTCGAAACAGAGGAAGAGGCTCTGGAATCCGCCACCAAGTTTACCGCCGGAGAGGCCTTTGAGCCCGAGCGCGAAGAAAGTCGCCGCCCCTTCGGGCGCGCCCCCCGCAATCGCCGCGAATTCACAGGCGATGACCGAGGCGAGCGCAAGAGCTTCGGCGACCGCCGTTCCTTCGGTGAGCGAGGCGAGCGCAAGAGCTTCGGCGAGCGCCGTTCCTTCGGTGAGGGAGGCGAGCGCAAGAGCTTTGGCGAGCGTCGTTCCTTCGGTGAGCGAGGCGAGCGCAAGAGCTTTGGCGAGCGTCGTTCCTTCGGTGAGCGAGGCGAGCGCAAGAGCTTTGGCGAGCGCCGTTCCTTCGGTGAGCGAGGCGAGAGCAAGAGCTTCGGCGAGCGCCGTTCTTTCGGTGAGCGAGGCGAGCGCAAGAGCTTCGGCGAGCGCCGCAACACACGCAGTTTCAATAATCGACGCCCCTACGACAAAGGACGTTTCGAATAAACGAACGCAAAACTTCAAAGCCCCGTTTTCGCGGGGCTTTTTGCTAAGGTTAGTACGTCAGCCTCCTGAACGGGTTATTGTTCACAACACTCTCAACCACATGAAAATCGTTTCCCTGATAGCGATACTCGCCCTGCTTTCCCTGCCCCTGATGGCTCAGGAGCAGCCCCCCTCAGCGCAACCGGAACCAACAAGCGATACCACTACGGAACTCACCCACAAAGCCGAAAGCGGAGATACCGAGGCTATGCGGCAGCTCTACAGTCAATACGCCGTGGATGGGAACACAGAACAGGCAAAAGCCTGGGCAGACCGCTACGAACAACAGCTCACTGCGCAAGCCGAGTCCGGAGACACAAAAGCGATGATGCTGCTGGCAACCGGCTACCTGAGCGGGCGTGACTATCTGCCGCAGAGCCCCGACAAAGCTGTGACCTGGCTGGTGCGTGCCGCCGATGCCGACATACCTTCTGCCGCATACATACTGGGTGAAATTTTCACCCGGCAAAACAACATCCCCGAAGCAAAGCGCTTCTACAAACAGGCCTACGACGCCTATACCGCGCTCACCGCCAAACTCAGCGAGCCCCCGACTGAGGAACAGCGAAAAGCACTCTTCTGGCAAGGCTATATGAAGCTCATGGGCCAGGGGACAGAACAGAATGCCACCGAAGGTATCGCCCTGCTGCAGGCCGCCGACATCGACTGGGCCTGGGCTCAGTTATATAGCTGCTATCTGAAGGGAATCGGCGTAGAAAAAGATATTGCCAAGGGGATAAGTTACGCTCGCCGCCTGGCAGACGAGGCCGGCGACAGTCTGATGGCCTACGTGGTTGGCTCAACCTACCTGCACGGCGAGGGTGTGCCGAAAGATGAAGCACTGGGCCGCAAATACCTGCAAATTGCCGACAACGGTAACATCGCGAAAGCCATTCATCTGAATGGCACCCTGCTACTCGCAGAGGGCAAAGTAAATGAGGCTTGGGAGCGATTCAACCGCGCGGCCAGCATGGGATTGCCGGAATCCATGACTGAGGCTGCTCGCATACTGATGACCGGGGCCGAGGGTGTTGAGCAAGACGTAGCCCGCGCCCTCAAAATGCTCAACACCGCCAGTGATCGCTACAACGACCCGCGAGCCCCCTGGGAACTCGGCCTGTACTACGACAGTGTGGGCGAACCCGAACTGGCCAACGCCCAATACAAAATTGCCAGTGATCGCGGCGTGATAGAAGCCATGGCCCGGCGCGGGTTGCTGCATATCACGCCGAACTCAGGCGTGAACTGGAGCCCCACACAGATGTACCGCTGGTGGCGCATCGGCAGCGAGGCCGGCGATCCCACCTGCACGCGCTACCTCAACCTGTTCCTCTTCGTGTTCATACCATTAGTGCTCATTCTGGCGTTCGGTGTACCGATTGCAGTGGTTCACTACCTGAACCAAAAAGCTCTGCAAGAAGAAGGTGAAACTGGGCAAAAACAAGCAGAGGCTGACAAGTAAACAACTGAATGCCGATGCACTATGCCCCCCTACTTCACCTGCTCACAGTTCTCACCCTGCTGAGCCTGAGCGCCTGCACCAGCTTTAACCTGACCGAGCAACTCAGCAACCGGCGCGTGCCCGTGGTCGTTCCCGAAAAGGGAGAAGCCGTCTACTACGAACGGAACGGCAAATACTACAGCGCCCTCACCGTCGCCATGGCAGAGGAACACATCCCCCTGCTCAGCAGCCGGAACAAGACACCCAATACCTTCTACCACGGCACCCCCACATATACACCGGACATGAGCACGGCGCAAACCTACCTGTTCGAGCTCACCGATGTGGAAACCGAGGTACTGTTGGAGAGCATCAGGGAAGTCCGCAGCGGCTACAAATATCAGAGCCACCCCGTCAGAAGCAAAGACAAGCCGGGATATATCCCCCCGATGGTGAAGGCTGAAGATTTTGATTTTGCCAACGCCCGCCGATTCACCCACACCATCATGAACGAGCGCGACTGGATTGCCACCCGCCACAAGCAGTTCACCGACGAAAGCCCCTACAAATTCAGGCGCAAAGAACAGAATGGCGTATATCCCTATCCCATCGCCGCGCTACCCTCGCAGGAACTCCCCCGCAGCCTCGGGCAGAAAGCAGCGCTGCCCCCCGTATGGGTGCTCGATACCGCCGGCAACCTCGTCCTCAACACCGTCGAGGCAACCGTCATCGGAGCCGGAACCATTCTGGCATCACCCTTCATCGGCCTCCTCTACCTCTGCGGCGAAAGCCTGCCGTGATAAAAAGCCTTGACTTTACAAAATCAGCAACTTATACTTGGCCTGATGACTCGATTGAAAAAACTTCTGATGTTCTGCTTGCTCCCTATTGTGAGCGTCGCTATGGCCCTTTCAACGGTCGGTTGCGATTCCATCGGCGTGAGCAGCAACCTGGGCGCCAGGCTCGACAGCATGGGCAAAGCCGTTCCCATTGGCTATAAAACAGGTCAATATACTCTGAACGGCAAGCTCTATACCGAATGCGAGGTGCGTTATCAGGAGTTTCAGACACCTATCATCGAGTTCAGTTTCGGTCATCTGGTTTACACGGCCGAGCATAGCGAACTGCCACCGGATGCCCAGGCACCTCCCCCCACACGCTACCTGCTGGCGCGGGAGGGGTACGAAGTGATACCGGCTGCCGATTTTGATTACAAGCACGCGACAGGTACCGCCAAGCCCAAGTCGCTCAATCCCATACCCTCAGCCTATTGCTGCAACTTTCGCGCGCTGAGTGCGGACTACAACCCTCACCCCCGGAAAGCGCAGGTCAACTTCCTGCCCGAGCAGCGCACCACCGGCAACCATCTGCGCACGCCGCTGGTAGCCGTCGTCTCGTGGGGGGTGGATGTCCCGCTAACGCTGATAGGCAATGCCGCGCTCTACACGATAACCGGGATTCTCAGCATTCCAGCTCTGCTCATACCATGAAATCAATCATCTACTTCCTTGCAGGCATACTTTGCCTGTTGTTACCCGCCTGCGTATCCAGCAACATCGGGGCCAAACTGGACAGCATCGGCAAAGCCGTACCCACCATTCACCTCGACACCTACACCGGGCTCTACCAACTCAATGGTGACTATTACATGGAATGCGAGGTGCGCTACATGCGCTATGCGCCCAACTTCATGGACTGGTACCCGGACCCTGTACACTGGGGCACGCGCGCGCAATACGAAGAGGCCCAGACTTACCTGAACGCCCCGAAACCGGAGCGCTGCCTACTGAAACTGAGCGAAAAAGCACCTGAGCTGATAAAAGCCGCCGAGTTCGACTTCCGGAAAGCCCGCCCAATCAAACAGGAAGACCTCCCGAAAGGAATCCGATGCAAAATTCCCGACTCCCTCTGTACCGGCTGGCATTTCTGGAGTGCCGACCTGCTCAAAAAGAACGGTGAGCCCCGGGAACTCGCCATCCTGCCGGAGCGACGCACCCTCGGCAACTACTTGCGTAAACCCCTCGTGGCCGCCATTTCCTGGGGCGTGGATGTCCCCCTCAGTATCGCCACTTCCGCCGTTACAGCCACCATCGGCGGCACCACCTTTTTCATCGCAGTCGTCATCTGCGGCGAACAGTTAATTTTAATTTGATGGTTACTTCACTTTTCCCGTGAGCTTTCAGCTATGCAGTGGTGAACATAGCGCCACAGGAACAAAGCTATCGCGAGAGGTATCACCACCATGAGGGCTTGTACACTCATAAGCGGTTCTCCGGGGAGCAACATGTCCCCCTCAAGCAAATAAGCAGGAGCCGCCGCCAGCAGACCGGGTAACAGCAGGTACAGGAACAGGCGATAACTCACACGTTGCCACCGCCCACGCGGCAATAACTCCGCAACCGGCCAGAAAATCGGGGCAAACATGGCAACACTCAAGGGGTATACCATCGCACACTCCCACCAGTGCAATTCACTGCGGTCAAATGCCACTATCAAACCGGCCAAAACTGTAAGAACAAACAGCCCGAACCCGCCTGCCAACGCCACCAGCACCCGCCCTGCCCGGCGCAGCCCCGCGCCTTCCGGCGCCGTCGCCATACGCAGGTTGCGCCGCAAACTGGGCAACAGCCCGGCCAGCAGAAAAAGCCCGAACCCGCCCCATAGAAACATATCACAACCTGCCGCCCACGGCCATTCCTTCATCGCTGACCCCCAATCGCCACAGGCAACAGCAAAAAGCGCAAACGCAGCAAGCCCTCCCAAACCTGCCCCCAGGCGGGTACTCCATACGGCTCGCAGGGATATCAGCCACGGCAACAGAGCACCGGCCACAGCCGCTGTCAGGTAGCACCACATGCGCGCCCACTCTTCATCCCGGCTGTGCTCCCAATCGGGCAACATCGCCCGTACGGCCAGGCACAGAAATACACTGCACCACACGCCCCCGATTCCCCACCATGTCCGGCTTCGACTCATTTTTTCACACGCATATTTGTTATCACAGAGCAGCGGCAGCTCTGCCGCTTCGGCTCGCCCGTTCTCCTTCCGTTAGACTCTGCGAGCTGCCAACGTGTTCAACATTCACACGTTTTTGCGCTGCACGATACTGATATTTTTCAGCAGGCTACCGCGCTTGCGGGCACGTATGGCTTCCATCTGCTTAGGACTGGGGGCACCATTGAGGCGATGGTCAAGCTCATCGCAGAGCGCGCGGCGCGCGAGAAAGCGGTTAATCTCCCGCTCGCGCTCTCGGTGACATTTGATAACGAGACCTGTAGGACGGTGCACGAGGCAGACGCAATTATTCGTCTTGTTCACCTTCTGCCCGCCCTTGCCGCTGCCGCGCACGAAGGTCTCCTCAATGTCACGCTCCACGACCCCGAGCGCCTTCATGCGCTCGAGGAGTTCGTTGCGTTTCTGGGGCGAAACCGGCATGGGTTACACGGTTACCTCGCCGGAGAGAGACTCTCCGGGAGCAAAGGTATGAGAACCGGTGACGGTGAGTTTCCTCACGTTCTTCAGGCTGGGTACGCCGAGGGAGTCGAGCGAATCCACCAGCTTGTAAAGCTTGCTATCAAGCTGCACAATGGGCGCCACGCCGCCGCACTCGGGAGCAAGGGACATGAGACCATCGGGGCTGATTTCCACGGCGTCTGAGCGCAGCAGCAGCAGGTCGCTGCATGTCTTGACCGGGAAGAAACGGCTGCGGGGCACACACACGGCACGCGCTCCGGGGAAACACTGGATAGCCGCCCCCATGGCTGTTTCGAGCTGGTAAACGGCCGGGGATGCGGCATCTCTCGGGTCAACAGTTTTGCTGTTGCAGATGACCGGCAGGGGCAGCACACCATCGTTGGCCGCGAGGAAATCGCGCAGGGAGTCCAGGCGAATCCAGAGGTTGTTGGTATTGAAATAGCGGTGCTTGTCAATATCCTGGAAAGCGGGTACATCTTCTGCCGGGCACTGGGCAATCTCGCGCAGAATGGGCTGACCATCGGCCGCGCGGGTAGCCAGGTGGCCACCCTTCTTATCGGCCTCGGTACGGCGGGTGACCTCCATCACAAAGGGAGCTCCGCTCTCGGCGAACCAGCGCAGGAATCGCGTATCCATCTGCGCGCCGAGGTTGTCGGAGTTCGACACGAAGGCATACTTCACCCCGGCGGCCAGCAGCTTATCGAGCCAGCCGCTGCCCAGCAGAGCCGGGTATATGTCACCATGACCGGGCGGGCACCACTCCAACTCCGGGTTAGCGGGGTAGCTCACCGGGGCCAGAGTCTCGGTGAGCAACTTGGGCACGCGGTTCTGAATCATCTCCACCTTCTCCGGGTCGGCAAAGCCGTCCTCCGCATAGCGGGCGAGGTGCGCCATGGTATCCTCACTGGTGGAGAATGAGTTCATGAGCAACAGGTTGACAGGGTACCCGGCAGCAGCACGCAGGCTCTTGACCTGGTGCACAATCAAATCCAGGAACGTCACGCCCGGCTTAATCTCCAGCAGGCTCTTGGCCTTCTGCAAGCCCATGCTCGTACCCAGCCCGCCATTCAGTTTGATGAGCACCGCCTGCGCCAGCAAATCAGCCTCTGCAGCCGGGGTAGCAGCCACCAGCTGTTCCCAATCGGCCACACCCTCTGCGGGTACGATATCGCTCTCGGGTATCAACATGCTCTGTTTACTCTCCAACACTTGCACACTATGGCGGAAAGCATTGATAGCGGCGGCAGACAGGCCCACGGCCTGCATCTTGTTTTCAATTGCATCGAAACTGCTCATGCGGGCATTATATACAGCTAAGGCCGCACTTTCAATACCAAAGTGCGGCCTCAAAACAAAAATCCGGTTCTGTTATTACTCCTTGACAGGTATGAGGGAAACACCCCAGGATTGGAATTCACCGACGTAAGGTTGCTCGATAACAAAGGTATTTTCGCCCTTACGGAGTTCGATTTCGATGGGTTCCTGTACCCACCATATTTCTTCGGGGTCGAGGGGAGTCTCAAAGTTCCAGGCATTGCCGGGGTGGTGTTTCTGCCCGGCCAGGCGATAGGTACGGGGGTTGAGGATTTCGACCCCATTGAGCCAGATACGGGTACCGGTCTGTGACCAGGTGCCATTTTTCGGCACCCCCGACCAGCGCCGATTGGAGCGCGCGGGCGCATCGAACCCCACCATGAACTTCTGCTTACCAGCCCGGTCAGCATGTATGGTCGTGACAGCCCACACGGTGTGGCCGGGGTGCACCGTGGGGAACATACCCAGGTAACCGGTATCGGGTCGCGTGCGGAAGTACAGGTTGGCGCCGTAAGCGGTGCGAATGCCGATTCCGTCAATACGACCATCAATCACATCATCTCGCAAGGGCGTGACATAAGTCGTTTGTACCGGACCGATAATCGTCCATTCCATGCCGGATTCCGACCATACCGGGAACGGTTCACCGGCGAACTGTGCCCCGCGCAGGCGCTGCATGCGCTGCTCGAAGAGCGCGTAGGCGCGCCCGGCCTCGGTCGTGGCAGCGGGCATATCGAGCGGCAAGTGGTCACCATCTGCCCCGCCGCCTTTCCAGGCACGCTCAGCCATAGCCATCATACCGGGCCACATGGAGCACATACCGGGTATATATTTCTTGTTATCCACCTTACCATCAGGCCAGATACAGATAATGGAGCCGAGTTTCTTCTCATCGCCCTTAGCAGAACCACAGGGCCGCATGAAGAAATAGCGGCGTACCAGCAGTGCGGGGTCGAGCAGGTTTGCATAGCCCATGGTGGAATCGAACGCGCGGCGTTTAATGCGCTCAGCGGGAATGGATTTAGCCACCATATCCGCCCCCTCTCCCCAGCGCTGCTCAATAGAGTGCGTCCCCACGGGCAGGTCTCGGCTGCTGGCCCACTGCATGGGGGTACGGCCGTGGCTCTGGAGTTTTTTGGTCACGAAATCCACGAATTCGGCAGCATTCGGAATACGCACTTCGTCAGCTCCAAAATGGACGATGGGGCAGATATCTGCGGGAATCTCGCGGCAGAACTCATCCAGCAACTCACCTACTATCTTCATACCCTGCGGGGTGTGCATCTTAAAGCCGAATGCACGCTCGAAATAGGCGCTGTGGCCGGGCATATCGAGTTCGGGAATAATAGTGATTCCTCGCGCAGCGGCATAAGCAAACACCTCCCGAATCTGCTCATAAGTGTAGGTTTCATTCTTATCGCGGGTACGGTGCTGAGGAGCATTGAGCTGAGGGTAGCACTTACACTCCACGTGCCAGGCGGGATAATCTGTCATGTGCCAGTGGAAGAGATTGACTTTCAGTTGAGCGGCAAGGGCGAGTTCCTGTTTCAGTCGCTCAACACTGCGGAAATTACGCCCGCAGTCCTGCATGTAACCACGATAGCGGAAAGCGGGCCAGTCGGTAATATCGCAGTATGGCAAATTCCCCTGCCCGGTGGTCAGCATCTGCCGCAAGGTCTGAAAACCATTGAGCAACCCGGCAGGAGTCACAGCGGTGAGTTGCACACCATCTTTGCTGATGTTTAAGCGATACCCCTCACCGGCCTGTTCAGCGGGCAAAAAATTCTGCTGCAGTTTGCACTGCACCGGCAATATGCCGTTGCCCTGCATGCGCCCGGCCTGATAATCAGCCAGTGAGGTAAGCAGCATGTCATTCACATCCCCCGAGAGGCGAGGTTCCTTACCGGTCACTTTCAGAGAACCTTTTAACCATTTGACCTGCTGAGGAAAGGGTATGAGAGAAACCGACGCCGCAGTTTCGCACTCCAGGCTGTGCGGAGAGGTCCATTCATTTCCTCCACCATATACTACTGTGCTGCCAATCAATGCCAAAGCACAGCTCACCATCAGAAGATAGCGTCTAAACATGCTACACCACTACCACAGTAGCACCCGGAAGTCAAGAAAAAAGGGAATACTGAGCCCCCGGCCTCAGTTCAGCAAAGTGTCAATGATTCGCAGCTTCACGGAATCATAATAGTTCGCCTGCCGCACGCGCAGTCGCTGTGCATCGAGTTGGGATACAGCCCCGTACAGCAGTCCATAGCGAGCCTGGAACTGCTGTAATTGCACGGGTGATACAAGTTCGCGCAGCGGCAAGGTGGCCACATAGCGCTGCAACAGGGGCAGCAGTTGGGCTACGGCGCGTTCCGCCTGTGCCGAGTTCTGAATTCCGGCGTAAATGTCAGCCAGCTCCAGGGTGAGCACCCCCAGGTCTCTGTACTGCTGAGCGAGTTCCGGCTCTGTACTATCTCCGGGTTTTACCAGATTGAACAGCTTCTCCATCGGCAACCAATCGCCCATGGTCAACAGATCAGCGGCATCAAGGTTCGATGTCTCGACAAAAAGCCGCAGTTCCAGCACATTTACCCGATAATCCCGGTAGAGGCTATTGAGAGCCTCGCGCACCGTGTAGCGTTCGCGCGAACTGAGCTGACCTTCGGCCAGCAACTTCATATAGAGGGCAAATGATGTCGGTGCCCCCAGCTCCTGCGCGCGTCGAGCCGTGGCAGCATAGTTTTCAGAGGAAATGCGATGGCGCTCCTCTCTGGCCTTCACCATCTGCTCCAGCAGAGCGAGTTTCATGCCGGTGGCGCGCTTGCCACGCAGCTCTGACGGCAGGGTCTCTATCTCCCCCGTTGTATTGATAAGCGGCAACCCGTACTCCACGAGTGAACGATAGGGCTCATTCCCGGCAATGGCCTCGATAAGAGCCGGCGGCATGGCACTCTGCGGCTCAGCCCCCTGCACTGCACTCAGGCAGAGGGCTGTCAAAGTTGCTGAGGCGAGAGTGCGCCGCATGTTAGTATCAGAATTCGCCGAGGTAAAACTTCTTCTTGCCACGTCGAATGACCAGCACCTCTCCGCCAATGGCCAGCTCGGGCGTCACATCGAAGGCAGGGTCTTTCACCACGTCACCATTCAGAGAAATAGCGCCGTTGCTAATAAACTCGCGAGCCTCTCGCTTGGAGGTGCAAACCTTGCTGCTCACCAGCACATCCACCAGCGCGCCGGGAGTAAGTTTAACGTGCGGTACGTTGCTCATGCCGGCCTTCACATCAGCCAGACTCAGGCTCTTGAAGTCACCGGCAAAAAGTTTGCGGGAGATATCCACGGCTCGCTCATACTCCTCGGCTCCATGCAGGTCGGTGATGATTTCTCGAGCCAGTGCCTGCTGAGCCAGTCGCTGCTCGGGGTGAGCTGTGTGCTCAGCCTCTATCTCCATAATCTGCTCGGGGGTCAGGAAAGTCAGGCGCTTAAGGTAGGTAATCACCTGAGAATCCTCTGAATTGATAAGGAACTGGTAGAGCTGGTAGGGCGAGGTCTTGTTCTTATCGAGCCAGAGAGCATTGCCCTCACTCTTGCCGAATTTGTTGCCCTGGGAGTCCGTGACGAGCGGCATGGTGAGGGCGTAGACCTCATCGCCTGTAGTCTTGCGGATAAGCTCGATACCGGTGGTGATGTTGCCCCACTGGTCGCTGCCGGCCACCTGCAAGTCGACACCACGATTTTCGTGCAGGTATTTGAAGTCAATGGCCTGAATCAGCATGTAAGAAAACTCAGCGTATGAGATACCGCTCTCCATCTGGCGGCGCACGTGGTCCTTGGTGAGCATGTAGCCCACGTTGATAAACTTGCCGTAATCGCGGAAGAAGTCGATGACGTTGAGCTGGTTAATCCAGTCGTAATTGTTCACCACCTCGAATCCGAAGAGCTGCTCCACCTGGGCCTTCAGCGCCTCGTAGTTGCGGAACACCTCCTCCTTCTGCTTAAGCTCGCGCTCCACAGTACCACGGGGGTCGCCGATGAGCCCTGTAGCCAGCCCCACCAGCAGCAGCGGCGTGTGGCCGGCCTGGCGCAGACGTCTGGTAATGAGGAAACTGGAATAATGGCCCAGATGCAGGCTGTCCGCCGTCGGATCTGTGCCGATGTAGAAGGTCAGCCCGCCTTTGTTGAGCTTTTCAATCAGATCGGGGCTGGAAATCTGGTTCACAAGCCCGCGCCATTCGAGTTCTTCGTAAAAAGTCATAAGCGGTTTGAGGTTTTGAAGTCGCAGCATATTAGCACACAACATCCCTCAAGTCAATCGGAATGTCTATGCAGAGCGCGGCTATTTCTGTCACCCGGCATTCCTGAAATCCCGCAGCAGAATGAACGACAGCAGCAAGTACCTGGCAAGCCCTGTTTCAACTTTCACACAGGGCTGGAGAAAAAGAGAGGGGAGCGGTGCAACCACCGCTCCCCCCCGAAAGGTATATTATATTTACTTCGCCAGAGTGCGCACCTTGCGCTCCCAGCTCCAATCCCAGCGGGTGAGGGATGAGAAGCAGGCAGCCAGTAGGTCAACACTGGCCTGAATATCCACCTTGTGAGCCATTTCGATGCTCTGGTGCACATTGCGCACAGGAATGGAAACGGCTCCGGCAACAGAACCACCAGCACAGAACTTCTGCATGGCGCCGGCATCCGTACCACCAGCGGCGAGCAGCTCCAGCTGGTAGGGGATTTCCTTCTCCTCGCAAAGAGCCTGCATGAACTTGACCATGCGGTTGTCGGTTATGAGCGTACCGTCGTACACCTTAATAGCCGTTCCCTTGCCGAGCACGGTGCACTTGTCGTGACTGCCGGAGCCGGGGGTATCGAACGCGATGGTCACATCGAGCGCAAAGGAGAAATCGGGCTGTATGGCCTGAGTGGCCACCTGGGCGCCGCGCAGCCCCACTTCCTCCTGCACGGAGAATACTGCGTAGAGGTCGTAGCAGGGTTTCTCGCCGGCGGCAACGAGAGCACGGATAGCCTCAATGAGCAGGTAGCAACCGCCGCGATTGTCGATACTCTTCACGTTCAGACAGTCACCCATTTCAATGAGGTCACCCACGCGTGTGATGGAGTCGCCAAGCGACACATACTTCTCTACCTCTTCCTTGGGCAGACCGACGTCTACCACATAGTCGGTGACAGCGGGCATCTTGGTACGCTCCTCAGGGCTCATGACATGGATGGGTTTCACCCCCATGCAGCCGGGCAGGTCTTTGGTACCGTGTACGATAACACGCTGAGCGGTGAGAGTCTTGGGGTCGAAACCACCCAGGGGCAGAATGCGGATAAAGCCGTTATCATCAATATGGCGCACAATGAAGCCGATTTCGTCCATGTGAGCAGCGCACATAATCTTCTTATCGCTGCTCTTACCCTTGATGACGGCTGTCACGTTGCCGATATTGTCGACGCTGATGGAGTCCGCCAGGGGCGTCATCTCCTGAATGATGAGGTCACGAATGCCGTACTCAAAACCGGATGCACCGGTTGCCTCGCAGAGATCCTTAAACAGTTTGATATTCATCGCGCTCCAAGGGTAACGCAAAACCCTGCAATTTGCAAGCAAAATTGCAGGGTTTTGAAAAGGCCTTATGCCGATTGGTCTGCGGCAATGGCATCAAATATAAGTGCGAATAATAGCTTTCTCGCGCAGACGGTCGACCCAGGCGCGATAGCGGCGCTCATTATTCTTGCGGCGCACAGAGTCATCTACACGATCCTTGATACCACGGGCATTCAGCGAGGGAGCCGGTGCCAGGCGCTTGCCGGTCACACGTACGATGGTAAAACCCATGCGATCCACAAGAGGGCCGGTCAGCTTGCCCTTCGGCAGCGAGAACACGATATTGGCAAACTCTACAGCCAAATCCTTGCGTTTGATGTACGGCCACTTGCCGCCATCCTGCGCATGTATGTCCTTCGAGTACTGGCGAGCAGCATCTTCAAATGAAATCTCCCCGGACTTGATAGCCTTGGTCACCTGCTCTGCCAGAGCAAACTGCATCTCCGGTGTAGCATTGGGGTCATCCTCATTGTGAACAGGAATAAAAATCTTGTCGTAACGAATGGAGTCGTTGGTCATGTCACGGTAGTCCGACTTGGTGGCCTGGTACTCAGCGCGAATCTCATCGGGGGTGGGGGGAATACCGCGATCATAACGGGAATTGCGCATGGCCATCACCGTTATCTCGCGCCGGACGGAATCGCGATACTCGCTAAAGCTCATACCGCTCTTGCGCAGGGTCGCAAGCAGGTCATCACGATCTCCGTTGAACTGGGTGAGCACACGACGGTTAATTTCCTCATTCACGGCGCTCTCAGGTATCATCATCCCGGCTGTCTCGAACTCACAGAGTACCAACTCACGCTCTATCAGCTCATTGAGTACAGCTTTCTTGGCCTTCAGCAGCTCAGCATTGAAACGGGGTCCCTGCCGAGGGTAGAGCATCTGAAGTTCCCGCACATAAGGAGCCAGGCGCGAACGCACCTCGCTGGAGGTAATGGGACGGCCGTTTACCGTAGCGGCTACGCGGTTAACAATACGCGGGTTCTTAGGTTTGGCGGGCTTGCGCGTCTGTGCGTCTGCCTCGCAGGGGCAGAGACAGAATATCGCCATCAACAGAGCTACGGAACGGCTGAGGTACTTCATATATGCAGCCATTTTACACCTTTCGCGTCATATTGCAACATCCTTTTTTGTCAACAACGCACTTTCTTCTCGCTTTTATCGGTTGGGTATGGTAAAAGGACGGTGTTCACGAAAACGAATTTCCGCCTATGGCCATCAAACTGTTTATACCTGGTCCGACCGTTGTGTCGGAGGACATCCTCTCCGAAATGAGTCTGCCGATGATTGGGCACCGCTCGAAGAAAGCCTCTGAGATTCAGAAGCGTATATCTGACAACATGCAGAAAGTGCTTTATACGGACAACCGCATCCTGCTTTCCACTTCGTCCGGTTCGGGGCTGATGGAAGGAGCCATACGCTCCTGCACAGCCAAGCGTGCAGCTGTTTTCTCTGTTGGTGCATTCGGTGACAAGTGGTACAAGATGGCTGTGACCAACGGCATACCCGCCGACAAATTCTCCAGCGAAATGGGCGAACCCACCACCCCGGAGATGGTGGATGCCGCACTAGCAACCGGCAAATACGACGTCATCACCGTGACACACAATGAAACATCCTCTGGCATTCAGAATCCGGTGGAAGAGATTGCCGAGGTCATGAAGAAATACCCGGATGTGGTATGGCTGGTTGATGCCGTTTCATCTGCTGCCGGTTCGAAAATTGAGACTGACAAGCTGGGGATAGACGTACTTATCACCTCCACCCAGAAGGCTCTGGCTCTGCCGCCCGGTCTGGCCATCTGCGCCATGAGCCAAAAAGCCTACGAGCGCACCGCCGAAGTTCCTACCCGTGGTCTGTACTTCGACCTGCGTACCCTGTGGGACTTCATCGACAAGAAGAACTACCAGTACACATCAACCCCCTGCCTTTCTCTGATGTATGCCCTTGACAAGCAGCTGCAACACATCGTGAATGAGGAGGGTATCGAGGCCCGCTTCGCACGCCACGAGCAGTGCGCCGAGTTCACCCGCGCCTGGGCAGACGAATACTTCCGCGTGTACCCCAACCGCAATTACCTTTCCAAAACCCTCACCGTCATCGATGCCCATCCCAAGGGCTGCTCCGAGCTCATTTCCATCCCCGAGCTCAACAAAGGGCTTGCCGAACTGAACATGCAGCTGGGTAATGGTTATGGCGGGCTGAAAGACAAGACCTTCCGTATTGCCCACATGGGTGAGCTTTGCCTGGACGACATGAAGGAGATAACCTCCGCCGTGGTGGACGTGCTCAAGCTCAGATAACCCCTGTACGGGTTGCTTATACCGAACACAAGAAACCAACTCTCTCACCTGCAAGCCGCCGTCGCAATGACTGCGGCTTGCTTTTTTTTCAACGCAAACGAAACAACACCCGCACTAGGCTCTCACCACCCCACACCAGCAGCGCCAGAACAGGAACACCCAGACTCAGCCACAGCATCAACAGCAAAGGAGCCACAACAGCAAGCAACTCAGCATCACTTTGAACAGAACACGGAGCCCCCACCGGAATTTCCACACACCAAACCAATACCCCCAGCCAGCAAAGCAGCGGAACAAAACGTGGCAGCGACAGCGAAGCTGTCCATTTCATATCACCCTTCGACGTTACCTGAGGAGCAGCCAGAAATATCGGCCCCAGACTCAGCAGCCCACCCCACAACAGAAAACCGCTCAGCCGCACCCCGGGGCCAACCTCTGCATACGAACCACAGAATCCCCACCCTACCAGATTGTACAAAAGCCATAATCCGATAAGCATCAGCACCCCCACGCGTGTGTATTTTCTTAATTTTCGATTCATGGCTCTGGCAGCTCGCACACAAAAACGCCTTACATCACCAAATTGGCCATGTAAGGCGTGGAAAATCTTATGAATTACGACGGCTGTCACTCAGCGTTCGCCTGCTGCTCCAGCTCACCGAACTTGCCTTTACGAATCTGGCCCATCAGACCATTTACATGGCGAGTCCACGAACCATGACTGGCGCAATACACGCGGGCAATCTGTGCTACGGTTACCCGGCCTTTAGCCCGATATTTTGCCAGAATTCGAGCAAGGTCATCCACACAGGCCTCTTTACTTTCATACCTGCGCTGTCCCTTGCGCCCCATTATACCCGCCAGATTGTTCCGGCGGCGGGCTGAATACGACGTTGCATTCGCAGACTCGTGGCGGATGATTGCCTCCATTAACACGGGGTCCACGCCATGCTTCGCGGCCGCCTCATTTATCGCAGGTCGAAGGGCCGTGACGGTCTCGGCCATCGCACTGCACATCAGCATTATGACGCTCAGAATTGTGATGGTAGCTCTCATGTGCGACAGAGTATAGCGAAAATTATCAGTTTGTCAATACTAAAAATTGAAAAAATTAAACTTTTCTAGAATATTAATTCTGAAAAAGGCACAATAAATAAGTAGTGAACATAATTGAGCAACTGCACAAAAAGAGAAATGATGCCACCATGCATAAAATCGCTTTTCAGGCTGCGGCGCATGTGGTATAATGGCGGCACATGCTGGAAGAGCTGAACAACTATACACTGAGCATAAACGAAGAAACGCCGTGGTTACTACCGCTGTGTTTCGCAATGTTCGGGGCCTGCATAGGGTCCTTTCTGAACGTGGTGATCTACCGGTTACCACGGGGACTGAGTGTGAATGAACCATCGCGCTCATTCTGCCCGGAATGCAGGAAAGAGATACCATGGTTTCTGAATATACCGATAGTAAGCTGGCTGGTACTGCGGGGGCGCAGCGCATGCTGCAATCAGCCCATATCAGTGCGTTACTGTCTGGTAGAGCTGACAACAGCGCTGCTTTTTGCAGCCGTGGCGTGGAACTTTTCCGCCGACCCGCTACCGGCACAGATATTGCTGAGCGTGTGGGTTGCCGTCATGTTGGCCGTGTTGAGCATCGATTGGGAGCAAATGATAGTGCTGCCAGTACTGACCAACACAGCCGCAGCCGCCGGACTACTCGCCGCACTGGCAGCCCCCTGGCTGGTGGAGCCACAGGCAATCAGCACCACGGATGGTCTTTTGTGGAGCCTGATCGGTGCTTTCAGCGGCTACCTGCTGCTCAAAATCGTAGCGCTGATGGGGCGCCTGATGTTCGGGAACCGGACTGCACACTACGACCAGGCACAACCCTGGCAGTTGCGACAAGCCGGCGATGACCTTGAGCTGCGAATCGGCAGCGATACCTACCTGTGGAGCGAACTATTCATGGAAAACGCCAATCGCGTAACACTCTCCGGGGCGGATATCTCAGTAAGCAACCTCCCCCCCGGCGATATCACCTTCTCTGTCGGCACAGCCGTACTGGCGGACGGCACTGTGCTCGACCTCGAAGAACATGAGAGCCTCAGCGGGAACTGCCGGGGTATACGCACCCGAAAAGAGGCCATGGGCAGCGGAGATGCACTCATAGCCATGAGCATCGGTGCCGTTTGCGGTTGGCAAGGCGTCATATTCGCTCTGGTAGCAGGCAGTTTTGTGGGATTGGTGCAGGCTTTTATCGCCCGCATAGGCAGAGGGCACCCCATACCATTCGGACCAGCCTTTATCACCGGGGCACTCATTTACCTCTTTTTCGGTCAATTAATCATCAACTATTATCTCAGCAGCCTTGAGAATTAACCCCACCAGCGCCGTACTGTTCACCGCTTTGCTCACTACCATGCTCCCCCTGAGCTACGCAGTGGAAGCCCCCCCCCGCGAGGCGCGCCCCCGTGACATAGAGGGGCTCTATACCCGCGCCGCTTTCATATTGGACGACCGAAACATATCCGGAATACACGGTGTAACCGCCATGCTGGAACGCTGCACTCATTGGGGGCACCCCCTGGCGGCCGAACTGCTGCTGGACGTTTATGAAGGGCGCCGCAAAGGGCTCTCACCTCAACCGGAAAAAGCAGCCAAACTAGCTCACGATTTGGCTAAGAACGCCCTGCAACTCGACCCGACTCACCCGGAATCCACACGAGTACAACGTGAAAGCATGTACCGCTACGCTCTTTACAGCGAAAAAGGGTTCGGCTGCGCAAAATCCGACAAAGAAGCCGTAAGCTGGATGCTGAAGGCAGCCAATGCCGATGTAGGTCGCGCACGAGTTGAAATGGCTCGATATCTCATGGACAAGAGCAGACCCTATGCTAACCCCCGCCTGGCTCTGCAGCTACTGCGGGCACAGGCAAAACAAGACCCATATACACCCAACGTCTTCTTCTACCTGGGGCACGCCTACATGACAGGTCTCGGGCTCCCTCGCCCCATGCCGCAACTGGCATTCGAATGCTACGAACTGGGCGAAAAAGTGAAAGACCCCCGCGCCATCAACAATCTGGCTGCCATGTACGAGCGTGGTATCGGCACCTCTCGTGACCTCACCGTCGCCCTGCAACTTTACAGAAAAGCAGCAGACCTCGGCAACAAAGAAGCCTCGGCCAACATGCAAAGACTCGCCTACATCAAAGCCGAAATTGAAACCGGAACCCCGCACGCCCTGAGAATCGATTACGCCGCCATGCGCGTAATCGAAGCCCTGCCTATCCCCGTGAATATACGACGCCGACTAACCGCCCCGCTGCGGGTTCATGCAGAAAAATTGCTCAAACAACACTCATGATGCAGGCTGCCCGACAAGCAGTGGAATACGCAGCACGCTCTCTGGGGTTCAGTGGGCTGGGGGTTGCCCCCGCACAGGCAGACCAGGGTAGCACCTTGCAAGACTGGCTGGCAGACGGACAACATGCCGACATGGAATGGATGGTGCGGCACCTGCCCGCACGCCTGAACCCCGAACTGGTGCTGCCGGGGGTGCGCAGCGTCATCATGCTCACCTATGACTACCCTCGAACCGACGCCCGCCGCGCACCGGGCAGCGTTGCCCGCTACGCCCAGGGGGAAGATTACCATAAACTACTGGCCGGCAAACTGGCAGATCTTGCCGAAACCCTCAGTTTCTACGGCGGTCAGCAACGATATTTCACCGACTCGGGACCGGTGAGCGAGCGATTCTTTGCCACCCGTGCCGGACTGGGGTGGATAGGCCGCAATGGCTTACTCATCCGCCCTCGGGGGGGCTCATACTGTTTTCTTGCGACCATACTCACCACACTGCCCCTGCCCAGCGACTCGCCCATGCCCTCTCACTGCGGCAACTGCCGGCGCTGCGAACAGGCTTGCCCCACAGCAGCCCTTCGCAACCACAGTTGCGATGCCCGCCGTTGCCTGTCGTACTGGACCATCGAGGCCGGCACCCCCATGCCACCCGACATACGCCAGGCCCAGGGAAAACATCTGTATGGATGCGACACCTGCCAGGAAGTCTGCCCGTGGAACCGCCCCCGCCCCGGTCAGGAACCACCCATCGACCCCCACCTGCTCATGCCGGCAGAATTTGCAAGCCTCAGTCCGCAGACCCTCAGCAATCTCTCCCCCGACGATTTCGAACGCCTCTTTGCCGGCACCCCCATACGCCGTATCGGCCTTTCTCACCTGCAGTGGAACATCGGCTCAAACCTCACTGAAAAAGCGTAAGCTGAAAGGAGAGACGCGTGTTGCCTCAAAAAAAACAGTCACCGAAAAGTGGATGCCTCAAAATTGCGGTCACCGAAATTTTAGCGGATAATTGGCTAAAAAACAAGGCAAATCCACCATTTTTCTGCCCCAAAATGACAGCGAGCGTAGCGA